>NZ_JBWGIF010000009.1:0-266363 GCF_056312565.1 Pseudomonas sp. JE3303
GTCTCCTCCCGCAGCATCCGCAAGCCCTGCCACAGGAAACGCTTCTGCTCGACCTTGCCGTTGATCTCCGACCGTTTGGCTACTCGCCGTCCCAGGCTGTCGTAGCGGTACTCGCCTACGCTTTCCAGCTTCCCACTGACAAACGTCTGCGCCTTGACCAGACGATTCTCACAGTCGTAGCTGAAAGTCTGCTGCCTCACCGGCCCGCTGAGTTTCTCGATCAAGTTGCCCCAGGGTCATAGCGGTATTCCTGGTCCCGCCACTTCCTGATCCGGTTGTCTTTCACCTTGTCGAACTGGCTGGTGTTGAAGTTCAGCCGGTTCGCTGCGGGGTCGTAGCGGAACGCTTCGCTGTCTTCCAGGCGTCCCGTCTCGCGGCTGTGGAGCTGGCCGTTGGCTTCGTATTCGTACCGGGTCTCGCCCCGTAGCTTGTCCAGCGTGCGGCTCAGTTCGCCGGCCGGGTCGTACTCGTAGCGACGGTGGATCGGGTTGTAGGCATGCTCCACTAGCAGCTGCGGGTGAACCCCGGGGTTATGCACCTGTGACAGTTTTTCGGCCGGCAAACTCGAGGCAAATTGCCAGGCCTTGCGCCCGCGGGCGTCGTAGCCGAAGCAACTGGTGAGCTTGCCCTGGGTGCGGTAGACCTCGCGATGCAGGTCGTCGCGCTCCATGTCGCTGATGACTTGGCCATCGAGGTTGATCTGGTGCAGATGGCCGCTGCCGTAGTACAGGTGATTCAGGTGCTGGCCGGTGGGCAGTGCCAGCGTGGTCAGGTTGCTCAGTGGATCGTACTCATACGCCAGCGGGCCTTGCGGGGTGGTTTCCTGGGTGAGCCTGCCCAGCAGGTCGTAGGCAAACTCCAGCTTCTCTTCGGTGATGCCGAGCCGCTTGCCGTTGTCCGTTGGCTGGCGATGGATGCTGAGCAGCCGGTCGGCGTCGTCGTAGGCATAGCCTTGGCGTGCGTCGTTGTTCAGCTTGGCCAGCAACCGGCCAATTGGATCGCGCTCGAACAGGGTGCTGCGCTGGGGCTGTTCGCCCCGGTCGCCGTAGCCGATTTCATCCAGGCGGATCAGGTGACCGCCGTCGTCGTAGCTGAAGCGCCGGGTGAGATTATCGACGCGCTTTTCTTCGATCAGGCGATCGGAGGCGTCGTAGCGGAAGTCGTAGGTGGCGTTGTTTTCATTGACCAGCGCGGTGAGACGAAATGCCTTGTCGTACTCGTACCCGATCCGCTGGCCCTTGGCATCCTGGCGGCTGGTCGGCAGGCCGCGGGCACTGCGCAGCAAACGGGTGACCTGGCCCTTGCCGTCGGTGTGGGTGAGCACCTGCCCGAGCTCTATTTGCTGAGCGCAACCTGTCCAAGCATGGTGAGCTAGAGCTTGCTTATTCACGCTTCACGCTAGAGATGATGGGTGGTGCGCACGAAGGACTTGCAGTTGTCGAAGAGTTCCTACGTAGGAGATCCCAACCCAGATGAGCTGGTTTGAACCAATTGAGGCTAGTGCGGTGAGATGCAGGCAAGACGCTGGCGTTCGGCTTGCTGATGGGGCTTTTACGGTACTACTTGCCTTGGTCGAAGCTACTCATCTCAGACTCTACGTGGCAACTACTTTGACGATCGGCGAAAAATTTTTGCATCCAAGTGGACCGGCGATGATGTCTCCAGGCTCGTTCATCAGTCAAATAAAAAGTACTTGTGGAAAGCCGGCTTAATGTGGATATGGTTATGAGTACCAAATACAACTCAGTGACAAAGCTTAGGCTGTTTTCTGACATTGCAGCGCCTTTAATGCTGCTGGACAAGCCCCGATCAACTTACCGTATTGCGGTGGCAATCAAAAATTTCCCCGGCACGAAGCTCTATTTGCTGAAAAAGGCGTGATATAGCGTGTGTTGAGGAAATTTTCGCCCGGTTTTCCGTGTTAGGGAGGGTCTGAAGTAGCCCGCTATTTTCCCGCTACTTGGTCATCTGCGCTTTCAAAAAACGGCAGCCGTTCAAATCCCGGTCAAATCTGCCGTTTATTTCAACCATTTTCGCCGCTGCAAGCACCTCGCAGCAGCCACTTCACTCTTCACGGACGCACCTCGCCTGCATTGGAGAGCAAATGTCGACGCGCCATCCACAGGTTCGACAGGACAAACAGCGTCACCATCTGTGCAGTATTCTTCACCAAGCCCCGGAAGCGCACCTTGGTGTAACCAAACTGGCGCTTGATCACCCGAAATGGATGCTCAACCTTGGAGCGAACCTGGGCCTCGGCTCTCTCGATCTTGCGTATCGCTTTGTACAACGCGCTGCCTTTACCGTGCTTTTTGGCTGCGCCGGGCTGCAATCTGCCAGATGACTTGGCGCCCCGCATGCTCTTCACCCTTCTCTACACCGGTATAGCCCGCATCAGCGCAGACCACGTTCTCACCACAGTGCAGCAGTTTGTCGACTTGGGTTACGTTCGCGACGTTGACCGCAGTGACCACCACCCTATGCACCAGCCCGGACTCATCGTCGTCACCAATGTGCTTTGGCGCCGAAGTAATACTGGTTGCCCTTCTTCGTCTGGTGCATTTCTGGGTCGCGTTTGCCGTCTTTGTTCTTGGTCGAACTGGGAGCATGAATCAGCGTGGCATTGACGATGGTGCCTTGTCGCAATGACAAGCCACGGTCGCCCAGATAGCCATTGATCACGCCGAGAATACCGGTGGCCAACTCATGCTTTTCCAGCAGGCGACGAAAGTTGAGGATGGTGGTTTCATCCGGGATTCGCTCCAGGCTCAGACCGGAAAACTGGCGCAAGATCGTCGTCTCGTACAGCGCCTCTTCCCTCGCCGGATCGCTGTAACCGAACCAGTTCTGCATCAGATGAATCCGCAGCATCGCCATCAGCGGATAGGCTGGACGGACGCCTTCGCCCTTTGGGTAATGAGGTTCGATCAAAGCAATCAAACCCTCCCAGGGTACGACCCGATCCATCTCGATCAGGAACAGCTCCTTGCAGGTCTGCTTACGCTTACCGGCGTACTCGGCATCAGCGAAGGTCATCTGCTTCATCATCGCAAAGCTCGGCGATTAGTGTCCGGGGATTTTGCCAAATCAGTAAGTCTTTTCCAGGATTTCCTTAAGGAGCGCGAGGTGGGCCGCGAACAACAAACACTCGAATCTTTAATGGCATCACTAAAGATACCGCCGCTCATTTCGTTAACCTAAAACACGTGATCCGTTATCAGAGGTTAATAAGCACCATGCCTCAAGAATATTAACTCAGACCGGATAGATATCGTGTTATACATCCTCAAAACAGTCACCACTTTGCGCCGATAACTGATTTTTTTAGATAACTCACCTCATTTAACTCTGACGTATTTGGCACGCGCACGCTTTACCAGTGGATCGGCATCAGAACTCAATGCTAGTTCCCAACATATCCACCACAGAGTTACATCCAAGCAAATCCATCGGGCGTTTTATATCAGACGTCAGATCTAACGCCTGTATACGTAGACTTTGATTTCATCCTTCACAAAATACATCCCTACCAGCGCGTTATCCTCGCTATATTCAGGGTAGATCCTGACCCCGGGAACACTATTTGAAGAAAATGATAAAATCTCCTGGAGATTCCCACCCTGCCATTGATAGCCAAAAGACCAAAACTCGGAATCGAAGTCTACTCGGCAAGCACGTATTACGTTACCTTTATTCAAGTCCGCTATTTTTATCCATAGATTTTCTGCATGACGATTTATCTTAATAGCATATATGCGAGCATCAACATAAGTGTATAACTCTGTCTCATGGACTTGACCCTTCGAGTTATGGACCTCAATCCTTTGAAGGCGATTACCATCATACAGATACCTGTACACATTCTTCTTGCTAGACGGTTCCTTTATAGACATGTCGGCTGGGATCACACCTGCCATTTCCAACTCATAAGGCACTATTGAAATGGCAGGTCCCTTGGACCACAACACCTTGACGGGCGCACCACCCTCAACAAATAAAGAACAGAATGACGCATCTCCCAACTTACTTAGAGCTTCATTCTTCAGATCTTCGAGCTTGCTTAGCATCATACCTTCACCTAACAATTTTAAAGTTAACGCCATCAAAGAGCGACTTCTTAACATCCGACAAGGCGATCAAAAATTCCTCTCGCGTACTTGCAACATGCATTTTGTCAAATACATATTGCTTATATACTTTACCATGCACTCCCGCGCCTTTATGAGGCGTCGCTGTTGTCCTAGGAACTCTAGCCGACTCAGTATTTGGCAACCAAATACCGTTACGCTTATCGTTTATGTCAATATCTAAATCATCCATCTTATTACGTAGTCCAACCATCCTCACGTCTTTTGAATTTGACATTATTATGTGATGTGCGTCGTATTGCCCACCACCCTGAGGACTTACGCCGAGGTTTTTCCTAAGAACTTTAGCATCTGATCTACATGACAAGCCAAGTTCATCTGTCCATCCAATAGAATTTGGGGCATATTTATATAAGTTACTCCCACCAGCCAACCCAATCGGATCCTGCGTAACAAACCGCCCCACCTCCGGATCGTAATACCTAAACGTATTGTAGTGCAGCCCCGTCTCATCATCGAAGTACTGCCCCTGAAACCGCAGGTTCTGCTCCACCGCATGGACAGCCAGCCTGTCCACCGCGCCCCAGGCCCGGTACGTCGCCTGCCAAACGATCTCACCCTCGCTGTCGGACATCTCCAACGGCGTTCCGATCTGATCCGTGTGGAAGTAGTAAAGCCTCTGCGCCTCCCCCTCCGCCTGGTCCACCCGCGCCAGCGGCGCATAGCTGCCCGGCTCGTAGACGTACAAGGTGCTCTGCCCCGGCGTCTCCTCCCGCAGCATCCGCAAGCCCTGCCACAGGAAACGCTTCTGCTCGACCTTGCCGTTGATCTCCGACCGTTTGGCTACTCGCCGTCCCAGGCTGTCGTAGCGGTACTCGCCTACGCTTTCCAGCTTCCCACTGACAAACGTCTGCGCCTTGACCAGACGATTCTCACAGTCGTAGCTGAAAGTCTGCTGCCTCACCGGCCCGCTGAGTTTCTCGATCAAGTTGCCCCAGGGTCATAGCGGTATTCCTGGTCCCGCCACTTCCTGATCCGGTTGTCTTTCACCTTGTCGAACTGGCTGGTGTTGAAGTTCAGCCGGTTCGCTGCGGGGTCGTAGCGGAACGCTTCGCTGTCTTCCAGGCGTCCCGTCTCGCGGCTGTGGAGCTGGCCGTTGGCTTCGTATTCGTACCGGGTCTCGCCCCGTAGCTTGTCCAGCGTGCGGCTCAGTTCGCCGGCCGGGTCGTACTCGTAGCGACGGTGGATCGGGTTGTAGGCATGCTCCACTAGCAGCTGCGGGTGAACCCCGGGGTTATGCACCTGTGACAGTTTTTCGGCCGGCAAACTCGAGGCAAATTGCCAGGCCTTGCGCCCGCGGGCGTCATACCCAAAGCAACTGGTGAGCTTGCCAAACGGGTGACCTGGCCCTTGCCGTCGGTGTGGGTGATTTCATCACGCACGGCATAACAGCCTTCATGCCGGCCTGGGTGCCGGCCTTGATCAGCTGGGCAATACCACCCGCTGCTCCGGCGACAGCCTTCAGAATGTCGACGGTCGTGCGCAACCAGCCGGGAATTTCATCGTCTACCGGCAGGTAGCGTTGGGTGCCGCCGTCGATGTAGACGTTGCCCGAGCCACTGGAGATGCTCGCGCCGCACGTCAGCCTGTCGCCCTTGCGGGCGGCCGGGGCGCCATTGATGAAAACATTGGTCGAGCCGTCGGCGACCTTGTCCGGACCGGGGTGCTTGTCTTCAAGTCTCAAGACTACAAACCGGCCGACTATGAAGCCTACATGAACGGACCGGACTTCACGAAGCCTGTAAGCGTCGAGACCATCAACAGCGGCAAGAAACTCTGGCAGTTCCAGGTGCCAGGAGGCCGCCAAGGCATGTGGTATTCTCCCACCCCCGATACCGTGCCTTCTCAGCTGGGCATCAACCTTTGGGTCAAATCTATAATACTGAAACTTTCGTACCGAAGATCGTCAACGTTTATCAATCCACTGATAAAGTGACGCTACTACGCAGCACGTCTGCTCGAGTGCTCGACGCCTGGTCTGTTCCTACACAGTCGTTCGAGGCAATAGAGGGAGCCCGACAGATGACTTCTGGGCAACGAGAACTTTGCAAACTAATCACGCCGGGTAACCCATGAAATTAGCCACTCCACTCGCCTATGTTCAAAAAGCCATTGAGCTGACGGTACACCGACGTAACGGTTGCCCACAACTTCCGGTCTACGATCTGCTGCTAAAACAACTGGACTATGTAAAAGCCGTTTTTGAGGGTTCCGAAACCGACAAATCCAGGCTACATCAGCTTAGCACCGGCGCGATTGCGTCGAAGGAGTTCGAAGAAAATGATCCGGAACTGGCCCGAGCGTTGAAAGATGCTTACTACGTCGCCATACAATCCGCACGTGGACTGAAGATACAGCTTCCAGATTAAAGCTGCCGATCAGAAAGTAAGTCAGCTTGATGAAAAACGCGGAGCGTTGATTTTGAACGGATTCCATCAGATAGTAGCGCGCTTAGCGGTGATGATAAAGTGACTGCTGGGGTAGGCATAGCGGTGAATGGCACAGTCTCCGTTCGTGGCCGCGGGCGAGACCCGCTCGGTCAATCCAGAGGCAGCGCTCGCGTTTGTTATCAAATCCCGCCGGGTGAGTTTATGCCTACTGACTGTCAAGCCAAGAACAAATAGAGGCACCGCTCTTGAAACTCTCGGTGAGTCTCGACTAGATTCATCGAGCATAATTTTTATCCTCTTCGCTCGGCTGCTTCGAGACGGGCTGAATACCACCTGGCATTTTAATAACTCATCGACTATCGTAGACAAGATCAAGTCATCGGCAGCTGGCGCTTTCCCAAACTACACGTTCGCCAGCATGAAAAACCACCCACATCGCCACATCAGATCCCCTATCCAATTCCGGAGAATACAGCTCGATTACTACGCTAATCTGTTCACCCACAACCTCTAACAGAGTTGATCTTAGAAGCGCCCTCGATGGAGTGCCTGAGCGCCCCTCCAACCGTAACATTCTTTAAGTACATGACCGGCACGCGGCACTCTAAGTGAATGTATATTACAGATTTAAATCACTTAACCAAAGAGAGAAGTGGAACATCGTAATCTTTAACTTTAACTATCTTAGGCGATCTTAGCGCCTGACTCAATAGTCCTTCATCAGCAAAGCTTGGGTCCCGAACTGCAGCACAGTGAATAAATACTGCGGGGTAAGCGTAGTCATCAGGAGAAGACAGCACATCTTTGATTGTACGCTGCGCAGGAACAATACATGCTAGAATTTTTGGAATATACCACTCTTCAAGGACGGACCTAATATGAGCGCATACATTCATCACTGAACTCGGAGAAGGCGTTTTGATAGCCCCCCCGAAATCGCCACTAAACCTCTTCGTCTGCTCCCCTGATGAAATAAACGAAAAACAGCAGTGATTGAACAAATTGCTTTTATACGGAGGTGCAAAACTGGAAGAACATTCGAAAAACTCCCCCCCATATACCAATCCGCCAAGAACATAGGAATCCACACGCACCAAATGCTCTAGAAAAAGCTCAGCCACAAACTTCTTCTTGTACTTGAATTTTAGCTTATTTTTTGAAGCTGTAACACCATCAAATTGTTCCGCCACCTTCTTTAGCACTTTCAACAATTCAGATTCGAAAAAAAAACGATTATCAGAGCTCATATCTCACCGACACATAAGAACATTAGAGCCTATAGAGTACCTCTAGCAGTGAGTCCCGCCCAACGGTCTCAAATGAGTCACTCGCAATATTGAGTCGCAAGACTCGCTAATATTTCAAAGAAAAAAAACAAACCTACTTAAGTCAGCCCAAAATAGAATTCAATAAATTCATTGAAACTCCCCCACTGAGGGGCCAAGCGACCCGCCTTGAAATCCGCTAAACTTTGACCAAGAGAAACCTCAACCACCTCACCTGTCTTGGAGTTATAAAAATATCCCCCCTCACCCTCAAAACTATCCAAGGGTATATATACGGCATCAAGTCCCAATGTATCGTGCGCCCGTTGCAAAGCGAGATCGAATTTTGTGTTTTTAGCGAACCAACCCAGCTGATAAAGCTCATGCCCACCCGAAGTGAATGTTGGCCCATCTTCGGCATGTAAATAAAACTCCGCACAATCAGAATTCAACCCAACACCTAGCTTCTGCAGCTCAAGTTCGTACACTGAGCTTGCATCATCGTACCACCAGCCTTTTTGACGACAAAAATCCTTAACCTTATTAGAAAGCATATTCCTCACCCGCAACT
The DNA here is from genome assembly GCF_056312565.1 of Pseudomonas sp. JE3303. Classification (NCBI taxonomy): domain Bacteria; kingdom Pseudomonadati; phylum Pseudomonadota; class Gammaproteobacteria; order Pseudomonadales; family Pseudomonadaceae; genus Pseudomonas; species Pseudomonas sp. JE3303. The sequence continues at coordinate 8,375 of NZ_JBWGIF010000009.1, forward strand.
TACTTTATTTGAACGAATGTTTTTTCGGCTTGCGCTCTAGACAACCAGTAACTCTCTCTATCTACCTTAAAGATATCACGATTGACTGGGTTATGGGGATGCTGGTCAGGTAAATGAGGATGTAGTGCATTTGTCCGTCCATATGCCTGGTGCGTATCCGCAGACAATTCAAAAAGCGCACCACGACCATCCTGTTTAGAGTGGTGCAAATTAAGCTGTGAGTAACTACCATTTTTCACTACAAAAGCACTTCTACCTTCCGACGCTAAATCCATATTCGTTTTTACCCCCTCACGCGTATTAACCGGCAGATCCCAATCGATTTTCTGTTGAAAGACAGTATGAGTGCTACCTGACGGCGCGGTGAACGTTGAACTCATAAAGAAGCCAGATACACCATATGGGTCTATCCAACTTATCGAGTTCGGGGCGTAGTGATAAAGATTAAATCCTCCAGCCAATCCGATTGGGTCCTGAGTGACGAACCGCCCAACTGTTGGATCGTAGTACCTGAACGTATTATAATGAAGACCCGTTTCGACATCAAAGTACTGCCCTTGAAACCGCAGGCCCTGCCAGATCTCATTGACCGTTAACTGCTCAATCTCGCCCCAAGAGCGATACGTTGCCTGCCAGACGACTTTCCCATTGCTATCCGTCAATTCCAGCGGTGTACCAATCTGATACGTATGGAAGTAGTAAAGCTTCTGCTCTTCACCTTCTGTTTGATCAACCCGCGCCAACGGTGCATAGCTACCCGGCTCATACAGGTACAAGATATTCTGCCCAGGCGTATCCTCCCGCAGCATCCTCAGCCCTTGCCAGAGGAACCGCTTCTGCTCGACGCTGCCATTGATCTCGGCTTGCTTGGCGACTCGGCGTCCCAGGCTGTCATAGCGGTACTGGCCGACGCTCTCCAGCTTCCCATTGACCAACGTCTGCGCCTTGACCAGCCGGTTTTCGCAGTCGTAGGTAAAAATCTGCTGCTTGACCGGCCCGCTAAGCTTCTCGATCAAGTTGCCCCACGGGTCATAGCGGTATTCCTGATCCCGCCACTTCCTGATCCGGTTGTCCTTCACCTTGTCGAACTGGCTGGTATTGAAGCCCAGCCGGTTCGCCGCAGCGTCGTACCGAAACTCTTCGCTCCCCACCAACGAGCCGGTGTCGCGGCTGCGCAACTGGCCATTGGCTTCGAACTCGTACTTGATCTCGCCGCGTAGTTTGTCCAGCGTTCGCACCAGTTCACCGGGGGGATCGTACTGATATCGACGGTGAATCGGGTAGTACGCATGCTCCATCAGCAATACCGGTTCGATGCCGGGGTTCTGTACCTGCGAGAGCTTCTCCGCCGGCAAGGTCGAGGCGAACTGCCACGCTTTGCGGCCCATCGCGTCGTAACCGAAGCAACTGGAAAGCTTGCCCTGGGTGCGGTAGACCTCGCGGTGCAGGTCATTGACCAAGGCTGTCAGTCGCAGGGCCTTGTCGTACTCGTAACGAACCCACTGTCCCTTGGCATCCTGGCGGCTGCTCGGCAACCCGCGGGAGGTACGCTGCAAACGGGTCGTCTAGCCTTTGCCATCGGTGTGCGTCAGCACCTGGCCGAGGGTGTTGTAGGTAAACGTTTCCGAGGTGCCGTCTGGATGTTGATGCGCAGCACCTCGCCATCGGTCTTGCGCTCCAGCGAGGTGGTCTGGTTCAGTGCATCGGTCACGGCCACCAGGTGCTGGCGATCGTCGTAGCGGTAGTGGGTGCTTTTGCCCGAACAGTCCTGGAAGCGTTCGACCTGGGCGTAGGCGTTCCACCACAGGTACTTGGACTTGTAGGTGGCATCGATGATCGTGTGCGGCAGGCCGTCCTCGCTGTTGAGGTACTCGGTCTTGTGGCCCAGCGGGTCGATTTCGGTGATCAGGTTGCCCTTGTCGTCATAGCGGGCTTGCCACACGCTGCCGTCGGGGAAGCGGGTTTCGGTCACCAGCGGCGTCGCGAAATGGTGCTTATAGCTGATGGTGCGGCCCAGGGGGTCGGTTTCCTCGAGCAGGCGGGCGTATTCGTCGTATTTGAAGCGCAGCTGGTTGCCGTCGGTCAGCGTGAGGCCGGTCATGTTGCCGGCGTCATCGAGTTCGATGGCGTAGTGCTCGCCGCCATAGTCGCGGCTGGGGATGACGCGGTGGTCGGCGTTGTAGTGGATTTCCAGCTCGCGGCCCAGTATGTCGGTTACCCAGCTGGTGCGGGTCTCGAAGTTTCATAGCAGTAGCGTGTCAGGGTTCGAACGCTTCGTTGTTCACCACGCATCGGATGTCGGTAGATAGTCGTAGTGCAGGTGCACGCGGATGCCGCCAGTGGCGCTGATGTCGGCCAGGCCCCCTTGTGCGTCACGCTGAAGTGCAGGTAGTGGCCGAGGACATTTAAATACGCTGCAAGAGGATGTTGCCGTTTTTGCATCAAGGGACCAATAATCACGATATGATTGCGGTATTTTTCTCTAATTATTGAGGTATGAAGTGACCGGGACAATGTTGGCAGCCACTTCGCATCGATGTTTTTTAAAGAGCGCGAAACTATATAATCATTCGAGCAGCCCGACTGAAGCACTCAGCTACAGCAGCACAACAATTAATTAGGCTTCGTAGATAGGTACGCACACTGAGCCATTATAGAAATATAAACTGGAAACCTCATCACCATTGTAATGCACAAATATCTCCGTCCCCGGCACGCTATTTGTAGCATACACCATCATCGAATCCACTCTACCATCTTTAAATTTATACTCATGACACCAATACTCTCCATCCTCTTCTAAACGACAGGCAACCCAAGGTCGTCCATCCTGATAAACTAGAACTGACGCCCGGATTGCCTCACCATCCATATCGAATCGGATTGAAAACCTTGAATCCCCCTCAGCAAAGTACTCTTCAACTTCGATTACTGTTGCTTTTGCGCCACAGATAATAACTTGAGAACATCCATCTAAACCGAAAATATACTTGTAACAATTTTTTTTATTTTTTGGCTCCGTTTTCGATAATAAACTTGGCTTGATTCCCGCCAACTCCAAGCCAAACGGGATGAGCGCGAAAGCGGGTCCTCTTGACCACTTTGCTTCATGCTTACTGCTTACCCCCTCATCAACAGCGACTGGACAAATAGCAGCATCTAACTTATCCCGTAGATTTTTTAGCAAACTTTTGAAATTAACCAACCCCATACTCACCTCTTAACGGCAAAAGTTTTACCACTACTTAGCTGCTCTTTAAGGACTGACAACCTTTGCTCGACTCCGCCATTGATCTCGGCTTGCTTGGCGACCCGCCGCCCGTTTCGGGGCTGGCGTAACCAGGGGACATTCGATCAGATGCTCCAACGCTTACACCTGAGAATGAATGAGCAAGGCTTGATCAATCTGCAAACCTGGATGATCGATTCAACAGCAGTATGTGCAACCCGGGCCTCATCTGGCGCTCGGAAAAAAGGGGGCCTGACGAGCCTGCCGATCACGCTCTAGGCCGCAGTCGCGGCGGCCTTACAACCAAATCCACATGCTCTGCGACGCCAACGGGACACCGTTGCGCTTCCTCCTCTCTGGCGGTCAAACCAGCGACATCAGCTACGCCCAGCCACTGCTGGACGAAGTCAGCATTCCATCAAGTCAACGTGGCCGCCCGCGTAACGCTGTAAATGGTTGCTTGCCGACAAGGGCTACGACGCCGAAGCGCTTCGGCGCTACTGCGACCAATATCGAATGCAGCCCGTCATCCCGATGCGCTCAATGAAGCGCAAACCAAAGCCTGGCTTACCCAGACTGTTTGATCGGCCCAAGTACCGACAGCGCAACATCGTTGAGCGCATGTTTGGCCGGCTGAAAGAGAACCGCAGGATCGTGACACGCTTCGACAAGCTTGCGAAAAGCTATGCCGCTATGGTCTCGCTGGCTTGCTCCATGCGGTGTTTGCGACATCTCTTTTCGTACAGAGCCTAGCACTCCCATCCCCATGGGTCGATCCAACCCGTATGTCGCTGATCTGCTGATCATCCAGGTTCTCCTGATGCAGGTGGCCGCTGCCTTAGTAAAGGTGTTTCACGTAAAGGTAGCCGAGTGATGGCTATCGTCATAACTGCCCAGATTTTATAGTAGGTTTATAAAAGACCGGCAGTGGCTTAACCGTAGACCTACGGCTGCTTCCTATTTTTTCTAAAGAGGATCCATGATGAAAGGTAAATAAAATTACGATCTAAGCCAAACCATTAACTAGCGACCTACCTTTAACTCCACCCCAAGGATCATCAATTAAATACTCTGCAATAGTTACCACATCAGAAGGAACAAAAGTTAGCTTATAAAATATCTCATCAAACTCACAAACTTCAAAATATAGAGCGTATTTACGCTTTTCTAAACTTAAATTAATGCTGGCTTTTTCAGTGGCTGAAGAAAGTTCGACGCAATCTAAACTAGTGACCGTGAATGGCACGACGATACACCGCTGGGATAATTTATCCTGTGAAAACTTATCGACGAGATATAAATCCACATTTGCACCGAACGCATCGTCGGGAAGCGGATCGAAAACGACATAATCATCGTGTAAAATCGCACCTTGCTCAATATTTTTTCCCCCCATTGACTGGACATTTCATCGTAGGGACGGGTACGCACCTGGATCTGGCTGTGGGAGATGAGCAAATCCACTTTCTGACTTAAAACCGCCATTAATATCTCCACCTTAATTTTTGTGCCGTTTGACAGATCGGACAATATATTACCTATACTTGATCCCGCTACCCGGTTATCGCTAGGGTCAATATGCCTTACGCTTGCACCCTCACCACCTTCCTTAAACATCGCCACCGGCCATTCATCTCGATCTTTTGCCTTCATAGTTTTGACATCTTTCAGGCTCAGTTTTCTATTTAGTTTCGCAGTATCTCTCTGGATGGTGACCATATATGGCTGCCCTCGATTTATGGCATCCTGAATGTGGCCAAATGTCTCTGGGTATTCCGACCTCTTAAGGCTCAACCTATAATCATGATCTGCCGCGTTAGATTTTAGGAGTGTACACCCCGCAAGCCTAAGTGCATCAACCCATGTTACAAGGTTGGGATTGTACTGGTACAAGTTAACCCCGCCCGCCAACCCTATCGGATCTTGTGTGACAAACCGCCCCACCTCTGGATCGTAATACCTAAACGTATTGTAGTGCAGCCCCCTCTCATCATCGAAGTAGTGCCCTTGGAACCTGAGGTTCTGCTCGACCGCATGGACTGTCAGCCTGTCCACCGCGCCCCCGGCCCGATACGTCGCCTGCCAAACGACCTCACCCTCGCTGTCGGGGATTTCCAACGGCGTACCGATCGGATCCGTATGGAAGTAGTAGAGCTTCTGCTGCTCCCGTCAGTCTGGGCCACCGTGCCAGCGGCGCATAACTGCCTGGCTCGTAGACGTACAGGTTCGCGCAGCATCAGTAAGCCCTGCCACAGGAAACACTTGTGCGCGACCTTACCGTTGATCTCCAACTGCTTGGCTATCCGCCGTCCCAGACTGTTCGTAGCAATAGTCGCCCACGCTCTTCATTGACCAGCGCGGTTAGGCGAAGAGTATTGCCGACCTCAAAATGTACTCGCTCCACTTTCGGATCTTGGGAGCGAAGAAGATGGAATAAAATTCAAATCCCTAGCTCGCCCTCGCTGACAAAATCAAGAAAGAGCTCACATACCTCAAGGAAGAAGCTTAGATTTTTTTGAAGGGCGCGAGCGTTTCCAAGAAATCAAAAGTCCAGCCTCACCAAGTTCATTATTAACATATTCCAGGTTATTACCCTCAACCTCCCACATCCACATTCCATTCGACTTGGGAGTCAACACACCGTGTCGCCCCTCTTGCAGAATCCATTCTCGCAAATTGCCCCCCCCCACTTCCAGCCTCAAATGGCCCTCATTGATAACGTTTACCAAATAGACCATTCTCAACATATTAGTCTTATACCGCTCTGCGCCCTTGAATCTCCCCCCAGTCTCTCGACTGAACAATACTGGATTTTCATAGTCATACACGCTTATTAGGTTTTCCCCTTCGGCATAATTAAGCCCTTCAGAAATATCATCGGAAGCATAAAAAATGGCATAATCCAACGCTTTATAACTGCACAAGGTCTCGATGATTTCACAAACCTTTACTTCCTCTAATCCAGGCGGAAGCCATTGCGCATCAAGATGATAGAAACCACCAAAATCAGTTGTTGAGTATCCAAAAGATGCATCCCAAAGCACACCGTCTTTGTTACCACAATAAAGCCTAAACGATGTCGCGCTTTTTGATGCGAGCTCATTTTTCAAATCAGACAAAGAGACCTCAACAAAATCGACATCTTCTTCAGACCTATCCTTCCGATATCTATAGTAACCAGAAGTCGTTACAGACAAACCGAGAATACGAAAAAAATTCACCCCTAACTCATATGCAAGCTCTGGAGTGATTTTTTCGACGCCGTAAACAGCCACTGCATTCACTGGATACATATTACTGACCTATATATTACCAATTAAATTACCCAAGACACTCTTTATCTTAGAGCCATTATAGGGATGCTTTAACACAATGATACTTCCTTGACTTGAACTCGGCAAGTTAGCCATTGCAACCTGATTGCGCGTCGTCAACGATGGCAATTTGGTCCCCATATCAGTTTTAGAAGCAAGCTCTATAGAGTGAACTCGTCCAGCTTTATCAATAGCCATAATATCAGGGCGTCGCCCAGACACCCCTTTGCCATTGGCAAAGTTATATGACCTATTCAAATAAACCTCTTTGAACTTACCGCTCATTGCCAATTTGTTGGCGATAGCCTCTGAGAACTGATCATGCCCTGGCGTTCCATCTTTTTGCCCTTTACCAAATATCTTTGTGCCGTTTACTTCGCGCATAGGGCATGCGGCGAGCCCCAGAGGATCCACCCAAGTAATCGGACTCGGCACATAACCATAAAGATTGCTACCGCCTTCTAGCCCAAGAGGGTCTTGCGTGACGAAACGCCCAACTTCGGCATCGTAGAATCTGAATGTGTTGTAGTGCAGTCCTGATTCGCGATCAAAATACTGCCCTTGAAACCGCAGATTCTGCTCAACTTCCTTAGCCCCCAAATTCTCTAACGAGCCCCACGAACGATACGTCGCTTGCCAGACGATCTTCCCGTCACTGTCCGTCAACTCCAACGGCGTTCCGATCTGATCCGTATGGAAGTAATAAAGCTTCTGCTCCTCCCCCTCCCCTTGCTCCACCCGCGCCAGCGGCGCATAGCTACCCGGCTCGTAGACGTAGAGGGTGCTCTGCCCCGGCGTCTCCTCGCGCAGCATCCTCAGCCCTTGCCAGAGGAACCGTTTCTGCTCGACGCTGCCATTGATCTCGGCTTGCTTGGCGACTCGGCGTCCCAGGCTGTCATAGCGGTATTGGCCGACGCTTTCCAGCTTGCCCCTGACCAACGTCTGCGCCTTGACCAGTCGGTTTTCGCAGTCGTAGGTAAAAATCTGCTGCTTGACCGGCCCGCTGAGCTTCTCTATCAAGTTGCCCCAGGGGTCATAGCGGTATTCCTGGTCCCGCCACTTCCTGATCCGGTTGTCTTTCACCTTGTCGAACTGGCTGGTGTTGAAGTTCAGCCGGTTCGCGGCCGGGTCGTAGCGGAATGCTTCACTGTCCTCCAGGCGTCCGGTCTCGCGGCTATGCAGCTGGCCGTTGGCTTCGTATTCGTACCGGGTCTCGCCCCGTAGCTTGTCCAGCGTGCGGCTCAGTTCGCCGGCCGGGTCGTACTCGTAGCGACGGTGGATCGGGTTGTAGGCATGCTCCACCAGCAGCTCCGGGTGAACCCCGGGGTTATGCACCTGGGACAGCTTCTCGGCCGGCAACCTCGAGGCAAACTGCCAGGCCTTGCGGCCCATCGCGTCGTAGCCGAAGCAACTGGTGAGCTTGCCCTGCGTGCGGTAGACCTCGCGGTGCAGGTCATCGCGTTCCATGTCGCTGATCACCTGGCCATCCAGGTTGATCTGGTGCAGGTGGCCGCTGCCATAGTACAGGTGGTTCAGGTGCTGCCCGGTGGGCAGTGTCAGCGTGGTCAGGTTGCTCAGTGGATCGTACTCATACGCCAGCGGGCCTTGCGGGGTGGTTTCCTGGGTGAGCCTGCCCAGCAGGTCGTAGGCAAAATCCAGCTTCTCTTCGGTGATGCCGAGCCGCTTGCCGTTGTCCGTTGGCTGGCGATGGATGCTGAGCAGCCTGTCGGCGTCGTCGTAGGCGTAGCCTTGGCGTGCGTCGTTGTTCAGCTTGGCCAGCAACCGGCCAATCGGATCGCGCTCGAACAGGGTGCTGCGCTGGGGCTGTTCGCCCCGCTCGCCGTAGCCGATTTCATCCAGGCGGATCAGGTGACCGCCGTCGTCGTAGCTGAAGCGCCGGGTGAGATTATCGACGCGCTTTTCTTCGATCAGGCGATCGGAGGCGTCGTAGCTGAAGTCGTAGGTGGCGTTGTTTTCATTGACCAGCGCGGTGAGACGAAATGCCTTGTCGTACTCGTAACCGATCCGCTGGCCCTTGGCATCCTGGCGGCTGGTCGGCAGGCCGCGGGCACTGCGCAGCAGGCGGGTGACCTGGCCTTTGCCGTCGGTGTGGGTGAGCACCTGCCCGAGCTCGTTGTAGGCGAAGGACTCGGTCGTGCCATCCGGGTGATGGATGCGCAGCACTTCGCCGTCCGGCTTGCGCTCGAGCGTGGTGGTCTGGTTGAGCGCGTCAGTGACGGCCACCAGGTGCTGGCGCTCGTCGTAGCGGTAGTAGGTGCTCTTGCCGGAGCAGTCCTGGAAGCGTTCGACCTGGGCCAGCGGATTCCACCACAGGTACTTGGACTTGCGCGTCGCATCGATGATGGTGTGCGGCAGGCCGTCATCGCTGTTGAGGTACTCGGTCATGTGGCCGAGCGCATCGATTTCCGCGATCAGGTTGCCCTTGTTGTCGTAGCGGGCTGTCCAGGTGCTGCCGTCGGGGTAGCTAGCCTGGGTCACCAGTGTGGTGAGGTGGTGGTACTGGTAACGAATGGTGCGCCCGAGCGGGTCGGATTCTTCAAGCAAACGGGCGTATTCATCGTACTTGAAGCGAAGCTGGTTGCCGTCGGGCAGCGTGAGGCCGGTCATGTTGCCGGCGTTATCGAGTTCGATAGCGTAGCGCTCGCCGCCATAGTCGCGGCTGGCGATGACGCGGTGATCGGCGTTGTAGTGGATCTCCAGCTCGCGCCCCAGTACATCGATCACCCTGCTGGTGCGGGCCTCGAAGTCATAGCGGAACTGGAAGCGCTCGCCGTCGCTGGTCGAGTGTTCAACTACCCGTGGCTGGCCGTTGAGGGTTTCCCAGCGGTATCGGCAGGTGAGGCCCAGGGCGTTGCTGTGCTGGGTCATCACACCGTCGGTGTAGGCGAACGTGCGCACCGAGGTGCCGTTGCGGTTGATGACTTCGTTGAGCTGGCCGTTTTCGTCGTAGCGGTAGCGGGTCAGGGTCTCGACTGCTTCGTTGTTTACCACGCGGCGGATGTCGGTCAGGCGGCCAAGCGGGTGGTCGTAGTGCAGGTGCACACGGATGCCGCCGGTGGCGCTGATGTCGGTCAGGGTGCCTTGGGTATCACGGGTGAAGTGCAGGTAGTGGCCGAGGACGTTCTCGATGCGCTGCAGGGGGACGTCGCGGTTGTCGTCCGGGACTTCGCCGAAATAGAAGAACAGGTTGTCGAGGGTTTGCAGCAGGTAGTGTCCGCCTTCGGTGCAGACCAGATAGACCTGCTCGTGCGGATTGAAAATTCGCTGGCCGGGCTGCAACGCCACGAAGGGTACGGTGCGGCCCTGGTTGTCGGTGAGGTAAACGAACTCGCCTTGGCGACGCAGGCTTTGTTCCCAGGGCAGGACCCAGCCCTGACCAAGTACGCTGTCAACCGTCAGGTCGCTGGCGTAGAAGCGCGACCACTCGATTGGCATCAGACCAGGCAGACTGAAATCGACTTCGTCGGGGATCACCTTGCGGCCAGTGGTCATGTCCACCGGGTTGCCGGTGAGGCCACCCATTGCTCGACGGGCCACCGGCTCGACGACATAGCGGCTTGCAACTTCACCTGCGACGAAGCCTGCGGTGAATTTCATCACGCACGGCATGACCGCCTTCATGCCAGCCTGGGTGCCGGCCTTGATCAGCTGGGCGATACCACCCGCTGCTCCGGCGACAGCCATCAGAATGTCTACGGTCGTGCGCAGCCAGCCGGGAATTTCATCGTCGACCGGCAGGTAGCGCTGGGTGCCGCCGCCGATGTAGACGTTGCCCGAGCCACTGGAGATGGTCGCGCCGCAGGTCAGCTTGTCGCCCTTGCGGGCGGCCGGGGCGCCGTTGATGAAGACGTTGGTCGAGCCGTCGGCTACCTTGACCGGGCCAGGGTGCTTGTCGCACGCGCCGGTACTTTTATCGACATGAGCGGCCTTGCGCTTGTTGATGTACACATTGGGTGACGCGGTGACGATGGTCCCTGAAGGGGAGGAGAATTTACTCCCTATCGCCTCCCCTGCGGCGGTCAGCAGGCTGCCCCCAACCCCCGCCGCCATGCCTGCCAACAGCGCCACACCGAACCCGCAGGTGAAGGTGGCGATGGCTACCGTGGCGACCAATGCGATACCCAGGGCAGCCCCGACCAGAAACCCACCCAGGGCGCTGGTGTGACCGAATTCGTCACCAAACCTGGCGGCTTCGAACATGGGTTACTCCTGCTGGCCGGAGTCGGTGTCGGTCACGCTTGGGGTGCGGGGCCGGAAACTCGCCAGCAGGTGCTCCCAGTCCTTGTTTTGCTCCGGGCTGAAATCAGCCTGGGCGGTGGTGGAGAAGATGAGCGCGCGTCCAGGCTCGATGAGGAAGGCGGCCTGGCGCTGATAGAACGGACGGCCGTCGTTGGTGTAGTACGCATCGATCTGAATGCCGGCGATAGGCGCAGTGGTCGACAGTGACACCGCTTTCTGGCCGAACACGGTGTAACCGCGCAGTTTGGAGGCGAGCATCTTCACTTGGCGCTCGACATACGGATCCAGTTGTTCGTCGGGCAGCAATGTGTCGCGGGAGACAGTGATACTCAGCGGAGCTGGAACGCTGGCGCCGAGCACGAACATGTTGACACTACGATCCTGAAAACCCTGCGGCAGCGAGATGCCGCCTTCCTGCAACTCATAATCCATGCGATGTAAATTCCTGATTTCAAAATAGAGGCGTCAGCGGATCGCGAGGCCGTCAAGCATGCGGTCAAACTGCAACAGCCAGTGGCTCAGACCTGCCTTGGCCGGATCGATCGCACAGGAGATCTCCAGCCACTGGGGATAATCGCGCCCCGCGACCGGAACCAGCGCCCCAATAAGACGGCCGTGCTGCTGCTCGTGGTCGATGGTGAACTGAAAATCCAGCGCCTTGGCCGGGTTGCCAGCAAGGCTGGCATTGCTGCGGCGGACGAAGCGAACTTGCGGGTTGATGCGCAAAAGCGTTTGCACCGAGTCTTCGAAAAGGTGGTCGAGCGTCTGGCCCTGACGAACATCTCGTCGCCGGATGGTCAAGGTTACCGGCTCCCCATCGTGCTCCAGGGTGGTCTGGATATCACGAAAACGAAAACCGTCTGGAAACGCCAACTGAAAGCCGCCGAAAGTGAAGCTGCTCGAGGCATCCTCCAATGCGACGGCTGGCACAGGTGCGGCTTGCCGTTCGGCTTCGAGGGCAGCTGCCTCCAGTTGCGCGGTTTGAGCAGCCTTCTCCTTCGCTATCCGGGTGGCGGAAAGACGGTCGTAGAGATTGGGGCGGTTCCTGATCATGGGTGCTGGCTTCACTCGTTGATGTCGACCCGATCACCCTTGACGAAGGTATTCTTGCCAAGGATGTCGATCTTGTCGGCCTCGATCGTGATGCCCGATGGCGTCATCGAAATCTTGCTGGTGCCTACCTGCAAGATGATTCGCTCGGATGCGCCGATCTGGATGAAATTGTTATCAACCTGCAGGGTGTAGGAGCCTTCCTGGATGTTGACGACAGTGTCTTTGCTGATCTGCTCGGTATGTGTGCCGCCGACGGTGATGGTGCGATTGTTGCCGACCTGCAGGGTCTCGTCGCGCTCGACCTCGGAGTCCATATCGCGCTCGGCATGCAGGCTGATCTGCTCGGCGCCGGGCTTGTCCTCGAAGCGGAAGAAGTTCGCGGTATTGCCGTCGCCCTTGAGCGACCGCGTCAGAAAACCACTCTGCGTCTTGTTCGCCGGCAACGACCACGGCGGGGTGTTCTGGCTGTTGTACAGGCTGCCCATGATCAACGGGCGGTCGGGGTTACGCGGCGGATGTCGGTCAGGCGGCCAAGCGGGTGGTCGTAGTGCAGGTGCACACGGATGCCGCCGGTGGCGCTGATGTCGGTCAGGGTGCCTTGGGTATCACGGGTGAAGTGCAGGTAGTGGCCGAGGACGTTCTCGATGCGCTGCAGGGGGACGTCGCGGTTGTCGTCCGGGACTTCGCCGAAATAGAAGAACAGGTTGTCGAGGGTTTGCAGCAGGTAGTGTCCGCCTTCGGTGCAGACCAGATAGACCTGCTCGTGCGGATTGAAAATTCGCTGGCCGGGCTGCAACGCCACGAAGGGTACGGTGCGGCCCTGGTTGTCGGTGAGGTAAACGAACTCGCCTTGGCGACGCAGGCTTTGTTCCCAGGGCAGGACCCAGCCCTGACCAAGTACGCTGTCAACCGTCAGGTCGCTGGCGTAGAAGCGCGACCACTCGATTGGCATCAGACCAGGCAGACTGAAATCGACTTCGTCGGGGATCACCTTGCGGCCAGTGGTCATGTCCACCGGGTTGCCGGTGAGGCCACCCATTGCTCGACGGGCCACCGGCTCGACGACATAGCGGCTTGCAACTTCACCTGCGACGAAGCCTGCGGTGAATTTCATCACGCACGGCATGACCGCCTTCATGCCAGCCTGGGTGCCGGCCTTGATCAGCTGGGCGATACCACCCGCTGCTCCGGCGACAGCCATCAGAATGTCTACGGTCGTGCGCAGCCAGCCGGGAATTTCATCGTCGACCGGCAGGTAGCGCTGGGTGCCGCCGCCGATGTAGACGTTGCCCGAGCCACTGGAGATGGTCGCGCCGCAGGTCAGCTTGTCGCCCTTGCGGGCGGCCGGGGCGCCGTTGATGAAGACGTTGGTCGAGCCGTCGGCTACCTTGACCGGGCCAGGGTGCTTGTCGCACGCGCCGGTACTTTTATCGACATGAGCGGCCTTGCGCTTGTTGATGTACACATTGGGTGACGCGGTGACGATGGTCCCTGAAGGGGAGGAGAATTTACTCCCTATCGCCTCCCCTGCGGCGGTCAGCAGGCTGCCCCCAACCCCCGCCGCCATGCCTGCCAACAGCGCCACACCGAACCCGCAGGTGAAGGTGGCGATGGCTACCGTGGCGACCAATGCGATACCCAGGGCAGCCCCGACCAGAAACCCACCCAGGGCGCTGGTGTGACCGAATTCGTCACCAAACCTGGCGGCTTCGAACATGGGTTACTCCTGCTGGCCGGAGTCGGTGTCGGTCACGCTTGGGGTGCGGGGCCGGAAACTCGCCAGCAGGTGCTCCCAGTCCTTGTTTTGCTCCGGGCTGAAATCAGCCTGGGCGGTGGTGGAGAAGATGAGCGCGCGTCCAGGCTCGATGAGGAAGGCGGCCTGGCGCTGATAGAACGGACGGCCGTCGTTGGTGTAGTACGCATCGATCTGAATGCCGGCGATAGGCGCAGTGGTCGACAGTGACACCGCTTTCTGGCCGAACACGGTGTAACCGCGCAGTTTGGAGGCGAGCATCTTCACTTGGCGCTCGACATACGGATCCAGTTGTTCGTCGGGCAGCAATGTGTCGCGGGAGACAGTGATACTCAGCGGAGCTGGAACGCTGGCGCCGAGCACGAACATGTTGACACTACGATCCTGAAAACCCTGCGGCAGCGAGATGCCGCCTTCCTGCAACTCATAATCCATGCGATGTAAATTCCTGATTTCAAAATAGAGGCGTCAGCGGATCGCGAGGCCGTCAAGCATGCGGTCAAACTGCAACAGCCAGTGGCTCAGACCTGCCTTGGCCGGATCGATCGCACAGGAGATCTCCAGCCACTGGGGATAATCGCGCCCCGCGACCGGAACCAGCGCCCCAATAAGACGGCCGTGCTGCTGCTCGTGGTCGATGGTGAACTGAAAATCCAGCGCCTTGGCCGGGTTGCCAGCAAGGCTGGCATTGCTGCGGCGGACGAAGCGAACTTGCGGGTTGATGCGCAAAAGCGTTTGCACCGAGTCTTCGAAAAGGTGGTCGAGCGTCTGGCCCTGACGAACATCTCGTCGCCGGATGGTCAAGGTTACCGGCTCCCCATCGTGCTCCAGGGTGGTCTGGATATCACGAAAACGAAAACCGTCTGGAAACGCCAACTGAAAGCCGCCGAAAGTGAAGCTGCTCGAGGCATCCTCCAATGCGACGGCTGGCACAGGTGCGGCTTGCCGTTCGGCTTCGAGGGCAGCTGCCTCCAGTTGCGCGGTTTGAGCAGCCTTCTCCTTCGCTATCCGGGTGGCGGAAAGACGGTCGTAGAGATTGGGGCGGTTCCTGATCATGGGTGCTGGCTTCACTCGTTGATGTCGACCCGATCACCCTTGACGAAGGTATTCTTGCCAAGGATGTCGATCTTGTCGGCCTCGATCGTGATGCCCGATGGCGTCATCGAAATCTTGCTGGTGCCTACCTGCAAGATGATTCGCTCGGATGCGCCGATCTGGATGAAATTGTTATCAACCTGCAGGGTGTAGGAGCCTTCCTGGATGTTGACGACAGTGTCTTTGCTGATCTGCTCGGTATGTGTGCCGCCGACGGTGATGGTGCGATTGTTGCCGACCTGCAGGGTCTCGTCGCGCTCGACCTCGGAGTCCATATCGCGCTCGGCATGCAGGCTGATCTGCTCGGCGCCGGGCTTGTCCTCGAAGCGGAAGAAGTTCGCGGTATTGCCGTCGCCCTTGAGCGACCGCGTCAGAAAACCACTCTGCGTCTTGTTCGCCGGCAACGACCACGGCGGGGTGTTCTGGCTGTTGTACAGGCTGCCCATGATCAACGGGCGGTCGGGGTTGCCGTCGAGGAACATCACCACGACTTCGTCACCCACCCGCGGGATGATGATGCTGCCGAACCCGCCGCTGGCACCGGACTGGGCGACCCGGACCCAGCAGGAACTCTGGTCGTCGAATTCGCCATTGCGGTCCCAATGGAACTGGACTTTCACGCGGCCCAGTTCGTCGGTGTAGATCTCTTCACCTGGCGGGCCGACCACGATCGCGGTCTGTGGTCCGGTGATGAGGCCTCTTGGGGCACTGAGGATGGGGCGATAGGGAATCTTGCGCCGCATGCAGACGAATTTGTTCCCGTAACCGGCTTCGGCACCATTGGTGTAGTTGTTCTGGCCCCAATGGTTGACCGAGGTCAGCAGGAACTGCCGTTCTTCCTGGGGATCGTTGTCGTGGTCATAGTGCTGCGCCAGCTCGAAGTAATAACCAGGCTCCATCGCACGGCAGTTGCTGTCTCCGCTGAACGACTTGCCTTGCATTTCCATCGCTTCCAGGCGATGACGGGCCTTCTGCATGCCGTCATCGGCAGTGGCATAGCCATACAAGCCTTCGTACTCGAACACTTCGAACTGACCGACGTCGCCCTGCTGGTTCACTGATCCCAGTTGAACCAGATGGGGATTACCGGGCTGCTTGTAGTCGAAGGACTTGAGCGCAAGGCGCGTGGGCTGGAACTTGCGGCTCGCGGCCCAGGCGGTGATCGAGTCTTCGGTTTCCGTGACGGAGGCGCGGTGGTAGCGAATGACCGGCTGGGCAGGCAGCTGTGGCAGGACGCTGCTGTCATCGGAAATGATCATCCGATGCCCTTCCTTGCTGTGCTGGAAGGTGAAGAACAAGCCTTCGTTTTCCAGCAGGCGGAGAACGAAGTTGAGGTCCGATTCCTGGTACTGGGTGCAATAGCTGATCGGTTTCAGCGGTTTGCTCAGGCGAAACTCGTGATCCGCCAGCGACAAGTAGTAATCGAATACTTCCTTGACGATCTGTTCGGTCGTCTTGTCCTGGAAAATACGCGAATCGCGGCGGCGGCTAAGAATCCACAGCCATGGGACAAGTTCTGCGTGATAGTTGGCGACGCCACCGTCAGCGCCACTGTGGACGAAGTCGGAGACATGCGCGCTTATATATTTCAGGCTGCCATCGGCCAAGGTGATGGCCATGGTGACTTTCTTGCCGATGAGCTTCTTGAGTTCGATTCTGGCATCTTGTGACACCAGGTCGACATTGAACTTGAAGAGTTCGGAAAGTGCCTCACGACCGGCGAATCGCAACAGCTGCAGCTCTTGGTCGTCGGGCAGTGGTGAATCAAATGTGATCAAGCGTTGATGCTGGGAAAGCATCTGCTCCAGAGCGTCCATAATCATCCGATGCGTCCTGCACTAGGCTGGAAATCCGCACATGGAACCGTTCCAGGCTGGAGATGTCAAGAATGAGCGAAGTGGTGGCATTGCGCCATGAAGAACATCCTTGGGTCATCAATTCGGCTCCGCACTCCACAAGCTGCACAGCATCGCTACCCGTCTGGCATGCAATTCTGCGAAGAGTGCACACGCTCCCCATGAGTGATGTCAAACAGCCATAAATACTGTCATTGCAGCATCATTCATTGTGTTTTCAAGATGTATCTGACTACCCCAATAACGCCGTATGGCGCGCAGCGACTGGTTTGCTCTTGTGAATCTCGGGGTGTAGGCTGCCTCCCGAAAGGACGCTGGCCCGCCCAGCACATACAGATATCGACAAGGAGAGCCTCGTCATGAGCCTGAGCACTTCCCAGCTCAGTCAGCTGGATCGTGAAATTGATCAGAACCAACGGGAGATGATTGTTATCCCCATGGATCAACTCAGCGCTCATCAAGCTGAATCCGACCCTGACATGAGCGCTACACAGGCGCCCCAGGTTTGTTCCCGAACCCAACCAGGCTTGCTTAATGGGACCTGGACAACCCAGTCCCTCTACAACGCCACCGCTCATGAATTCGTCAATACCAATTGGGGAGTGCCGACTGCACTTGGAGTTTATGATGCCTATAACTCTGCCCGTCTGCTCCGTGACATTGGCGGGTTCGGTACAAAAACCCGCGTGGCGACACACAATGGACGGCAGTACCTGATTCTGACCGGCTACCCTGGCCTGCGTAATAAACTTCGTGGCACTCGCTATGGCCTTCGCAACGCGCAGGTTGTGGAACTTGGTATTGGTAAATATGGCATACGCGGTTCGTCGATAGCGGGCTTCAAGCTATCGTGCTGGGTGGCCGTGGGCATTGAAGTACTGGAGTGGTTCTTCAATGACGAAGCGGTGATGACCGACCTTTTCGCGGGCGTTGGAGTGGAGCTGATCAAGGCCGGCATTGCCTCCGCGGTGGGCTATGCGGCTGCCGTTGCCTTTGGTGCCGTGTTCACTGCTGCTGCGCTACCGGTTGTCGTCGGCGCCGTTGTCGTTTTCGCGATTGGAATAGGACTCAACGCGCTAGACAATCATTACGGCATCAAGAACTCCGTGAAGGCCGGCCTGCGTTATGCGGTAGACAACGTTTCGTATCTTCATGAAAAGGCCACGCAGATCACGGTCAAGGATCTGCAGAGTTACGCCGAGGAAACGGCCGCGAATATCGCCTCCGAAATCGCGGACCAGCTCTACAAAGAAGCGAAGTCGTGGGTTATTCGTAAGGTCCAGCCTCGAGAGTTCAGCCTTCCTAGCTGGCCTGATGCACCACGACTGCCGAAGCTGCCGGGCTTCAACCTGCCTAAGTTCTGAATGATGAAAACCACACCTGTGAAATACCCTGACCAGATTTCAGCGACGAAGATTAGGTTGATTACCGCGGTTGCGGTGCCCTTCATGCTTCTTGTTGGTACATTTTCTGTCTACTGGCTTTGGACGCATATCCTGCCGTTGTACGGCAGGCTCTGGCGAAGCGCGCCCGTGGTGGAAACACCGTACCTCGCTTTCTGCCTGCTCATGGCGCCGCCCGTGGTATTGATTTGCGTCGTGGGCGGGGCCATCGCGTTCTGGAACGGCAAGAAATTCGACCCGCCTACCAAGTCACGACTGTTCAGATTCCAGAGCCTGATGATCGGCTCATCGATCAAGATCATCTTGTATGTGGTTCCCGCGTTGATGATTTTGACGACCCTGGCATTGTTGGCCAGAGGCTATTCCCCTTGTCCAAAACTCCTGATCTCGGGCTCGGCCTGGCAATTGTTCTGGGTCAATGACGATCGCGTCTGTTTCAAACCGGACCGCTATATCAATGACAACTGGCCCTGCAAGACGATCAACGGAAAGGATGTGTGCATCCAGGTGGATGGAAGGTAAGGCCTGACCAGGAACACCTGGCCTTTGTCGAGTCTCGACCGTGGACAACTCTGTACGCGTGAGTGCTACCGTCGTGGGGCCGGCCCGCACCCGGCCTCATGAACGCTATTGAGTCAGCAGCATGGGTTATTGCTACGAGATATTGCGTGGATTCCGGGGCAGATCCAGGCGCTGAAAATGGGACTGTTGTCCAAGCATTGCCATCACTGCCCGGCGCTCCACCGCCTGTTACGTCCCCTCTTATCAGAGCTCAAACAGGGACCTGCTTCACCTTTCACAAAAAAAAAGTGGATCCCATCCAGCCCCTTTCCAGGCTGCTCTGCGCCCCGCCCCGCCGGGCCAAACGCCTGTTAAACGCCCTTATAAACCCCCACAGATGGCACCGCGACATCATTGCGCCGCAACCGCAAACCAGTAAAAAATCGCCCCTCTCTCGGGAACTTCTTCTCGAACAGAGTGCCTTAGGGGCTCTTGCTGGCCACTCAATATCCATGTGCCAGCATCCGTGATTCAGGCTTTTCCGGGTTGAAATTCCGCCCGTGCCGAAGATGATTTCACGTCCGCGCCAGCGGCGCTTCAGGACGATCAAGCAGGCTCAAGGACGATGTACCCATGACACAGACATTCGATGTCGAAGCGTTGATCAGGCTGCGTAGCCAGACGCGGGCGATTTCCGATGCGCTCAAGGCGCAGGCGTCGGACTATCTCTCGACGCTGTCGCTGCTGATCCGTCCCCAGACGCTGTTCGGTGAGTACCTGCAAGGCGCGCAACGCAGCAGCGGTCGCGAAACCCAGCATCACTTCAAAGAGCTGATCGAGCTCTACGAGCGCATCGGCTCGGCCTCCCCTTTTCAACTGGTCAGCGAGCTGGAAGTTCCGCTCAACCTGATCAGCACCACTCCCGAGCTGTTCCCTCTCGAATACGACAAGGTGCTCGAACAGAGCGGCGAGACGATCCGTATCACCAGCCCCGTGCGCTGGGTGGTGGGCTTCGGCTCGTTCGACCTGGCGCAGTTCCGCGCCGTGATCAAAGACCCCAACCGCAGCAGCGCCGAGCTGTACCGCTTCGTGGTGCACTACCTGGTGCTGTTCTATTGCCTGAGCAAGTCACCCGGCCTGGGGCGGCTGTTCGAGGGCTTGCGCTTTGCGCTGAGCTTCGAGCGCCTGAAGGGCTTCGGCGACCTGCCGTTCTGCGTCATCAGCTCGCCGGTGCGCTCGGAGCTGCCCGATGAGGGCGTGATCCGCAGCAGCACGCAGATTGCGGGCAACGCCAGCTTCGAGGAGCTGGTGAGCCGTGAGAACATCATGGAAATGAACGATGAAATCCGTCAGCGCCTGTTGCTGACGATCGAAGGACTGTAACGCGCAGCGCCTTTTTCAAGGCCGGGCCGCAAACGATTCGCAGCGAACTGTTCGCACTGGAGATCACGATGGCGAAGAAGGAAAGTACCCAGCACAAACTCGACCGCGTCCGCGCGCCCCGGGTCCACATCACCTACGACGTGGATATCGGCGATGCGCTGGAAAAGAAAGAGCTGCCCTTTGTCGTGGGCGTGCTGGGCGATTTCTCCGGTAACCCGCTGGAGCCTTTGCCCAAGCTCAAGGACCGCAAGTTCGTGTTCATCGACCGTGACAATTTCAACGGCGTGCTGCGGGGCATCAAGCCGCGCCTGGCCTACCGGGTCGACAACACCCTGGCCAAGAACGGCACCCAGCTGGGCGTCGAGCTGAACTTCAACAGCCTGGAAGACTTCGAGCCGCAGAACGTGGTCAAGCAGGTCGAGCCGCTGCGCAAGCTGCTCGAAGTGCGCAACAAGCTGGCGGACCTGCGCAACAAGATGGGCGGCAACGACAAGCTCGAAGAGCTGCTGATGGACGTGCTGCAGAACACCGAGAAACTCAAGACCCTGGGCAAGGAGTTCGGCCGTGAAGCCGAAGTCCCGGCCGACGATCGCAACGCCTGAGCCGGAGCCTGACGATGACCGACAAGCAAACCCTGCCGCAACAGGCCAGCGACCTGGTCGAGGTGGAAAACTTCGCCCCGCAGTCCTCGCTGCTCGACAGCATCATCTCGCAGAGCCGCGTGGCGCGCTCCGAGACCGAGCGCACCCGCACCCGTGACCTGATCGGCGAGCTGGTGAGCCAGGTGCTCGAGGGCGAGATGACGCCCAGCAAGGACCTGATCGCCGTGCTCGACGCGCGCATCGCCGAGATCGACTCGATGCTCTCCGAGCAGATGAACGAGATCATGCATGCCCGCGAGTTCCAGCAGCTGGAAGCCTCCTGGCGCGGCCTGAAATACCAGGTCGACCAGACCGAGACCAGCACCACGCTGAAGATCCACCTGCTCAACGCCTCGAAGAAAGACCTGGTGCGCGACCTCAAGGCCGCCTCCGAATTCGACCAGAGCGCACTGTTCAAGAAGGTCTACGAAGAAGAATACGGCACCTTCGGTGGCGCGCCGTTCGGCATGTTGCTGGGCGACTACGAGTTCAACCGCAGCCCTGAAGACATGTACCTGCTCGAAGAGATCTCGCACGTGGCCGCCGCGGCACATGCGCCGTTCATCTCGGCGGCCTCGCCCGAGCTGTTTGGCTGGGACTCGTTCACCGACATGTCCGGCCCACGCGACCTGGCAAAGATCTTCGACACTGTCGAATATGCCAAGTGGAAGTCGTTCCGCGCCTCCGAAGACTCGCGCTATGTCGGCCTGACCCTGCCGCACGTGCTGGGCCGCCTGCCGTATGGCCCGGATACCACGCCGGTCGAGGAATTCAACTTCGTCGAGAACGTCGATGGCCGCGACCACGACAAGTACCTGTGGATGAACGCCGCCTATGCCCTGGGCACTCGCGTGACCGATGCCTTCTCGCGCTACGGCTGGTGCGTGGCGATCCGCGGCGTCGAAGGCGGTGGCTTGGTGGAAGGCTTGCCAACCCACACCTTCAATACCGATGACGGCGAAATCGCGCTGAAATGCCCGACCGAAATCGCCATCACCGACCGCCGCGAGAAAGAGCTGTCCGACCTCGGGTTCATTCCGCTGGTGCACTGCAAGGGCACCGACTACGCGGCGTTCTTCGGCACCCAGTCGACCCAGAAGCAGAAGCAGTACAACACTGATATCGCCAATGCCAACGCGCGGCTCTCGGCGCAGCTGCAGTACATCTTCGCCACCTCGCGCATCGCCCACTACATGAAGGCGATCATGCGCGACAAGATCGGCAGCTTTGCCTCGCGCAAGGACGTCGAGATGTTCCTCAACAAGTGGCTGGCCAGCTACGTGCTGCTGGACGACACCGCAAGCCAGGAGGCCAAGGCCAAGTTCCCGCTGCGCGAGGCGCGTGCCGAGGTGTTCGAGGTGCCGGGCAAGCCTGGCGTGTACAAGGCTGTGACCTACCTGCGCCCGCACTACCAGCTCGACGAACTGACCGCCTCGTTGCGGCTGGTCGCCGAGTTGCCACAGTCGACCCGCGGCTGACCGGCAGGCATGTCCAGGGATGAGACATGAGTAACCAGGCCCGGCTGTTGCCGTCGTTGCTGGACCGACTGCTGGACGACCGTCCGCATCAGTCCGCGGAAGCGTCGTCGCAGCGCTCATGCTCGCTGGCCGAGTACAAGGCCAGCATCGTGCGCGACCTGGAGATCCTGGTGAACACCCGCCAGTCGCTGGTTGCCAACGAGCTGGAGGGCTTCCCCCAGCTCGGCGGCACCATCCTCGACTACGGCATGCCCGACTTCATCAGCAAGAGCGTGCTCGACCCGCAGGACCGCGGGCTGATCCAGCGCCAGCTGGAAAAGGCGATCACCACCGGCGACCGGCGTTTCCAACGGGTACGGGTGCAGTTGCTCGCGCAGCAGAACGGCCACCGCATGCTGACCTTCCGGGTGGATGCGGTACTACGCCTGCAAGACATCAGCCGCCACGTCTCATTCGATGCGGTGCTGCAGGTCAACACCCAGGAATACAAAGTGCAGAACCTGAACTGATGCTCGACGACCTGCTGCCCTACTACGAAAAGGAACTCTCGCACCTGCGCTTTCTCGGGCAGGAGTTTGCCGCCCAGTACCCGAAGATCGCCTCGCGGCTGCTGCTCGAGGGCGACAATTGCGAAGACCCGCACACCGAGCGCCTGATCGAAGCCTTCTCGTTCCTGTCGGCGCGGGTGCACAAGAAGCTCGATGACGAGTTTCCGGAAATCGTCGAGTCCTTTCTCGAAGTGCTCTACCCGCATTACCTGCGCCCGACCCCGTCGATGTCGATCGCCGAGTTCAACATGGGACGGCAGGAGAAAGTCACCGAGGCCTACCACGTGGCGCGCCATACCGAGATGAGCGCCAACGCCATCGACGGCGTGGCGTGCAAGTTCCGCACGTGCTACCCGGTTGAGCTGTGGCCGGTCGAGGTGCAGCAGGCTTCGTTCGTCGAGCTCGAACGCTCGGCCTTCAACGGCCACAGCGCCGACCTGGTGGCGCGCTTGCGCATTCGCCTGGGGGCGACCTCGGACGTACCGTTCGGCAGGCTGGAACTGGACCGGCTGCGGTTTTTCCTCGATGGCGAAAGCACGCTGATGCTGCAACTGTACGAGTTGCTGTTCAACAATCTGGCGAAAGCCACCCTCAGCTTCCAGGACGCCGGCCGCAACCGCGAAGTCGCGCTGCCGGCCGATGCGCTCAAGGCCGTAGGCTATGGCCGCGACGAGGGCCTGGTGGATTACTCGGAGCGCTCGTTCCTGGGCTATCGCCTGCTGCACGAGTACTTCACCTTCCCCGACAAGTTCATGTTCTTCGACCTCTCGGGCTTTGCGCGCATCCTGGCGGGCAAGGCGCTCGAGCAGGTGGAGATCAACTTCTACTTCAGCGACTACGACCTCAGCGAGCGCCTTGCGCGGCTGACCCAGAATATCGGGCGCAACAACTTCAAGCTCAACTGTACGCCGATCATCAACCTGTTCCGCCAGCAGGCCGAGCCGGTCAAGCTGACCCACACCCAGCACGAATACCCGGTCATTCCCGATACCCGCCTGCACAACGCCGCCGAGGTGGTGTCCATCGACCGCGTGCGGCGGGTCCGCAAGCTTGGCGGGATCGATGAGGTCAATACCTGCCACCCCTTCTTCGAGCCGCGTGGCGACCAGGGCCCGGGCAGCAGCTTCTGGATCGCCCGCCGCCACGCCACGCGCGATGGCACGGGCATGATGATCCGCGTGGTGGACCGCGACCTGGAACTGATCGATGGCAGCAGCGATACGCTCAGCATCAGCCTGACCTGCAGCAACCAGGACGTGCCGTTGATGCTGCCCTTCGGGGGTGAGCGGGGCGACCTCAACATTGCCTCCAACTCGGTGATCAAGACCATCCGCTGCCTGCGCAAACCCACCGCATCGGTGCGCGTGCCCTTGGGCAACGGGCTGATATGGCGGCTGATCTCGCACCTGTCGCTCAACCACATGTCGCTGGTGGCGCAGGGGCGCGAAGTACTGCTCGAACTGCTGTCGCTCTACAACTACCGCAACGTCTCGGCGATCCGCAAACAGATCAACGGCATCGTCGCGGTCGCCAGCGAGCCGGTGGTGGCGCGCATCGGCCATCCGCGTCCCAACTTCGTCCGCGGCGTGGGTATCACCCTGACCCTGGATGAAAGCCAGTACACCGGTAGCGGGGTGTTCCTGTTCGGCATGGTGCTGGACCACTTCTTTGGCCAGTACTGCTCGATGAACAGCTTTACCCAACTCACCCTGCGCACCCTCCAACGAGAGAAGAGAATCGTCCAATGGCCCGCACGAACCGGCGATCAGCCCCTGGTCTGATCGATCAGGCCCGAGTCGAGCCGTACCGATTCGAATTCTTTCAATTGGTGCGCTTGCTCCGCCTGCACTACAGCCGCACCGGCCGCATGGACCTTGCGACCCGGCCGCACGAAGACCCGCTGCGCTTTCGCTCGCAGCTGTCGCTGAACTTCCCTGCCAGTGAAGTCAGCGACCTGCATTTCGAGCGCGAAGGCAAGGTATCGCCCACTGGCCTGCCGCTGTCGGAAGTCCAGGTCACCTTCATGGGGCTGGTGGGGCCGTCCGGCGTATTGCCGCGCCCGTACACAGAGCTGCTGCTGGAGCGGCATGTCCAGTACCGGGACGATGCCGCCCATGCGTTCCTGGATATCTTCTCGCACCGCATGACCACGCTGTTCTACGAAGCGTGGCAAAAGTACAAGTTTCATATCGAGCATGAGCGCAACGGCACCTCGGGCTTCGACCGCTACCTGCTCAACCTGGTCGGCTTCGGGCCGCAGGCGCTGCAGCGCAAGTTCGAGGAGGGCCGCTCGCCGCTGCGGCGCGAGCTGTTCAGCTATTTTTCGGGCCTGTTCAGCCAGAAGCCGCGCAACGCGCTCAACCTCGAGGTGATGCTCGGCTTCTATTTCTCGCTGCCGTTCAAGGTCTGCCAGTTCGCCGGTCGCTGGCTCAAGCTCGATCCGGGCCAATGCACCCAGCTGGGCCGCAAGAACGCGCGCCTTGGGCAAAGCGCCGTGGCTGGCAACCGGGTCTGGGACTACCAGTCGTGCGTGCGCATCGAGCTGGGTCCGCTGGAGCTGGCCGATTACCAGCGCTTCCAGCCCGGCACCCAGGATTACCGCAAGCTGGTGGAACTGGTGCGCTTCTACATCGGCGCAGAACTGGACTTCCAGATCGCGCCACTGCTCAAGCCCGAGGCCGTGCCCAAGGCGCGACTGGGCCGCGACGGCAATGTCTCCCTGGGCTGGCTGGGCTGGCTCAAACGTCCTGGCAGCAACGCGGCACCGTCGCGTTGCGCCGTCTTCCATATACCTTTCGATGGGGTCGCCTTGTGAACCTGAAGTCTCTGTTCGCCAAGCTGAATGAAACCAGCCGCATGGCCACTGAAAGCGCGGCGGCCCTGTGTCTTTCCGAGCACCACTACGATGTGGAGGTCGAGCACTTGTTGCTGCAGCTGCTCGACAACAGCGACAACGACCTGCCGGGCATCCTGCGCCACTACGATGTGGTCGCCGAACGCCTGCAGGCGCAGCTGGTGACAGCGCTTGGCACCTTCAAGAAAGGCAACACGCGCACCCCGGCGCTGTCGCCGCATATCACCCGCATGATCGAGCAGGCCTGGGTGCTGGCCTCCATCGAATACGGCCAGGGGCAGGTCCGCACCGGCCACCTGCTGCAGGCGCTGCTCGACGATGCCGAACTGCGCCGCGTGGTGATCGCCTCGGCGCCCGAGCTTGAAAAGATCAACGCTGACCACCTGCGGCTCAACTTCGAAGCCCTGGTCGAAGGCAGCGTGGAATCCAGGCTCGCCACCGCCCTGGCCAGCCCTGCCGCGCCCGTGGGCTCGGCGGGCAAGGCCAATGGCAAGACCCCGGCCCTGGACCAGTACACCGTCAACCTCACCCAGAGCGCCCGCGAGGGCCGCATCGACCCGGTGCTGGGGCGCGAGTTCGAGGTGCGCCAGATGGTCGACATCCTCACTCGCCGCCGCCAGAACAACCCGATCCTGACCGGCGAAGCCGGGGTCGGCAAGACCGCCGTGGTCGAGGGCCTGGCACTGCGCATCGCCCAGGGCGACGTGCCGTCGGTGCTCAAGGATGTCGCGCTGCACACCCTCGACCTCGGCCTGCTGCAGGCGGGTGCCGGGGTCAAGGGTGAGTTCGAGAATCGTCTGAAGGCGGTGATCGAGGAGGTCAAGCGCAGCCTGCACCCGATCATCCTGTTCATCGATGAAGCCCATACCCTGATCGGCTCCGGCGGCCAGGCCGGGCAGAACGATGCGGCCAACCTGCTCAAGCCGGCGCTGGCGCGTGGCGAGCTGCGCACCATCGCCGCCACGACCTGGGCCGAGTACAAGAAGTACTTCGAGAAGGACGCCGCCCTGGCCCGCCGCTTCCAGGTGGTGAAGGTCGAGGAGCCGGACGAGGACAAGGCCATCCACATGCTGCGCGGGCTGCTGGGCAAGATGCGCGAGCACCACAAGGTCGCGGTGATGGACGAGGCGCTGGTCCAGGCCGTGCGCCTGTCCAACCGCTACATCACCGGACGCCAGCTGCCGGACAAGGCCGTCAGCGTACTCGACACCGCCTGTGCGCGCATTGCCCTGGGGCAGTCGTCGCAACCCGGCGCACTGGAAGACGCGCGCCGCCAGATCGAGAACCTGCAAGCCGAAGTCACCGTACTGGAGCACGAGTCCGGCAAGGGCCACGACCATGCGCGGCGCCTGGCCGAACTGCAGGATTCACTGCAGAGCGCGCAGCAGCTGGAGCAGCGCCTGGCACAGCAATGGCAGCAGGAGCTGGAGCTGGTGGAGCGCCTGAAGGCGCTGGACAGTGCCGCGGATGCCGATGCCCGCGAGCTGGCTGCCCTGCGTGAGGAGCTGACCCGCGTTCAAGGCGAGCAACCGCTGGTGCACGCGCTGGTCGACGCCGGCGCGATCGCCCAGGTGATCAGCGGCTGGACCGGTATCCCGCTGGGCAAGATGCTGCGCGACGAAATCGACACCGTGCAACGCCTGCCCGCCTTGCTGGGCGAGCGTGTGCTGGGCCAGGACCACGCCCTGCACGAGATCGGCAAGCGCATCAAGATCTCCCGCGCGCGCATGGAGGATCCGAACAAGCCCATCGGCGTGTTCCTGCTGCTCGGCCCAAGCGGCGTCGGCAAGACCGAGACCGCCCTGGCGCTGGCCGATACCTTGTATGGCGGCGAACGCAACCTGATCACCATCAATATGTCGGAGTACCAGGAGGCCCACACCGTGTCGAGCCTCAAGGGCTCGCCCCCCGGCTACGTCGGCTACGGCGAAGGCGGCGTGCTGACCGAGGCCGTGCGGCGCAAGCCCTACAGCGTGGTGTTGCTCGACGAGGTGGAAAAAGCCCACCCCGATGTGCTTGAACTGTTCTTCCAGGTGTTCGACAAGGGCGTGCTGGACGATGGCGAGGGACGCGAGATCAACTTCCGCAATACGGTGATCATCCTCACGTCCAACACCGGCACCGAGCACATCATGCAGCGCTGCCTGAACAACCAGGCCCCGCCCTCGCCCGCCGAAATCATCGAGGGTCTGCGCGAAGAACTGAACCAGGTCTTCAAGCCGGCGTTCCTGGGCCGCCTGAGCATCGTGCCGTTCTACCCGGTGCAGGACGAGATCCTCGAACGCATCGTGGCGCTCAAGCTCGCGCGCATCGCCAAGCGCTTCGCACGCAATCACCAGGCCGAACTGCGCTACGACGACGCGCTGGTCAAGGCCATTGCCGCGCGCTGCACCGAAGTCGACAGCGGCGCGCGCAACATCGACAACATCCTGTCCCAGACCTTGATGCCCGAGCTTTCCCAGCGTGTGCTCGAGCGCATGGCCCAGGACACGCCGATCGAGCGTCTGTCGATCGAGCTGGGCAGCGATGGCGACTTCGCCTATCGGCTGGCCTGAACGAGCAAAGGTAAACAGACATGGACTGCATACAGACAGGCAAGGCCCGCGCCTTCAAGCGCTTCACGGTAGCGGCGCTGCTGCTGGCGCTCGCCGGCTGCGGCGTCACCGACCGCATCGGCAAGCGCATGGACGACAGCTGGGCGGCCGACATGCTGGCCGACAGCGAGAAGGTCATCCTCACCTCCGACGGTGGCAACCAGCTCAACCCGGATGCCAGCGGCGCACCGTTGTCCGTGGTGATGCGGGTCTACCAGCTCACCAACCTGGAGCGCTTCGCCTCCACCGACGCCGACACGTTGTGGAACGACCCGGCCAAGGCGTTGGGCGACACCTTGGTGGAAAGCCGCGAAATCACCCTGCTGCCAGGACTCGGCCAGATCGACCAGTGGCCGCTGGGCAAAAGCGCACGCTATGTGGGCGTGGCAGCGTTTTTCCGCGAGGACGAAAGCGGCCGCTGGAAAGTCGCGTTCGATGCCGACTCGCTGCGCAAGGACGGCATCTGGTTCTCGTCCAACGGTTTGCGCGTGCTGGTCGACAACACCGACGTCACCGCCCTGCGCGGCGTCGATGTGCTGAACAAACCACCCACCGCCGCGCAACTGGCGGCGGCCGGGCAAAAAGCGGCTGATCCCAAGCGTCAGGCGCTGCTGGACAAGGTCGGGGACACGCTGGTGGAAAAAGCCACGGACGCCGCTGGCCAGTCGGCGCAGAACGCCGTGGATTCATCCTTCAACTCTTTAGTGGAAAGCGTCAGATGAGCAAGCAGAGCCGGGTGATGTGGTCGGAAGGCATGTTCCTGCTGCCCCAGCACTTCCAGTACCAGGATGAATTCCACCAGCACCAGCTGGCGCAGGCGACCCTGCGCGGCACCCCGTTCCATTGGGGCGTGCAGGAGCTGCAGGTGGACGAGGACGCCCTGGCCGCAGGTTCCCTGCAGCTCAAGCGGCTGAAGCTGGTGTTTCCTGACGGCAGCTTGTATGACGCGCCCCAGCACGACCCGCTGCCCGCCGCACGCGACCTCAAGGAGCTGCTCAGGCTCAACGACCTGAAGGTGTATGCCGCGCTGAAACTGCCCGAGCCGTTCGGCCTGAACTACGTCGAGGATGGGCAGGAGCACAAGAGCGCCAGGCGCTTTCGCAAACAGTTCGACACCTTGCCGGACCTCAACGAAGGCGACCTGGAAAACGAGATCACCAGCCTGCGCCTGAACGTGGTACTGCTGGTCGACGGCGACAATCTCGACGGCTTCAGCCATTGCCCGCTGGCCAAGCTGTCGCGCAACAGCATGGGCGGTTTCAACCTCGACCCGCACTATGCCCACCCGACCTTGCACCTGGGCAACCACGAGACGCTGATGGGCATCGGCAAGCGCCTGCTCGGCGCGCTGCATGCCAAGAGCAAGGCACTGTCGGGCCGCCGCCGCGAGCGCGCCGACCAGATCGCCGAATTCGGCTCCAGCGACGTGACACTGTTCTGGCTGCTCAACACGGTCAATCGCGCCTGCCCGCAGCTGGCCCACCTGCTGGCGCACCCGCGCCTGCATCCGGAGCGCCTTTACCTGTTCATGGCGGACCTCGCGGGAGGCCTGCTGACCTTCAGCCTGGACACCCAGCTCAGTGATATTCCCGAGTACGTGCACCACGACCCCGCCGCATCGCTGGTCACGCTGGACGAGATGATCCGGGTGATGCTGGACAACGTGGTGCCCAACCAGTGCGTCGTCATCAACCTGTCCCAGAGCAAGCCGTCGTACTGGCAGGGCCAGCTGCTGGACCCGCGCCTGAGCGAGGCGGACTTCTATCTCTCGGTGCAGGCCGACATGCCGGGTTCCAGCCTGTTGGAACTGGTGCCACGCGCTTTCAAGGTCGGCTCGCCGGAAGACATCGAGGTGGTGGTCAACAGTGCCATGCCCGGGGTCACGCTGAACCATTCGACGCGGTTGCCCAACGCCATTCCCGTACGCCTGGACAACCAGTACTTCGCCATCGAGCCGCACGGCCAGGTGTACGAGCGGATGATGACTGCCCAGACCATCTGCCTCTACGCGCCCAGCGCCTTTACCAACCTCAAGCTTGAACTGATGGCGGTGTTCAAATGACCGAAGCCGTAATGCAAGGCGCCACGTCGGCCGCCAGCGACAAACCGGGCCTGAAGGACCTGGTGCAGGACTTCATCAGCCTGGCGCTGATCGTGCGCAAGGGCCGTCAGGTGACCTCCATCAGCGCTTTTGAAAGCAGCGTCGACCGCTTCTTCGAGGACCTCGAACGCAACGCCCGCGCGGCCAACTACAGCGTCGAGCAGGTCAAGGACACCCAGTACGCCGTGTGCGCCTTCCTCGATGAAAGTGTGCTGCGCTCAGGTGACAATCCACTGCGCCGGCACTTCGAGCTGCAACCGCTGCAGTTCCGTTACTTTGGCGTGCACCTGGCCGGCCAGGGCTTCTTCGACAAGATCGACGCGCTGCGCGCCGACGTCAAAAAGAACCTCGACGTGCTGGAGGTCTATCACCTCTGCCTGGCACTGGGTTTCGAGGGCAAGTTCAGCCTGGGCCAGGCAGACCAGCTGCGCTACCTGGCGAACACCCTTGGCCAGGACATCGCCCGCTACCGCAAACCGCCCAAGACCCTGTCGCCCGACTGGGCGCTGCCAGACCAGGTGTCGCAGATGCTGCGCCACGAGGTGCCGGTGTGGGTGTACCTGGCGTTGATTGCGCTGGCCTGCCTGGCGGTATACCTCACGCTCGACTGGCTGCTGGACAAAGACGTCGCTGCGCTTTCCGAACACATCCGCAAGCTGTTCAGTGCCTGAGCACCGCCCAGGTAACCGAGTCAGGAAGACATGAAAACATTACTGCGTCTGTTGAAGAACTTCTGGTTTCTGGTGCCGCTGCTGTGGCTGCTGAGCCTGCTCGCCTGCTGGTTGCTGGCGCCACTGGTGCCGGGGCTGCGCGACCATGTGCGCGAAGCGCTGGCGATCGTCAGCGCCTGCTTCATGCTGGTCATCATCTTGCGCCAGTACCAGCGCATCCGTTCCGAGCACAACCTGGAAAACCTGCTCCAGCGCGAAGTCGACCGCTCGTGGAATGCCACCGGCGAGTTCCGTGACCAGCAGGTGCTGCGCGAGCGCCTGAAGCACGCCATCACCATGCTGCGCACCGACCGCTCGGCTGGCGGCGGCGGCTCGGCCGCGCTGTCGGACCTGCCCTGGTACCTGGTCATGGGCATGTCGGCGGCGGGCAAGACCTCGCTGCTGACCCATTCGGGCCTGTCGGCCAGCGTCGCCACCACCAGCGACAGCGAAAGCGGCACCCAGCACTGCGACTGGTATTTCAGCCCCGACGCCGTGATGATCGACACGGCTGGCCGTTACCTGGGAGACGACCAGTCCGCCAGCGACTTTGCGGACTTTCTGCGCCTGCTCCGCAAACAGCGCGGCGCGGCGGCAATCAACGGCCTGGTGCTGGTGGTCAGCCTGCCGGACCTGCTGTCGGCGACACACGAGGATCGCGAGGACCTCGCCGCCCGGCTGGTCTCGCGCGTCGAGGAATACACCGAGTGCCTGGACACCAGCCCGCCCATCTACCTGATGCTGAGCAAGACCGACCAGTTGCCTGGCTTCGACGAGGCCTTCCAGGGCCTGGACCTGCAAGAGCGCCAGCAGCCACTGGGCATGACCTTTGGCCTGTCGGAGATTCGCAGGGACGGCCTGCATGCGGTGCTCAATACGCGGCTTGGCAACCTGCAGCAACGCATCCGCCAGCATGTCGATGCGCAGATGATTGCACTGGGCTCGGATGCCAGCAGCACACTGCTGAACTTCCCCCAGTACTTTGCCGAGCTCACCAGCGTGCTCGAGCAGTTCCTCGACCACTTCGCCCGCGGCCACCAGGCCGGCGCTCCGCTGTTGCTGCGCGGCCTGTACTTCACCAGCGCGCTGCAGACCGACCAGCAGCTGGGCCAGATCTACGAAGATGACATTGCAGAATCCTTCGCGCTGCAGGCGGACGCCGAGGCGGAGCCGCTCACCGACGGCCACACGCGGCGCACCGGCCATCGCAGCTACTTCATCACCGATACCTTCCGCCGGGTGATCTTCCCGGACCGCGACCTGGCCTTGCACCAGTCGCGCCAGGGACGCTCGAGGTCGTTCAGCCCAGCGCTGATCGGCCTGGCAGCGCTGGCAGGCATGGCATTCATTGCCTGGCAGGGCGTTTCGTTCGCCAACAACCGACAGTGGCTGGCCGACTTGCGCGGGCAGTTGGCGGCGCTTGAGCAGTCGCCCGACCGCGAGCAGCAACTGGCCGCGGGCCAGGGCCTCGAGTTGCTGCGCCCACAGATGGAAACCGTGGAACGCCACCGCATCAATGGCGTGCCCCTGCACCTGAGCGCAGGACTGTACCGGGGCGAGGGCATTCATGAGGCCACCCAGGCAGCCTACGTGGACCAGCTGCGCACCCAGGTGCTGGAGCCGGTCACCCTGCGGCTGCAGACGCAGATGCGCGCCTTCGACGGCTTTGCCAGCGACATGAACCAGCAGCTGGAATTTGCCCCGGCCACCGCGGCCAATCCGCGCAAGGCCCGCCAGGCTCCGGCCAGGACCCGCTCCGGCGCGAGCGCGGCGCCCGTCAACCGGGCGACCGTCAGCGACGCTGCCGAGCTGTCCGCCACCACCGGCGGCCTGTCGCTTTCCGAAGAAATGCTCGGACGCCTGGACGAGCAGCAGGTCGCGTCGATCATCGAGGCCTACAACACCCTGAAGCTGTACCTGATGCTGACAGAACCCACCTCGCATCCGGATGCCGCGTTCGTCACGGCCACCCTGCCCCAGGCCTGGACCCTGGCCGTCAGCGAAAGCTCGCCGGCCGACAGCCGCGTGATCGAGCAGAACATGCCGCTCTACCTGCGGCTGCTCGACCAGGGACTTGCGCCATCGTTGCCGCGTAACGAGCAACTGATCAGCGAAGCCCGGCAGAACCTCAAGTCGTTCATGATCTCAAGCTCGCTGGTGGACCGCGAATACCTGCGCCTGCAACTGGAGTCGAGCCGTCAGTTTCCGGCCCTGGCCCTGAGTGACCTGGTGCCGATGCCTGGCCGTGCGCTGCTGTATGGCACCAAGGCGGTGCCGGCGCTCTACACCCGCCAGGGCTGGGATTCGTTCGTCAAGCCCGAGCTGGTCAAGCTGGTCGCCGGCAACCTCAGCAACGAGTCGGACTGGGTGCTCGATGGCGAAGGTGGCGATGCGTTCGTGCAGAAGGCCAACTTCATCCGCGAGTTCATGGCCCGCTACAAGCGCGACTACACCCAGGCCTGGTACGCGATGGTCAGTGGCGTGGGCGTGCGGCACTTCAGCGACCTGGCATCGGCCACCGAGCAGCTTGGGCTGCTCAGCGACGTGCAGAACTCGCCGGTGAAGAATCTGCTGGCGGCGGTCAACGACAACACCCAGTGGGACCTGCCGGTGATCCGCGATGTCCCGCGCCCGGGCGCCAGCCAGGATGACGGCTTGTGGAGCAAGGTCATGGGTCGGTCCGACGGCAAGGACGCCCTGCCCACCCAGGTGTCGTCCCCGTTGCCGGCAATCGATGACGGCAGCCTGGCCAAGCGCTTCGAGCCGGTGTCGCGGGTGTTCGCCCAGCACAACGCCGAAGGCGCTGACAGCACCATCATGGACCGCTACCTGGCAGCGCTGCGCAAGCTCAAGGTGCGCATGAACAACATCCAGCGCTCCCAGGACGTCGGCAAGGGCAGCAAGCAACTGATCAGCGAGACCCTCGAAGGCCAGCCGAGCGAAGTGACCAACGTGCGCAACTATGTCGAGTCCAGCGTCGACACCAGCCAGGACGGGCTGTCGCGCTCGCTGCAAGGGTTGTTCAGCCTGCCGATCCAGTACGCCTGGGAAACCCTGCGCGACCCGGCCGGCGAGCAGATCGCCAAGGCCTGGGCGCAGCAGATCGCCAAGCCGTGGGAGCAGGTCATGGCGCACCGCTACCCGATCTCCACCGACAGCCGCAACGAAGCGTCGGTCAAGGACTTGCAGCGATTCGTCGACCCCGAGAGCGGCCTGCTCCCGGCCTTCAAGCGCAACGAGATCGGTAATCTGTCTGGCGGCGAAGGATTGGGCATGGGCAGTGCCGGCAAGGCGCCAGCGCTGGTGAGCGCGGGCATGCTCAACAGCATCGACAAGGCCAGCTCTGTGGGCCAGGTGATCGCCAGCCTCTCGGACCGTGACAACGGCTTCGAGATCATGCTCGAACCCTCGGCGACCTTCACCGATATCGTCTTCACCCTTGATGGCCAGGAGCAGCACTACCGCAACGGCCGCAGCAGCTGGAGCCGTTTCTCGTGGCCTGGCACCAGCACCGCGCCCGGTGCGCGCCTGGACGTGATCACCCTGAGCGGCGAACGCGTGACCGTGTTCGACTTCCCAGGCCGATGGGGCCTGCTGCGGATGAACGAAAGCGCGCGGGTCGATGATCTCGACGGTATCCAGCAGCGCTTCAGCTGGAACACCGCCAATGGCCGTGTGAGCCTGGTGGTGCGCAACTTTGGCGGCGTGAAGCTGACCGACCTCGCCAACGTCAAGGCACTCAGCGCGCTCAATGGCGCGGGCAGGTCCGTTCAGTGATTGGTTGTTTCGGCAAGCTCCCGGCGAGCGCGGACTTCGTCAGCCTGCATGGCGCGGCGGAGGAAGTCTGCGAGTTCGACGCCTGGCTGCAGGCTTCGCTGGCGGCCATGCGCCACCGGCCGGACTGGCAGGCGCTGTTCGACCGGCTGCCGGTGTGCTTCTTCAGCTACCGGGCCCGCACTGGCAACTGGCTGCTGGGCGGCATGCTCAGCTCGCGCGATGCCAGCGATCGGCGCTACCCCTTCTATATCTTCCAGCTGATCAAAGGCCAGGAAGGCGAGCCGCTGGTCAATCCGTTCACCTTGGGCGAAGTGTTTTGCGCGCAGATCAAGCCCTTGCTCCACCAAGCGGTGCAAGGCGCCTGCAGCGCGGCGCTGTTCGAGCGCATCAACGGCTTGCGTGCGGTGCAAGGCCAGGACCTCGACCTGTTCCGCCGGGTGCACGCCAAGTTCCTGCATGACTTCAGCTTCGCTGATATCGCCAAGGCGCTCGCTGGCGCCTGGCCGGCGTTCGACAGCCACACGGCGCTGGCCAGGCTAGGCAGCGTGAGGCCCCTGCTGCACGGCGGTTGCGACACGGGCATCGAGCTGCCACTGCCCGCTGAGCGCGGCCTGAGAAACCCCACGGCTGACCTGTGGGTCACCTGGCTGACACGGATGGCGGGTGGTCACGGCGTGCCGCCCATCAGCCTGCTGGTAGACGACTTCATGCGTCCGACGCTCTATTGCTTCGCCTCGCGCCAGGCCGGCAACGCCTATCGCCTGCTGACGCGCTCGGCCGAAGCCGACCAGCGCCTGGCACTGCTGAGCAGTGAGGCATCGCCTGCGATTGCACGACTACACGATATAGACCGCTCTCTCGATCACGTCATGGACCACTTCGCCGACGCGCCGGATGCCCCGCTTGTATGAACAAGATCAAATATTACTGCCTGCGCTACCAACCCTACCTGCTGGGGGTGTGCTTCTTCCTGTCGATCTTCGTCGTCTGGGCGGTCGGCCGGGCCCTGGGGTATGCCTCCCTGGACAGCCTGCTGGTTGGCATCGGCCTGTTCGTGCTGTTGTCGGCCGGCTACGTACTGCTGCTTTACCGCGGCGCCTCGCAGCACCACAACCTTGAAGCGTTGCTGCGGGACGACGCCGACCAGGCGGTGCTCAACGCCACTCCGGCCGACCGCGAGGAGGTCAGCCTGCTGCGCCAGCGCCTCTTGCAGAGCATCGAACGGCTGCACAGCAACACGCCGCGTGGCACGCCTGCCAAGGATGTCCTGTATGCCCTGCCCTGGTACCTGGTCATCGGCCAGCCGGCGGCGGGCAAGAGCACCATGATCCAGCAATCGGGCCTGAACTTCCCCTATGCCGAGCGTGAAGGCGCGCGGGTGGCCGGCCTTGGCGGCACACGCAACTGCGACTGGTTCTTCAGCTCCGAGGCCGTGTTGCTCGACACTGCCGGACGCTACATGAACAGCCCCGAGGAAGCAGGCAAATGGCGTGGGTTCCTGCAGTTGCTGCGTCAGCATCGCCAACGCCGGCCACTCAATGGCTTGATCGTCAGCGTCAGCATCCACGACATCCTGCAGGCCGCGCCGGAAGACAGCGAGCGCGTGGCCAAGAGCCTGCGCGAGCGTATCCAGGAAAGCTGCGCACTGCTGGAAGTACGCCTGCCTATCTACCTGGTGTTCACCAAGTGCGACCTGATCCCGGGATTCACCTCGTTCTTTCGCCAGCTCGACGACAAAGCCCGCGGCGAAGTGGTCGGCAAGACGTTCGTGCACAACGGCTACGAGCAAGCCGACTGGGGGCAGCGCTTCGGCCAGGCGATGGACGAGCTGGCCGGCCATTGGCAACAGGTTGCAGGCCAGCACCTGGCGCTGCAGGACATCCAGGTAACCCGGCAGGACAACGCAGCCTATCGTTTTCCACTTGAGCTGACCGCGCTCAAGCCGCGCCTGCAGCAGTTCGTCGACAGCCTGCTGCGCGCCAACCCGTACCAGAACGCCGAGCTGCTGCGTGGCTTCTACTTCACCAGCGCGCTGGATGCCGACCAGGCGAACCTGGGGAGCCATGGCCAGTGGGTCACCGAACGCTTTGCCCTGGAGAAAGCGGCGGATGCCGGCGGCGGGCGGGGCCAGCCCACGCCCCTGTTCATCAACAGCCTGTTCCGCAAGGTGATCATCCCCGACCAGCACCTGGTCGCGGTGTACACCGTCAACCACCGTGAGCGCCGCCGCAAGGCCGCATGGATCGGCGGCGCCAGCGTTGCCGCAGCGTTGTTGTGCAGCCTGTGGGGCTGGTCGTACTACAACAACAGCCGCACCCTCACCCGCATCTCCTCCGAGCTGGTACAGGCCGCGGCCGAAGACCAGCGCGCCACGGACCAATATGCCGACTGGCGCAGCCTCGACCGCCTGCGTTTCTGGACCGCCCATTATTACCGGCATCACCACGGCGAGGGCGTGCCGCTGCGGCTGCGCTTTGGACTGTATCAAGGGTTCAAGGCCGAACCGCTGCTGCGCGCACGCTATTTCAGCGAACTGCAGGGCGTGATGCTCAAGCCGACCGGCGACAACCTCACCCGCACGCTGTACCTGCTGACGACGCTCAAGGTGTACCAGCGCAACACCCGCGAGCTGATGCCTGTGAAAGGGGTCGACAGCGTCGAGGCCGAAGCCCTGCCCCATGACAATCGCGCGAAGTCGATCGCCGACTTTGGCAAGGCGGCCCTGGACACCTACGTGATGCTCTCGCCCGCCCAGCGCGAGAAAGCCGACCCAGCCTTCCTGAAGGCAAGGATGCCGGACTACTGGTACCCGGCGATCGCTCGCCAGACCGGCAAGACCCTGGCCACGGCGGGCGGCGAGGCCGATGCTTCCCAGGATTACGTCTACGCCAGCCGCCAGATCGAGTTCTACAGCGACCAGATCCACGAGCCGGACGTGCCGCGCCTGCTCGACAACGCGTTCCTCACGTCGAGTACGCGCAACTACATCAATAGCCTGCTGACCCAGTCGCTGCGCTCGATCGAGACCATCACGCTGGAGTCGGACACGCTGTTCGCCTTCGGCCGCGCCGACTTCCAGAGCCTCAAGAGCGAAGGACAGACCCAGCTGAGCGCTATCGCAAGCAAGCTGCTCAATACACCGAACATCGGCAAGATCGTGATTTCCGGGCACGCCGACCAGTTGGGCGACCCGCAAGGCAACCTGCAGGTTTCACGGCAACGCGCACAGACCATCCGTACCTACCTGGTCGGTAAAGGCGTGCCCGCCGAGCTGGTGGCTGCCCAGGGCGAAGGCAGCCGCATGCCGTTGGTCAAGTGCGACATGCAGGCGCCCAGGGCCCAGCTGATCAAGTGCCTGGAGCCCAACCGCCGGGTCGAAATCGAAGTGCGCGGACTCAACTGAGCCTGCGCTGCAAAACCGGCCGCGCGGGCCTCACGGGATGAGGCCAGGGCGGCGGCAAGCTACCTCTGTTGATGTCTTCAGCGAGGTCAAAACAAGGGGTGCGTTGTGCGTCCCTTACATGATGGAAAGGAGAGTTTGAAATGGCATTTGACGCATATATCCAGATCGATGGCATCCCAGGTGAAGTGCTGGATGACAAGCACAAGGACTGGATCGAAGTGCTGGGTTACGAGTACGGCGCGACCCAGGCCACTTCGGCGACCGCCAGTTCGTCGGGCGGTGCTTCGTCCGAGCGCGTCGCGCTGAGCGACTTCAGCATCCGCAAGGCCGTCGACAAGGCTTCGGCCAAACTGTTCGAAGCCTGCTGCAAAGGCACCCACATCGCCAAGATCCAGCTGAACGTCAACCGCGCAGGCGGTGACAAGGTCACTTACCTGACCATCAACCTGGAAGAGGTTGTGGTGTCGTCGATCAAGGCGGTCGCCGGTGGCAACCAGGGTGGCGAAGACAAGGCGGTCGGCGACCTGCCGATCGAAGAAGTCAGCTTCAACTTCGCGCGTATCAAGACCACCTACACCCAGCAGAGCCGTGGCGACGGCCAGGGCGGCGGCAACGTCACCGGTGGCTGGGACCGCACGGCCAACAAAGTGTTTGCCTGAGTCCGCGTCTGACATGGGCCGCCGATGCGGCCCGTTTCCAGGTACCGCGCCCCGTTGGGGCGTGGTGCTTTCGTTTTCTGAACCGAGTGCTTTATGGCCGAATTTCTCCCTGACCTTTCGCTGGCCGAACTGACTGCGCCGATCGAGGGTGCGAGTGGCGAGGACCTGAGCTTCTCCCCCTTGTTCGACCAGATCAAGGAAGCACGTCGCGCCGACCCGGACTACCTTACCCAGGGCGACTGGCAGACCGATCTCAAGTCCGCCGACTGGGAACAGGTGATCAAGCTGTCCTCCCAGGGGCTGTCGCGGCAGAGCAAGGACTTGATGCTGGTGGCCTGGCTGAGCGAAGGGTTGGCGCAGCGTTACCATTTCGAAGGCATCACCTTTGGCCTGACCCTGGCGGAACGCATCCTGCAATCGTTCTGGGACAGTCTCTACCCGCTGCTCGAGGAAGGCCTGGACGAACGTGCCGCACGGCTCACCTGGCTCAAGAGTACCCTCACCGATATCGTCGGTGGCTTGCCCATTACCCAAGGGCAGCATTTCGGCGTGTTGCGTTACGACGAATCACGCCATGTGGAAAACCTGGCCTTGCAGAACCCCAAGGCGATGCAGACCGCGCTGGACGAAGGCAAGATCAACGCCGAGATCTTCCAGCGCTCGGTAGTGCTCAGCGACTCGGAGCACCTGCGCGAGAAGGCCGCGCAGATCGCCGGCAGCCTGCAGGCGTGCGGGCAGTTGCAACTGACCGCCGACCAGTTGTTCGGCCGCGAGGCGCCCAGCTTCGCAAGCTTGGCCGACATGCTCTCGCGCGCCAGTCAGCTCGCGGAAAAGCTGCTGAAGGACCGTGGGATCGACATCGCCCCTGCCCAGCCGGTAGCCGCGCAACCCGAGGCTGATGCCAGCCCCTCCCAAGCGCCTGGTGCCCCGGTGAATGACCTTGTCCAACCCGCTTCTCCGGCCCCGATGCGCACCACGCCGCTGACCCGTGACGAAGCGTTCACCCTGCTCGCGGGCGTGGCCCAGTACTTCAAGCAGACCGAGCCGCAGAGCCCCGTGCCATATCTGATCGAGCGAGCGATCAAGTGGGGCAACATGCCGCTGGAAGGCTGGCTGAGCGATGTGATCAAGGACAGTAATGTGGTGGATAACATCCGCGATGTTCTCGGGACGCGCGAAAAACGGTAGCCGCTAGCTTGTGCAGTGATGCCCTGTCCCTGCAACCGTCCTCCAAGCCGGTATAATTCGCGCTCTGGAGCAAAAGGTGCCGCCACATGTTCGACTGGGAAGACCTACGCTATTTCTCCGCCTTCGTTGCCGCAGGCTCTCTGTCGGCGGCCGCGAAAGCGCTGGGTGTCGACCACGCGACCATCGCGCGGCGGATCTCTTCGCTGGAGTCTTCCCTCAACCTCAAGCTCGTCGACCGTCGCCCAAGGGCGTACGCCCTCACCGATCAGGGCCGGCGGGTCGCGGAGTTTGCCGACCAGATGACCCTGTCGTCATTCGCGCTCGAGCACTTCGCAAGCTCAGGCCAGCAACACGTCGAGGGCGAAGTCGTGCTGTCGGCGCCCCCTGCCCTCCTGGGCAGCATGATCGCCCGGCGGCTGGCCGATCTCTACGCGCGCTACCCGCTGCTGCGCCTCAAGCTGGTGGGCAGCAAGTCGCGGGCGTCCCTGGCACGGCGCGAAGCCGATATCGCGATCAGCCTGTCGCGGCCGACCGAGCCTACGCTGGTGGCCAGCCTGCTGGGTCTGCTGGAGTACCGGCTGTACGCCTCCGCCGCCTACCTGCGTAGCCGCGATCAGCCGGTCTACATCGGCTATGACGAGTCCCAGGCAAAATCCCCTCAGCAGCGATGGCTGAACACCCAGGCCGGCGGACGTCCGTTCGCGCTGCAGAGCAACGACCTGCGGATCCAGGCCCAGGCCGCCGCGGGCGGTGTCGGTGTTGCCTGCCTCCCGGCGTTCATGGCGCAGGAGTACGGTCTGGAGCAAGCCGGCGAGCAGGACGAGTCGATGACCATCGAGATCTGGCTGGCAGTGCACGAAGATGTTCGGGACACACCGCGCATCAAAGCCGTGACTGACTTCTTGAACCGCAACGTGCGCCCTCTCCTGCGGTTGTGAATTTTTGCAGGACACGCCTGCATCGATACGGGATTTTCGCTCACCCGAATCAGCGCTAACCTTCTCCCACGATCAACGCGAGGAGATAGCGATGCAGTACGTCAAGCTGGGAACCACAGGCCTGGATGTCTCGAAACTGTGCCTGGGCTGCATGACCTTCGGCGAGCCGGATGCCGGTACCCATCCCTGGACGCTGGGCGAGGACGCCAGCCGCCCGATCATCCGCCATGCCGTCGAGCAGGGGATCAACTTCTTCGATACCGCCAACAGCTACTCGGCAGGCACCTCCGAGATCATCCTGGGCAAGCTGCTCAAGGAATTCACCCGCCGCGACGAAACGGTCATCGCCACCAAGGTCTATTTCCCTGCCAACATGTGGGAAGGTTCGACCAGGCCGAATGAACAAGGCCTCTCGCGCAAGGCGATCCTCTCCAGCATCGACGCCAGCCTGACCCGCCTGGGCGTGGACCATGTCGACCTGTACCAGATCCATCGCTGGGACTACAACACGCCTATCGAGGAAACCATGGAAGCCCTGCACGACGTGGTCAAGGCGGGCAAGGCGCGCTACATCGGCGCGTCATCGATGTACGCCTGGCAGTTCGCCAAGGCGCAGCATGTCGCCGCCACCCATGGCTGGAGCCGGTTCGTGTCCATGCAGAACTACCTCAACCTGATCTACCGTGAGGAAGAGCGCGAGATGATCCCGATGTGCATCGACCAGGGCGTCGGTTTGATGCCCTGGAGCCCGATGGCACGAGGCCGCCTGACCCGGCCGCACGGCGAGCAGACCGCGCGTACGCGCAGCGATGTTTCCGGCCAGTCGTTCTACGAGGGCACCGAGGCCGAAGACGGCCGAGTGATTGGCGTGGTCGAGCAGATCGCCAAGGAGCGCGGCGTGCCGATGGCGCAGGTCGCGCTGGCATGGGTGCTCGGCAAGCGTGGGGTTTCGTCGCCGATCGTGGGCGCATCGAAGGCCTCTCAGCTTGATGATGCCATTGCGTCGCTTGAGCTTACGCTCTCCGAGGATGAGACCGCGCGGCTCGAAGCGCTGTACGTGCCGCATGCGGTTGTCGGGTTCAAGTGACCAGCAGGTTGGCGAGGCAGCCAGAAGCTGCCTCGCGCCTGGCTCACAACTCCCGCTTCATATGCTTCTCGATCTGCTCCAGCGACTTCCCCTTCGTCTCCGGAAGGCACAGGAACACAAACGCCAGTGACCCCAGGTTGATCACCGCGAACACGAAGAACGTGGGGTTGCCCAATGACTCCACCGCGATCGGAAAACTGAACGCAACGGTTGCGTTGAACAGCCACTGCATCGAGACAGCAGTACCCGCCAGTATCCCCCGGGCCTGCATCGGGAACAGTTCGGACATCAGCAGCCAGTAGACCGGTGAAATGCACATCTGCATGAAGAACAGGAACACGAGGATGCAGGCCAGCGCGGTGTAGCTCTGGGTGAGGTTCTGGGGCATGAACTGCAGCACGCAACCCAGTGCGGCCTGCATGAGAATCACCGCCACCAGCCCTGTCATGAGAAGGTGCCGCCGGCCATAACGGCCGATGGCCCATATGCCCATGAGTGTTGCTACGACCGAAACCACCCCATTGCCGATGGTGGCGGTCAGCGCGGCATTGGTGCCCATGCCGGTGTTCTTGAGGATGAGGGGCGTGTAGTACATGAAGGCGTTGACGCCTGAGAATTGCGCGGTGAAGCCCAGGCCGATGCCGATCAACAGCAACTTGATGACCCACCCCTGGCGTAGCAGCTCCCTCTTCGAAGGACGGTTTCGGGCTTGCTCGTCCTGAGCCTTCATCTCTTCGATTTCGCGCTGCGCATCGGCCTTGGTGTCGCGCAACTGTTCCAGCACCTGTTGCGCTTCATCGAAGCGGCCCTTGGAGGCGAGCCAGCGTGGCGAGCCTGGCACGAAGAAGGTCCCGACGAGCAGCAGCACGCCT
This sequence comes from Pseudomonas sp. JE3303, assembly GCF_056312565.1. Lineage (NCBI taxonomy): Bacteria > Pseudomonadati > Pseudomonadota > Gammaproteobacteria > Pseudomonadales > Pseudomonadaceae > Pseudomonas > Pseudomonas sp. JE3303. Next base: position 51,072 of record NZ_JBWGIF010000009.1, read on the forward strand.
GGCACCATGGCGATTGCGAGCATGTAGCGCCAGATATCGGGTGTATGCAGCAACGCGGCCATGACGGCGCTCAGCGTATAGGCGAGCAATTGGCCACTGACGATCATCAGTTCATTGCGGCTGACCAGCCTGGCCCTGCGTGAAGCACCGGCGATTTCAGCGATGAACACGGGCACTGTCGCCGAGCCCCCGCCCACTGCGACCCCCAGCACGAACCGCGCGGCGACCATGAACGGAATCGAAGGCGCAATGGCGGTAGCCAAGGCGCCAACGATGAAGAGCACCGCCAGGACGCGTAGGGTGATCCGCCGACCGAAGCGGTCGGAGAGGTAGCCACTTGCAAGTGAGCCAAGCGCCGCGCCCACGATCAATGAAGCCGTGATCAAACCCTCGGTGAAGGCATTCAATCCCAGGCCGCCCTGGTCGGCCGGCAAGGTCATGAACGGCAACGCGCCTGCGATGATTCCCGTGTCATAGCCGAATGCAAGCGCGCCCATGGTGGCGACAAGAACAGAGATGAAGATGAGCCGGTTCGGGGAGGCGTGTTGTTCACGAGGTAGAGCGTTGGTTGAATAACCGGTATTCGAAGACATGAAGCCAAATCCGAAACGTGGAACTAGCGTTGTGCCAGTGCGCATAGGACTGTGTTAGGGGCGTGTCGGGCGCGGTAGTTCCGTTGGCAAGGTTGCAAACAGGCGAGAAAGATGGAGCGCTGGCGCTCTAAATAAAATAGCCCCGCTGCGGCGGGGCTATGGGAGTGTCGACGCCTGGCTTGTTACTTGGCCAGCCAAGACTCGACTTCGCCTGCGCCGTATTCGGCTTTCCAGGCTTTGAGCAACTTGTGATTGCCGCCCTTGGTCTCGATCTGTTCACCGTTGTGCGGGTTCTTGTAAACCTTCACGTCACGGGCCTTGCGCGTAGCCTTCTGTGGGGCGGCGGCGGCCGGAGCACGACGGCCTGCCTGCGGATCCAGGATATTGACGATCTCGCGCAGGCTAAAGCCATACTTTTCCAGCAATGCGCGCAGTTTGGTCTCGAATTCGATTTCAGCCTTGAGTTCGGAGCTGCCCTTCATCACCTCGAGCTCAGCAAGCTGGGCCGCGAGTTTCTGCTCTAGTTGACGGAATTCTGCCAAACGCGACATAGATAATTTCCTTTAGTTCGAGAGGGACAAATACACAGTAGCAGCAGGGTAATGGATCTGTCGTGGGTTGTCTCAGCTTAATTGTTCGAGATTATTGAATCCCTTTCGTTCAACTGCAGTAGCTACAGCTTAGCCAGGCACCGGTATACTGCCCGCCCCACATCAAGATACCGCGTCGCCATGATCAAACTGCTGTCTGCCCTACTTCTCGCCTTATCCATAACCACACCCGCCCACGCAACTCCCCCGTCGACCTTCACCGAAGCCAAGACCGTTGCCAAACAGAAGATCTACCTCGACCAGGCAAACAGTGCCATGGGCGAACTCTACTGTGGTTGCAAGTGGACCTGGGTCGGAAAATCCGGGGGCCGGGTAGACCCCAAGTCCTGCGGTTATCAGACAAGAAGCCAGCAAACCCGCGCCGACCGCACCGAGTGGGAACATATCGTCCCGGCCTGGACATTCGGTCACCAGCGACAATGCTGGAACAACGGTGGCCGCAAGCACTGTGTCGATGACGACCCGGTCTTCCGCGCCATGGAAGCCGATCTTTTCAACCTCTATCCGTCCGTGGGCGAAGTAAACGGCGACCGCAGCAACTTCAACTACGGCATGGTCTCTGGCGTTGCTCCGCAGTACGGCCAGTGCAAGACCCGCGTCGACTTCCAGCAACGCGCCGCCGAACCCCGTGACGAGGTCAAGGGACTGGTCGCCCGCACGACGTTCTACATGTTCGACCGGTACAAGTTGAACATGTCACGCCAGCAACAACAGCTGCTCATGGCCTGGGACAAACAGCACCCGGTAAGCACCTGGGAGAAGGAGCGCGATCGTCGTATCGCCGCGATCATGGGCCACTCCAACCCCTTCGTGACCGGCGAGCGCAGCTGGACATCCGGCTACAAGCCCACGGGCGAAGGCGTGGTCAGCGCCGTGCCGGCGAAAAGTCCGAAGCCTGCAGCGCAGCAGACCGTGGCCAGCACCTCGGCGGGCGGCGCGATCATCGGCAACAGCAACAGTCACCTGTATCACCTGCCCGTCGGATGCCCCAGCTACGGCAAGGTGTCGGCGAAGAACCAGGTGATGTTCCACTCCGAAGCGGCGGCGCAAGCGGCGGGGTATCGCAAGGCGGGCAACTGCAAGTAAAGAACTTCCGGTAAACACCGCCCTGGTGCCATTACGACGTGCCAGGGCGCGCAACACCACCGCCACAGACTGCAGTGCGCCAGCGATCAAAAGGAGCGCGTGCCATCACTGTATCTGGGAATGATTAACAAGTAAGATCGCGGCGCATTCATCCCATTTCCCCTTGCTCAGGTCGTCAATCGATGCGCCGCACGATCGTTTCGCTGTGCCTGCTACACGCCGCCCCTCTCTCCGCTTGGGCATCGACACCACCCCCGGACAGCTCGAATATCCAGCTCGACGCTGTGAACATCAGCGCGGACGCCGGCAACCTCGAGCGCGCTGATGGCCCGGTCATCGGCTACCGGGCCAGCCGCTCGGCAAGCGCCACCCGCACCGACACGGCGCTGCATGAAACGCCGCAGTCGATCAGCGTGGTGCCCAAGGATGTACTGGAAGACACCGCCGCTACCCGTCTGCAGGATGCGCTGGACTACGCGGGCGGCGTCGGACGCGCGAACAACTTTGGCGGCCAGGGCCTGACCACCTTCACCGTGCGCGGCTTCACCACGGGCGAGTTCTACCGAAATGGTTTCCCGATCAACCGCGGCTACCCGAACGCGCCCGACGCCAACACCGTCGAGCGGCTGGAAGTGCTGCGCGGCCCGGCTACGAGCCTGTATGGCCGGGGCGATCCTGGCGGCACCTTCAATGTGGTCAGCAAGCAGCCACTGGCCGAGAACAGAGTCACCCTCGGCAGTCAGCTGGACGACCAGGGCATGCACCGCGCGACGCTGGACGCCACCGGCCCGCTCAGCGAAGACGGTCGCCTGGCGTACCGGCTGAACGTGCTGGGCGAGGGCGGCGAGAGCTTTCGCGATGACGTGCAGACCGAACGCTACGACGTCGCGCCGGTGCTCTCCTGGCAGATGAACGACGATACCCGGATCGTCTTCGAGGGTGATTTCATGCGCAACAACCACCCCCTGGACCGCGGCCTGACGCGGTACCCGGCGCAGCGCGGCAGCGCCTCGCGCGACACCAACATCTGGGAAAAGGGCAGCGACAACCTGCTGCACAATGACAACGACATGGCGCAACTGCGCTTCGAGCATTTCCTCAACGACAACTGGACCCTGGCGGGCGGCATGCAGTGGCTCGACGGGACGCTCGCAGGCAACGCGGTGGAAGCCAACGGCCTCCAAGCCGACGGACGCACCCTGGGGCGCAACTTCAATTACCGCAAGCTGGAGTGGACCGACCGCGACTACCAGCTCAACCTCACCGGCCACTTCGATACCGGCGGTTTCAGTCATACGCTGCTGACCGGCATCGAATACGAGGACTACGACTACCAGTCGATCATCCAGCGCTCGGCGGCGGGCAATGGCGCCTACCCGATCGACCTTTTCGACCCCGTGCCTGGCCAGCCCCGCCCTGCCCTCACGCGTACCACAACCCACGACCAGGAAAACCTCAAGACCTGGGCGGCCTTCGTACAGGACCAAGTGGCCCTGACCGACCGGTTGAAGGCCCTGGCCGGGGTGCGGTTCGAGCGTTTCGAGCATGACTATGACGACAGGCTCAACAACCAGCGTGACTTTGCCACGGCCGAAAATGCCGTCACTCCGCGGTTCGGCCTGATCTACGACCTGACCGATACGCTCGCGGTGTATGCCAACACCGCTCGCTCATTCAAGCCCAACAGTGGTGCCAGCCAGCAAGGCGGCGGCTTTGACCCGGAGAAAGGCAAGTCGTACGAGCTGGGCGTCAAGTGGGAGGCGCTCGACCGCCAGCTGAGTATCGACGCCGCGATCTACCACATCGTCAAGGAGAACGTACTTGCCCGCGACCCGAACGACCCCTCCGGCACCTTCAGCATTGCCGCTGGCGAGGTCCGCAGTCGCGGCCTGGACGTCAACATTGCCGGCAACCTCACCCCCGAATGGCGGATGATCGGTGGCTACGCCTACGTCGATGCCGAGGTGACCAAGGACAGCAGCCTGCCCACCGGCACCCGCTTGGCCAACATCCCGCGCAACAGCTTCAGCCTGCTCAACACCTATGAGTTCCAGGACGGTCCGGCCAAGGGCCTGGGCCTGGGCGTCGGCATCAAGTACGTGGACGACCGTGCCGGGCAGACCGCCGCGCAGACCTACACCATGGAGCAATACACCGTGGTCGACCTGCTGAGCTTCTACCAGCTCAATGAGCATGTGCGGCTGAACCTGGATGTGAAGAATGTGTTCGACAAGGGCTACGACGAAGGGGCTTTCAATACCTACGTCTATCCCGGGGCGCCACGCACCGTGCAGGCGGGAATTGCCTACACCTTCTGATGCGTCAGGGCATTGGCCAAGTGGCGCATGGGCCTGCAACGGCTCAGGCGCCATCGCCGCTAGCGTTTGCTCTTCTTCTTGTCGATGGTCTTCATGCGGGCCGTGGCTTTCTGCACGGTCGCCATTTTCTCGGGGCGTTTCATGCCCCGCCACTTGCGGATTTCCTCGCGGGTCCGGCCGCAGCTCACGCACATTTCGCTGTTGAGCTGGCACAGCGAAACGCAGGGGTTTTCAATGTCTTTGGCCATGCTTGCCGTCTGCCTTCTGCCGTGAACCCAATCGCCCTGCCCAGTCGCCGCCATGCTGGGAAGCGCAGCGCTCCTCCGAGTCGAGCTCGACGTGGGATGTGATGTTCGCGACGACGATGCCGATGTCCTGGAAGGCTGCCAGGGTAAGCGCCTCGATCCTCCCTGCTTCCTGATTGGCGACAGCGGCGTTCATGCTGTTGTCGCTGTCGAATACCCAAGTCACGACAAGGCTCTGCGGGAACCGGTCGTAGTCCACCCGATGGGTCAGCCAGGTAAAGCCGACGATTTCACTTTTGGCCGTTTCGCAGGCATGGGTAAGCGCGCGCACCAGTTCGCGCTCGATGCCTGAGTGCTTTCGTTTCGAGGAGGCCATGTGCCGCTCCGCCGGTGGATATCCAGACGCGTGCCGCACTGTCGGCACGCTGTTGCAGCGCGCAAGCCTGAGGCATCAGGCGGCGTTTGCCAATCGCCGTCGCCTGAACGAGGCGGATCCGACGAAACCACTGATGGCAGAAAGGTGTCTAGACGTTCAAGCCCATTGGAAGTGAGTAATCCCATGTTGAAATTTCTAGGCGGTACCGTTGGTGTGATTTTCCTGATTGGCCTGATCGTGGTGATCGCGCTGTTCAAGCTGGTGTTCTGAGGTTCCGAAGGAAGACGGGGCAGTTTGCGGGCGTATCGCTTACTGCCTTCGTTGGTACGACAGGGGAGCATTCAAAGCGGCGCTACGAGAGCACGATTGAGTTGCGCGCCTGGTGGCGGTCAACGAGTCGCATCACTTCTTGAGCACATTTCTCAATGCTGTCTCTTGCCGTGTGCAGCACCAGATCAGGTTGCACCGGCGGTTCGTAGGGCGATGTTATACCGCTGAACTGCTTGATCTCTCCGGCTCTGGCCCGGCGATACAAACCTTTCACGTCTCGTTGTTCACATTCATCCACGCTGGAGTCGCAATAGATCTCGTAGAAGTGCCCCGATGGGATCAACTGCCTGGCTCGCTGGCGGTCGCTGGCGAAAGGTGAGATCAGGGCCACCAGCACAATCAATCCAGACTGCACGAGAATTGCGGACATCTCGGCGGTGCGCCGAATGTTCTCCTGACGATCCTCGTTGGAAAAACCGAGATCGCTGCACAGCCCCCCGCGCAAGATATCACCATCCAGGATCACCGTTTGACAGCCCTTTTGACGCAGGAGAAGTTCGACGGCATTGGAAAGCGTCGACTTGCCTGAGCCCGACAGCCCTGTAAACCAGAGTACCGCAGGGGCGTGTGCATGCATCAGCGCTTCCCTCACGGGCGCAGAACTCATGGCTTTATCCCGTAACGGTCGAGCTCTTTATTGTCGAGCAGGCTATCGCCAAACAACGTGGTCTTGATCAGGGGACGGGCTTGCTCCAGATCGTATCGGAAGACCGATCGTAGAAGATCGAACGAGGAGTGACTGAAGTCTGGTTTTGCTTCGTCGATCTCGATCTTCTCGCCGCTGAAGCTGATGGGTACTTCTGAGGTGACAACAGGCATTTCAAAAACGCTTTCAACGAAGCGCTGCCTCAGATCGTTATTTTCAAGCTTGCTGACCGAGACAACTGCAATATCCGAAGGCTGAAATTTCTCCAGAAGCGTTCGCAACGGATAGTAATAAAAAGATTGCGTCAAGATAGACATAAACGGCAACTGCCGCCGAGAAAGGTAGAACCCGAGCTCATATTCAACCCTCTCCAGAAAGCTTTGAGCACTGAGCCTGGCGATCTCCTCCGCCACATAGCGCTCAACTATGTGGTGTGAACGTCGAGGAAAATATTTGCAGGTAGCAGCCTGATAGATGCCGACCACCGCTGCTGATTTGACTGCCTCAGGTTGACTGCTTCTGGCTGCGTTGACCTGAGAAAAGTAATCTCCTATGAGGTGACCCTCAATGCCCACAACCTTCTTCATCTTGTACGAGCTCCACAGCCGCTCGAACTGATTCCTGAGACAAAGCACTATTCGTGTTTCATCCTCTGGCAGTCTTTGGACAGCCGCCGGGTCTCCCGCATAGCCTACGCTGGCATCCAGCAAAGGCAGAGCGGATGTACGCGTTTTCATCGCGTCAGGCTGATCGTTGGCGTAGAGAAAAGGCTCTTTTATTCCCGGTACACGATCCTCTACCAACCCATTGATCAGCATCCAATCGGAAAGCGCCGTTGTGCCACATTTCTCGAACCCGGCGATAAAAATATTTTTGACTGGCATGGATCACTCTTAGCTGAATTCAAGAAGAGTAGCTTCCTTGGACGTATCCAAAATAGCAACCTGCCCCTTACAGCTATATCCAAAGCGACCGTTTTTTCGTGTTACTTAAGAAAACCTTGCGGACAGTCTCGTCGGCAGGGCTCGACATCCTCCTCTACGCCCACCCCTCAAGTCGCAATGTGGCTCGAACCAGACGCTGTTCTTCGCCTTCAATTTCCTTGAGGTTTTCGCAGATGCTCTGGATATGCGCAATCGCCGCCTTGCGTGCCTGCTCTGGCATGCGTCCGGTCACGGCGTTGTAGAGGCGTGCATGGTGCCGATCGATCTGACGCTTTTGCGGTTCGCGGTGATAAAGGTTGTTGACCGAAGCAAAGACCGTGTTGAGCAGCAAATCCGTCAGCGAGCGCAACGTTTGCACCAGCACGGGATTGTGCGAAGCCTCGCAGATAGCGAGATGGAAGGCATGGTCGAGCTGAGCGTGTCGGGATGCGTCCAACGATCGCGAGTGCGCATCGACCAAGGCTTCATAGCTGCGGGTGATAAGGACAAAATCAGCGTCTGTGCCGCGCAGGGCCGCCAGACGAGCAGACTCCCCTTCAAGCAAGCTACGGACCTCGAACAAATCATAGAGTGTTCGAGGCTGCGAACTGAACAAGTGCATCAATGGTGAGGTTGCACCGTGCCCCGAAAGGTTGGCGACGAATGATCCTTTACCCTGCTCCGTCTCGATGATCCCGCGAGCGCGTAGCAGCTTCAACCCCTCGCGAAGGGCTGTGCGGGATACGCCAAGTTTTTCCGTAAGACGACGCTCCGAGGGCAACAGCTGTCCAGTCCTGAGCACACCGTCAACGATCAGACGTTCGATTCGCTCGCAGACCACATCGGCCACTTGCAGATTTCGCTTGGTACCTTCGCCGTCCATTAGACCTCCAACTGGTATGACCAGTCCCACCAGGCAGACCCGGTACGATAAGTGTGAGCTGTATCTATCTGTTTAATATCGATTTTTTCCATAAACATGGAAAACCTCCAAAAAAAAACTGGTTCGACCACACAAACAATACATGGACAGTAGATCGCCTCGGTCCAATGATGCAAGCCAGTTGGATACGCAAACAGACCTCTTATAAAAACAACCGAGTGTCGTGCAACGATGAACATTCTCTACGACGAAGGCGTTGACGGGGTGCTGCCTGACGTCGACAAAAATGCGCTGCTGCAGGCCCTGAATAGGCAATGGCCGGATCTGGAGGTCCTGCATCTGCAGGAAGAACTCAAGCCGTACGAATGCGACGGACTCTCTGCGTATCGCACGCCCCCCATGCTGGTTGTGCTGCCGCGCACCATTGACCAGGTTCAGGGAGTGCTTCGCCTCTGTCATGAAAGGCAAGTGCCGGTAGTCGCTCGCGGCGCCGGGACTGGCTTGTCCGGCGGCGCATTGCCGTTGGGAAAAGGCGTGCTGCTGGTGATGGCGCGCTTCAACAACATCCTGCACATCGACGCCGCCGCCCGCACTGCCCGCGTCCAACCAGGTGTTCGCAACCTGGCGATTTCCCAGGCTGCCGCGCCTTTTGGCCTGTACTACGCGCCAGACCCTTCCTCGCAGATCGCCTGCTCCATCGGCGGCAACGTGGCGGAAAACGCCGGGGGCGTACATTGCCTGAAGTACGGCCTGACCGTGCACAACGTGCTCAAGATCGACATCCTGACCGTCGACGGTGAACGCCTGACGCTAGGGTCAGAAGCCCTCGACTCACCGGGTTTCGATCTGCTCGCGCTGTTCACCGGCTCCGAAGGCATGCTCGGGGTGATCACCGAAGTCACGGTCAAACTGCTGCCCAAACCGCAAACCGCCAAGGTGCTCCTGGCGGCGTTCGATTCGGTGGAAAAGGCGGGGCGTGCCGTAGGTGACATTATTGCCGCCGGCATCATTCCAGGTGGGTTGGAAATGATGGACAACCTGGCCATCCGTGCCGCCGAAGACTTTATCCACGCTGGGTATCCGGTCGACGCCGAAGCCATCTTGCTGTGCGAACTCGACGGTGTGGAAGCCGACGTTCACGAGGACTGCGAGCGCGTACGCCAGGTGCTGGAACAGGCCGGCGCCACCGAAGTACGCCTGGCCCGCGATGAAGCCGAACGTGTGCGCTTCTGGGCTGGACGCAAGAACGCCTTTCCGGCCGTGGGTCGCCTGTCACCGGATTATTACTGCATGGATGGCACGATCCCGCGCCGTGAACTGCCCGGCGTGCTGCACGCGATCGCGGCGTTGTCGGCCGAATACGACCTGCGGGTGGCCAATGTTTTCCACGCCGGTGACGGCAACATGCACCCGTTGATTCTGTTCGACGCCAACCAGCCGGGTGAGCTCGATCGCGCTGAAGCCTTAGGCGGCAAGATCCTCGAATTGTGCGTAAAGGTCGGCGGCAGCATAACCGGTGAACACGGTGTAGGCCGGGAGAAAATCAATCAGATGTGCGCGCAGTTCAACAGTGATGAGCTGACCCTGTTTCATGCCGTCAAAGCCGCCTTCGATCCAAGTGGCCTGCTCAACCCCGGGAAGAACATCCCGACGCTGCACCGCTGCGCCGAGTTTGGCGCCATGCACGTGCACATGGGGCAAATGCCTTTCCCTGAACTGGAGCGTTTCTGATGGGCAGCCAACACGATTTCGACGACAGCGCCTCGCTGCTGGAGCAGGTGATCCAGGCGCTGCAAAATTCCACGCCGTTACGTATTCAAGGCTCCAACAGCAAGGCTTTTCTGGGCCGCACCGTGGCAGGTGAAGTGCTCGACACGCGCAGCCACCGTGGCATCGTCAGCTACGACCCGACCGAACTGGTGATCACCGCCCGCTGCGGCACCCCGTTGGCAGAACTGCTGGAAGTGCTGGAGGCGGCTCAGCAGATGCTGCCCTGCGAGCCACCCTCCTTCGGCGAGGGCGCCACTGTTGGTGGCATGGTCGCCACCGGGCTGTCCGGACCCCGGCGTCCCTGGTCCGGATCCCTCAGGGACTTCGTCCTTGGGACACGCGTCATCACCGGGCATGGCAAGCATCTACGTTTCGGTGGCGAAGTCATGAAGAACGTCGCTGGCTACGATCTGTCGCGCTTGATAGCCGGCAGCTACGGCTCGCTTGGCGTGGTGACGGAAGTCTCACTCAAGGTCCTGCCCAAACCACGGCAATGCCAGAGCATCAGCCTGGAAATGGACAGCGATCGCGCCTTGCTGCGCCTCGCAGAGTGGGGCCAGCAACCGTTGCCAATCAGCGCGGCGTGCCACGATGGCCAACGCCTGCACCTGCGGCTTGAGGGTGGCGAAGGCTCGGTGATGGCGGCGCATGACCGACTCGGCGGCGAGTTGCTGCGCTCCTCATATTGGGATGATCTCAACGAGCACCGCTTGAGCTTTTTCGATGAAGACCAGCCGCTCTGGCGCCTGTCGCTGCCGAACAACACCCCGAAGCTGTCGCTGCCCGGTCGGCAACTGATCGACTGGGGAGGCGCCCAGCGTTGGCTCAAATCTGACGCAGAGGCAACGGTCATTCGCTCGATCGTGGAAGAGGTTGGCGGGCATGTGACCTGCTACAGCCAAGGCATGATCGACAGCCCTTTCCCACCGTTGCCTGGCGCATTGATGCGCTACCACCGGAATCTGAAGCAAGCACTCGATCCCCAGGGCATCTTCAACCCTGGACGCCTGTACGCGGAGTTTTGACCCATGCAGACCACCTTGAGCGAACAAGCCCGTCAACTGCCCCGCGCCGAAGAAGCTGAGCGCATCCTGCGCACCTGTGTGCACTGCGGTTTCTGTAATGCCACTTGCCCGACCTACCAGCTACTGGGCGATGAACTGGATGGACCGCGGGGTCGCATTTATCTGATCAAGCAGGTGCTGGAGGGAAACGAGGTCACGCGAAAGACCCAGCAACATCTGGACCGGTGCCTATCGTGTCGTAACTGCGAAACCACCTGCCCGTCCGGCGTCGACTACCACAACCTGCTGGACATCGGTCGGACAGTGGTCGATGCGGCGGTGCCGCGCCCGCTCGGTCAGCGATTATTGCGTGAGGGGTTACGCAGTGTCGTCCCCAATTCGAGACTGTTCAAAGGGCTGGTTGGCAGCGGTCAGGTTTTCCGCGCCTTGCTGCCCAACACCCTGCAAGTCAAATTGCCGCGAGACATGCATCCGGCAAAACCACGTCCGGTCACGCGCCACACCCGGCAGGTGCTGATGCTCGAGGGCTGCGTACAACCGAGTCTGTCGCCCAATACCAACGCGGCCGCCGCGCGAGTCCTGGATCGACTGGGGATCAGCATCAAATCGGTCCGCGAGGCCGGCTGCTGCGGCGCCGTGGATTACCACCTGGATGCCCAGGCGGCCGGTCTTGATCGCGCTCGACGCAACATCGACGCCTGGTGGCCGAGCATTGAAAACGGCATCGAGGCCATCGTGCAGACCGCCAGTGGTTGCGGTGCTTTCATCAAGGACTATGGTCACCTGCTCAGCACCGACCCTGCCTACGCGGAAAAAGCCAGAACGGTCAGTAGGCTAGCCAAGGACCTGGTGGAAGTACTGCGCGATGAGCCGCTGGAAAGACTCGGCGTCCACGGCAACCAGCGCCTGGCCTTCCATTGCCCCTGCACCTTGCAACATGCGCAAAAACTGGGCGGCGCAGTTGAAGCGATTCTGACAAGCCTGGGTTTCAACCTGACGCCTGTTGCCGACGGCCACCTGTGCTGCGGCTCGGCGGGCACCTATTCGCTGACCCAACCCGAACTCTCCCGGCAGCTGCGCGACAACAAGCTCAACGCTCTGGAGAGCGGGCACCCCGAAGTTATCGTCACCGCCAATATCGGTTGTCAGTCCCACCTCGACGGGGCGGGCCGAACCCCTGTCCGGCACTGGATCGAACTGGTCGAAGCCGCCTTGCCTTAACCGAACCCTAGAGAATCCCCATGAAAAACAAAGCAGTCCTGAGCCAGACCGAAGTCAGCCAGCTCCTTGCCGCCGCACGCACCGAAGCGCTGAATAATCAGTGGGCCGTGACCATCGTGATTGTCGACGACGGCGGCCATCCGCTGATGCTCGAACGTCTCGACGGTTGTGCGCCTATTGGCGCCTACATCGCCACGGAAAAAGCGCGTACCTCGGCGTTGGGCAGGCGTGAATCGAAGGGCTATGAGGAGATGGTCAACGGCGGTCGCCATGCCTTCCTGTCGGCGCCCCTGCTGACCTCCCTCGAAGGTGGCGTGCCAATCATCGTTGACGGCCAAGTGATTGGCGCGATCGGCGTGTCCGGGGTCAAGCCCGAGCAGGATGCACAAGTGGCCCAGGCCGGCGCCCGGTGCCTGAAATGAACTGACGTGCTACTGGCAGCGCTCGATAAACACCGTGTGATGGAGATTGAAAATGACCGATTTCGTTAACTGCCATGGCCTCATGGTAGCGCCTGTCCTGCAACGTTTCGTTGACCTGGACGTCTTGCCTGGCACCGGCATGGACTCGCAAACATTCTGGGGCGGTTTCGCCGCGCTGGTGCATGAACTGGCGCCGATCAACCGCGCGCTACTGGTAGAACGGGATCGTCTGCAAAGAGAACTGGATACCTGGCACCGTGCACACCCGGGCCCTGTGAGCGACATGCCGGCGTACCGCGATTTTCTGAGCACGATCGGTTACCTGCAAGCGCAACCCGATAACGTCAAAGTCAGCACTCGTAACGTCGATACCGAGATCAGTGTACAGGCCGGGCCGCAATTGGTTGTTCCCGCTGCAAATGCTCGTTACGCGCTGAATGCGGCCAATGCCCGTTGGGGTTCGCTGTATGACGCACTCTATGGCACCGACGTGATCGCCGATGACGGCGGCGCCGAGCCGGGTCGGACTTACAACCCTGTGCGTGGGGCCAAAGTCATCGCGTTTGCGCGGGCGTTTCTGGATCAGGCATTCCCGTTGAGCAGTGGCTCCCATACAGCAGCGACGAGTTACGACATTGAAGGCGGTGCGCTGCAAGTCACCCTGGACGATGGCCGTCGCACCAGCTTGGCGAATACCGCGCAGTACATCGGTTACCAGGGCTCGCCCTCTGGCCCCTCGGCCATTCTGCTGAAAAATCACGACCTGCACGTGGAGATCCAGATCGATCGGCAGAGCGTCATCGGTCAGGCGGACGCTGCCGGCGTCAAGGACCTGCTGATCGAAGCGGCGCTGTCTACCATCATCGATTGCGAAGATTCGGTGGCGGCGGTCGACGCCGATGACAAGGTTCAGGTGTACCGCAACTGGCTGGGCTTGATGAAGGGTGACCTCAAGGAAAACCTGGAGAAAAACGGCAAGACCATCATCCGACGGTTGAACCCGGACCGCGATTACACCGCCGCTGATGGCAGTTCACTGACGCTGCACGGGCGTTCGCTGCTGTTCATCCGCAACGTCGGGCACCTGATGACCAACCCGGCCATTCTCGATAACAGCGGACTGGAAATACCGGAAGGTATTCTCGACGGTGTCATTACCAGCCTGATTGCCCTGCATGATCTGCAACGCCGGGGCAACTCCCGGGCCGGTAGCGTCTACATCGTCAAACCGAAAATGCACGGCCCGGCCGAAGTGGCCTTCGCCGAGCAGTTGTTCAGCCGCATCGAAGACTTGCTACAACTCGAGCGTCATACCCTCAAAATGGGCATCATGGACGAGGAGCGACGCACCAGCGTCAACCTCACGGCCTGCATTGCGGCGGCGTCCTCAAGGGTTGCGTTCATCAATACGGGCTTCCTCGACCGCACCGGCGACGAGATGCACACCACCATGGAAGCTGGCCCAATGCTGCGCAAGGGCGACATGAAGAGCACCGCGTGGATCGAGGCCTACGAGCAAAGCAACGTGCTCGTAGGCCTGGACTGCGGATTGCGCGGGCGAGCGCAGATCGGTAAAGGAATGTGGGCCATGCCGGATCGAATGGCTGACATGCTCAAACAGAAAGTCGCTCATCCCGAGGCCGGTGCCACCACCGCGTGGGTGCCTTCGCCGACCGCCGCTACCTTGCACGCGCTGCATTACCACCAGGTCAACGTACGCGCGGTGCAACAGTCCCTTGAAACGATGGACTTCAGTGGCGTCAGACAGACACTGCTGGACGGCTTGCTCAGCGTGCCAGTCGTGACCACCGCGTCCTGGTCGGCCGATGAGATTCGCGAGGAAGTCGAAAACAACGCGCAAGGCTTGCTGGGGTATGTGGTGCGCTGGATCGAACAAGGCATTGGCTGTTCGAAAGTGCCCGACATACATGACGTCGGCCTGATGGAAGACCGCGCGACCTTGCGCATTTCCAGTCAACACATGGCGAACTGGCTCCGGCACGGAGTGATCACCAGAGAGCAGACCCTCGCAATACTGCAGCGGATGGCCCGGGTCGTCGATGAACAGAACACGGAGGACCCACTCTACAAACCCATGGCACCCGACTTCGAGCAATCCGTCGCGTTCCAGGCGGCTTGTGCCCTGGTATTCGAAGGCTGCATGCAACCAAATGGCTATACCGAACCGCTGTTACACAAGTTTCGATTGAGACTCAAAAGCACAGGGCGCTGACTGGAAGCGTGATGCCGGCATATCGTTGGTCAGGCTGGAAGCTTTGGTTCATATGGTGTCCCAGGCAGGGTTCGAACCTGCAACCTTCCCCTTAGGAGGGGGATGCTCTATCCAATTGAGCTACTGAGACACGTGCGTCGGCAGCGAGCGCTGCAAGAAACGACGGGCAGCATGTTAACCAGCGATGTGCCATTTGTCATGTCATCAATCAGGCTTTTTGCCTGTGGGAGCATTCGCTACAGATCTGGTCGTCGTGCAATCTGCAACGCGTGCCATCATGCAGAATGCAAAGTGCACGGGACACCCGTGCGAAATACCTTATAATCTATTGATTTAAAAGGATATTTTTCCGATTTAGGGCTTGGCACGATCAGTGCTATCTCTGATAGGAGATCTTGGTAACCCGCCACAGCTTCTGCCGGAGATGCCTCAATGAATACTGCACTGATTCTCTTGAACGCCTTGGCGCTGAGCGCTGTGATCGGCTTGAGTCAGTTTGGTGGCATTCCGGACCAGATTGCCCAGATCAACCATTCCCCTGCACTCAAGGCAAGCCAGGCTGTCATGGGTGCCGCACCCGAGCCGACTCAGGCTGTATCGTCGGATCGCCGGTCGTTTTGATACCGGACACCTACCGGACCAGCACGCCTTCCTCGCGCAGAATCCGGGCCAGACCTTGCGCAGCATCTTTCAACGATCCCGAATTGTCCAAGGTATGCACAGAGGCATCCTCGGTGACCTGCAACTGCCGCCCACGCGCGAGGCGCTCCTCGATCTGCCTGACCGGCTCTCGTCCCCTGGCCAATAGCCGTTGTTGCAAGACCGTCGGGTCCACCTCAAGCTGGATCGCTATCAAGCCGGGGTATCGGGCCCGCGCCTGTCCCAGGTAAGCCCGTGAGCCGTTGACCAGTACATGCCTGCCTTCACCCAGCCAATCATCAATGCTTGCCGGGATGCCATACGCCAGTCCGTTGGCTTGCCAGTCGAGCGCGAGCGCTCCGGTAGCGCGGAGCCTGGCGAATTCTTCGATCGACACGCTGATGGCATCCTCTCCCTTGGCTTCGGCGGAGCGGGTAATCACCCGTCGCGCAACTTCGGCGCCGGCCGCACGCAGCCATGCTCGTGAGGCTTCGATCAGGGAGTCTTTACCGGACCCGGAAGGCCCCATGAGATAGATCAGTCTGCCAATGGATGGCTTATTGCCTCGCGCGCTTGCGTCATGCTGCATAGCCACTATGCTCAGTAGAGGGGATACCTGCGCATTCTAGGTGTTTTCCCTGCCCTTTGCTGTTCGTTACCTGGTTTTGACGACAAAGGACGCAGCTTAATTTGACCTGAGCGTTATCGAATCTTTTCAAACCAGTGCTCATTTCTGATAATTGGTACTGGCACTAAGCCTTTATCCAGATCACTATTTGTCACAGATTTGACGCCAAGGAAACGGCGACCTTGAGGCATCATGGGCACCTAATTCGCAGTATGGGTTGAACATTTTGTCAACGCGACGGTCGTACATCCCATCGTGCGGCCAATTTTGAGAACCGCTTCCCCTGAACTACAAAACCGGTCAATTATATGCGCCCAATGAAACAGGCTATCTACTCCAGCCGCACTGCTGACAAGTTTGTCGTCCGCCTGCCAGACGGGATGCGTGAGCGCATTGCCGAGGTAGCGCGCAACCATCACCGTAGCATGAACTCCGAAATCATTGCCCGCCTTGAACAAAGCCTTATCCAGGAAGGGGCTTTGGGCGATGAGCTGAGCATGCGCCTGGACAGCCCCGAGCTGTCGCTGCACGAACGTGAACTGCTGCAACGCTTCCGCCAGCTTTCGCACCGCCAGCAAAACGCCTTGGTTGCGCTGATCGCGCACGACGTCGAAATGGCAGCCGACGCTTCCTGATCCGCGTACCGCGCCCACAAAAAAGCCAGCGAAAGCTGGCTTTTTTGTGGGCGCTTGGCGAGCAGGCTACAACAGGAAGATGGTCGCCAGGCCAAGGAAGATGAAGAAGCCACCGCTGTCTGTCACAGCGGTGATCATCACGCTGGCCCCCATTGCCGGGTCTCGCCCAAGGCGTGCCAGGGTCATCGGAATCAACACCCCCATGAGCGCCGCCAGCAACAGGTTCAGCGTCATGGCAGCGGTCATTACCAACCCCAGTGACCAGCTGTCGTAGAGCACATAGGCAACGACGCCGATCACCCCGCCCCAGACCAGACCGTTCAGCAAGGACACGGCCAGCTCCTTGCGCATCAGCCGCGAGGTATTGCCGGGGCTCACCTGGTCCAGTGCCATGGCCCGGACGATCATGGTGATGGTCTGGTTGCCGGAGTTGCCGCCGATGCCGGCCACGATCGGCATCAGTGCAGCGAGTGCCACCAGCTTCTCGATCGAGCCTTCGAACAGGCCGATGACCCGCGAGGCCAGGAATGCGGTGATGAGGTTGATGGCCAGCCATGCCCAGCGGTTGCGCAGCGAGCGCCAGACAGAGGCGAAGATGTCTTCTTCTTCGCGCAGGCCCGCCATGCTCAGCACTTCGCTTTCGCTCTCTTCACGAATCAGGTCGACCATTTCATCGATGGTCAGACGGCCGATCAGGTGATTGTTCTTGTCCACCACTGGCGCCGATACCAGGTCATAACGCTCGAAGGCCTGAGCCGCGTCATAGGCATCTTCATCGGGGTGGAAGCTGACCGGATCGCTGGCCATGACCTCGGCCACCATCCTCTCAGGATCGTTCACCAGCAGGCGCTTGATCGGCAGCACACCCTTGAGGATGCCGTCGCTGTCGACCACGAACAGCTTGTCGGTATGGCCAGGCAGCTCCTTCAGCCTGCGCAGGTAGCGCAGCACCACTTCGAGGCTGACGTCTTCGCGGATGGTAACCATCTCGAAGTCCATCAGCGCGCCGACCTGGTCTTCATCGTAGCTCAGGGCCGAACGCACACGCTCACGCTGCTGGGCGTCGAGGGTTTCCATGAGCTCGTGGACAACGTCGCGAGGCAGCTCTGGCGCGAGGTCGGCAAGCTCGTCGGCGTCCATCTCCTTGGCGGCGGCGAGCAGCTCGTGATCGTCCATGTCGGCGATCAGGGTTTCGCGGACGGCGTCGGAGACTTCAAGGAGGATATCGCCGTCGCGCTCGGCCTTGACCAGCTGCCATACCGTCAAACGGTCATCGAGCGGAAGAGCTTCGAGAATATAGGCGACGTCGGCGGAGTGCAGGTCGTCGAGCTTGCGTTGCAGCTCTACCAGGTTCTGCCGGTGAACGAGGTTTTCCACCAGGTCATGGTGAGGACCTTCCTGGCGATGGGTGAGGTCTTCGACCACACGCTGACGCTGCAGCAGATCAACCACCTGGGCGAGGCGGTCCTGCAGGCTGTCTTGAGATTTTTTAACTTCGACTTCGGTCATAGGCGAACTCCACCCCCAGCAGCGGAGCACGCCGGGAGAATCAATCGATCAGATCTAGCTTGGCAAATCGGGCTATTGAGTAACTACTGGGTAAGTCCATGGTGGTATTCCACAAGCCCCGGCGGGGCTGACGGGCGCAATCATACACTGCCTCTTCTGTTGCAGCGCTTAAATTTTTGGCGATAACAATCGTTTACGCGATGAAGCTATGACAACGCTCACGACTATCAGTGCGACGGCCAGCACGGACAAAAGAACACACCGGGATGCGAAACGGAGGGCTGGCATCGCTTGCAAAAGCAGAATGCCAGAAAGCAGAAAGCCCGCTACGGGAGCGGGCTTTCTGTTGTATGGTGGACTCAGCAGGATTCGAACCTGCGACCGCTCGGTTCGTAGCCGAGTACTCTATCCAGCTGAGCTATGAGTCCAGAGTTGGTAGTTTTAGACCAGGTTACCACTGGTTGAAACAAAGCTGCCTGGGGATACCAGCCAGCTTCATTATATGGTGGACTCAGCAGGATTCGAACCTGCGACCGCTCGGTTCGTAGCCGAGTACTCTATCCAGCTGAGCTATGAGTCCAGAGTGGTAGTTTTAGACCAGATTACCACTGGTTTTAACAAAGCTGCCTGGGCTTGCCAGAAAACTTCATTATATGGTGGACTCAGCAGGATTCGAACCTGCGACCGCTCGGTTCGTAGCCGAGTACTCTATCCAGCTGAGCTATGAGTCCATGTCGCGCATTATAGTTCGCTATTTTAGCTTTGCAACCACTTTTTCGTTTAATTTCAACGACTTAGCGATCAAGCCAGTTTACAGCGCCCTACATTTGAATAATGGCGGAGAAGGGGGGATTCGAACCCCCGATACCCTTGTGAGGTATACTCCCTTAGCAGGGGAGCGCCTTCGGCCACTCGGCCACCTCTCCGCAACACGGGGCGTATAATAACCAGAGGCTTCCCCGTTTGCAAACCCTTTTTTAAAAAAAACTCGATAAAAATTAAAGGCTTGGTTCTTCGTCTTTCTCGTTCTTGATCCGCAGGTAGATTTCCTCGCGGTGAACGGCCACTTCCTTAGGGGCGCTGACACCGATACGCACCTGGTTTCCTTTGACGCCAAGCACCGTTACGGTGATCTCGCCATCGCCAATGATCAGGCTCTCGGCGCACCGACGAGTCAGAATCAGCATAGTTTTCTCCTCAAGCAATTCATTCAGGGACAACAGTCTGTATAAGGCCTGGGACTCCCCTTCCCTTCGGGAAGCGGCGCCCAGGCCTGTGAAGCAACTTACGCCGGCAAAAGGACAGGATTGCCAGCACAAGCCAGAAACGCGAAGGGCGCGGCAAGCCGCGCCCTTCCAGGCAGCGCCTTACTCACTCTGTCGAGCGGGGGCGTCCAGTTCGAAGGCGGTGTGCAAGGCTCGCACGGCCAGCTCCAGGTACTTCTCCTCGATGACCACCGAGACCTTGATCTCGGAAGTGGAGATCATCTGGATGTTGATGCTCTCCTTTGCCAGGGCTTCGAACATGCGGCTGGCCACACCCGCGTGCGAGCGCATGCCGACGCCGACGATCGAGACCTTGGCGATCTTGGTGTCACCGCTCACTACACGCGCGCCGATTTCGCGGGCGGTGTTTTCCAGCACGCTCTGTGCCTTCTCGTACTCGTTGCGGTGCACGGTGAAGGTGAAGTCGGTGGTGTTATCGTGCGACACGTTCTGCACGATCATGTCGACTTCGATGTTCGCGGCACTGATCGGGCCGAGGATCTTGAAAGCAACGCCCGGAGTATCGGGTACGCCGCGGATGGTCAGCTTGGCCTCATCGCGATTAAAGGCGATGCCGGAAATGATCGGCTGTTCCATGGATTCCTCTTCATCAATGGTAATGAGGGTACCCGGACCCTCCTTGAAGCTGTGCAGCACGCGCAGCGGGACGTTGTATTTGCCGGCGAACTCGACCGAGCGGATCTGCAGCACCTTGGAACCGAGGCTGGCCATTTCCAGCATCTCTTCGAAGGTGATCTTCTCCAGGCGGCGAGCTTGCGCGACCACACGCGGATCGGTGGTATAGACGCCATCGACATCGGTATAGATCTGGCATTCGTCAGCCTTGAGCGCGGCCGCCAGGGCAACGCCGGTGGTGTCGGAACCGCCACGGCCGAGCGTAGTGATGTTGCCGTGTTCGTCGACACCCTGGAAACCCGCAACGACCACCACGCGCCCGGCGTTCAGGTCGGCGCGGATCTTCTGGTCGTCGATCTGCAGGATGCGCGCCTTGTTGTGCGAGCTGTCGGTGAGAATCCGCACCTGGTTGCCGGTGTAGGACACCGCAGGCACGCCACGCTTCATCAAGGCCATGGCCAGCAGGGCGATGGTGACCTGCTCGCCGGTCGAAACGATCACGTCCAGTTCACGAGGAACCGGCTGATCGGTGATCTGCCTGGCCAGGTCGATCAGGCGATTGGTTTCACCGCTCATGGCCGACAGCACAACCACCAGGTCATCGCCGCCTTCGCGGAATTTCTTGATCTTGTCGGCAACCTGCTCGATTCGCTCGATGGAGCCGACAGAGGTGCCACCAAATTTCTGTACGATCAACGCCATTTCAATGCCGCCTCAGCCCATGAATGGGCACCCAATAAACAATCCAACATGCCGCGGCCGATGACTAGACCACCGGCCGCGGGCATCTTAAAGACCCTGCTCGACGAAAGGCACGGCCAGCGCCAGGGCGCTTTCCAGTGCAGCGGCGTCGACACCGCCACCCTGGGCCATGTCCGGACGGCCACCGCCCTTGCCTCCCACCGCAGCAGCGGCTTGCTTCATCAGATCACCGGCTTTGAGTTGGCCGGTCAGGTCCTTGGTCACGCCAGCAACCAGCACGACCTTGTCCTCATGCACACTGCCAAGCAGGATCACTGCGCGGCCGAGCTTGTTCTTCAACTGATCGACCAGCGCCAGCAGCGCCTTGCCATCCTGCCCGTCCAGGCGGGCGGCGAGCACCTTGGCGCCCTTGACGTCCACCGCGCCATTGGAGAGATCGTCCCCGGCGGCGCTGGCGGCCTTGGCCTGCAGTTGCTCCAGTTGCTTTTCCAGCTGACGGTTGCGTTCAAGCACCGCAGACAGCTTGTCGATCAGGTTGTCGCGGCTGCCCTTGACAAGCTGCGCGGCTTCCTTGAGCTGCTCTTCGGCACCATTGAGGTAAGCCAGGGCCGCGGCCCCGGTGATTGCCTCGATACGGCGCACGCCAGAGGCAACGCCGCCTTCGCTGATGATCTTGAACAGGCCGATGTCACCGGTACGCTTGACGTGGATGCCGCCACACAGCTCGACCGAGAAGTCGCCGCCCATGCTCAGCACGCGCACGCTGTCGCCGTATTTCTCGCCGAACAGCGCCATGGCGCCCCTGGCCTTGGCGGTGTCGATGTCGGTCTCTTCGGTCTGCACGTCGGTGTTCTTGCGCACTTCGCGGTTGACGATGTCTTCCAGGGCCTTGATCTGCTCTGGCTTGATCGACTCGAAGTGGCTGAAGTCGAAGCGCAGCCGCTGGCTGTCGACCAGCGAGCCTTTCTGTTGCACGTGATCGCCCAGCACCTGGCGCAATGCGGCATGCAGCAGGTGAGTCGCGGAGTGGTTGAGCGAAGTGGCTTTCTGCACGTCGGCATCGACGCGGGCTTCGATCTGCGCACCGACGCTCAACGCGCCGCTGGCGACCACGCCGTGATGCAGGAAGGCGCCGCCGGTCTTGGTGGTGTCGCGCACATCAAAGCGCACGCCTGCCGCCTGGAGGTAGCCGCTGTCGCCGATCTGGCCACCGGATTCGGCGTAGAACGGGGTACGGTCGAGGACCACGACGCCCTCCTCGCCTTCAGCCAGCTGCTCGACCTGCTGGCCTTCGCGGTACAGCGCAACGACCTTGGCCTGGGCCTCGGTCGCGGCGTAGCCCAGGAACTCGGTGGCTACATCGACCTTGACCAGGCTGTTGTAGTCCATGCCGAACGCGCTGGCAGAACGTGCGCGCTCGCGCTGGGCGTCCATCTCGCGCTCGAAGCCTGCTTCGTCGATGGCCAGGCTGCGCTCGCGGGCGATGTCCGCGGTCAGGTCCATCGGGAAGCCATAGGTGTCGTACAACTTGAACACGACATCGCCTGGCACGACATCGCCCTTGAGCTGGGCAAGGTCCTGCTCGAGGATCTTCAGGCCCTGTTCCAGGGTCTTGGCGAACTGCTCTTCCTCGGTCTTGAGCACGCGCTCGATGTGCGCCTGCTGTGCCTTGAGCTCAGGGAAGGCTTCGCCCATCTCGGCAGCCAGTGCGGCGACGATCTGGTGGAAGAAGCTGCCCTTGGCGCCCAGCTTGTTACCGTGGCGGCAGGCGCGGCGGATGATCCGGCGCAGCACGTAGCCGCGGCCTTCGTTGGAGGGCAGCACGCCATCGGCGATCAGGAAGCCGCATGAACGGATGTGGTCGGCGACCACCTTGAGCGACGGCTGAGCATCGTTGCTGCAACCGATTGCCTTGGCGGCGGCGGCGAGCAGGTTCTGGAACAGGTCGATCTCGTAGTTCGAATGCACATGCTGCAGGACCGCGCTGACGCGCTCCAGGCCCATGCCGGTGTCCACCGAAGGGGCGGGCAGCGGGTGCAGGACGCCGTCGGCGGTGCGGTTGAACTGCATGAAGACGTTGTTCCAGATCTCGATGTAGCGGTCGCCGTCTTCTTCGGGCGAGCCGGGCGGGCCGCCCCAGATGTCGGCGCCGTGGTCATAGAAGATCTCGGTGCAGGGGCCGCACGGGCCGGTGTCGCCCATGGTCCAGAAGTTGTCGGACGCGTACGGAGCGCCTTTGTTGTCACCGATGCGGACCATGCGCTCGGCCGGCACGCCGATTTCGCGGGTCCAGATGTCGTAGGCTTCGTCGTCGCTCGCATAGACCGTTACCCAGAGCTTTTCCTTGGGCAGGTTCAGCCACTTGTCGGAGGTCAGGAAGGTCCAGGCATAGGTGATCGCATCACGCTTGAAGTAGTCACCGAAGCTGAAGTTGCCCAGCATCTCGAAGAAAGTATGGTGACGAGCGGTATAGCCGACGTTTTCCAGGTCGTTGTGCTTGCCGCCGGCGCGCACGCATTTCTGGCTGCTGACCGCACGGGTGTAGGCGCGTTTTTCCTGGCCGAGGAAGCAGTCCTTGAACTGGTTCATGCCCGCGTTGGTAAACAGCAGGGTCGGGTCATTGCCCGGAATCAAGGAGCTGGAGGCAACTCGGGTGTGTCCCTGCTCTTCGAAGAAGCGAAGGAAGGCTTCACGGATTTCTGCGCTTTTCATAGGTTCTTCCACGGAAACGGCGGCCTGCGTCAAATTGACGAAACGACGGCAAAGGGCCGCATTATATCGGTCCTGCAATCTCGGTGCAGTGTGTTTATGCGATAGAAACCGCCGATCGGACGGTTTGTCACAGTACTATCTCACACGCTGCGCCCCGCCCACAGAGGACAGGGAAGTTCGGCAGGCCCTGTGGGAGAAAGTCAGGCCAGGTGCTGACCGGAATCGGGCACTACCAGGATGCCCGCGCGCAGGCCGTTGCGCACCTTGGGATTGGGGAAGATGATGCGCGCGCCCTCTTCCTCGACGATCCAGCGCATCTCGGCCAGGTCCTCGGCCAGCAGGTAACCCTTGCTCAGCTCCGAGAAGTTCTCGATGTCGGCAGGCAGGTGCAGGTGGAAGCTGTCGCTGTGCTTGATGATCTCGCGGGCGACACTGAACAACTGCAGGCCGTCGAGCTGTTGGGTGGTCTCAGGCTCGTTGCCTTCGATCAACTGCGTGAGCCGGGTGTTCAGCAGGTCAAGGTTCACCTGCTCGTTCTGCCCGAAAGGACGTGCCTTGCCAAGCTCCAGGGTGAAGGCTTCGGCCTCCAGCTGTTCGTAGGTGAACGCGCTGAAGGTGACCGAGGGCTTGCTCTGCAGCAGCACTGCGTCCATTCCCGCTGCGTGCAGCCGCGCCAGCTCTCGCCTGGAATGCTGGCGGCCATCCTTGTAGGGATACAGCGCGAACTGCTCGATCTTCGAAGCACGAATGGCAGTGTGCAGGTCGTAATGCAGGCGGGTGCGCCCCGGGAGACTGAAGAAGACTCGGGCAAACTGTTCCAGCTCACCGGCGCGCAGCGCCTCGAAGCCGCTGGACAGTTCGTGCCGGCCGTTGAACAAACGGTTGATATCCTGCTCGATGAAGCGTTCGCCCCGGCGGACCGCCTGGGGATTGCCGAACAGGAACAAAACCCGCGCCCGCGGCTTGATATCACCTCGGGCCACGCCATGAAGCAACTCGTCGAGCAATTCGATCGGCGCGGTTTCGTTGCCGTGGATGCCTGCCGACAACAGCAGGTCCATGCCATTGTCACGCGCCTCGGGAGGACGCACCTCCAGCGCGCCTTCGCCCAACCAGCGCAAGCGCACCCCCTCGACCGTCACTTGTGTCTTCTCGGCCGGCTCATGGCCAGCGAGGGTCAGGTCAAGCAGTTTGCCGAGGGCGAGCATGGCGATTCCTTAGTGTTGGTGACCGCAGTCGGGGCCGTGGACGTGATCGTCGTCGTCACCCGTTTCAGCCGGCTCCATTTCCAACTGCAGGCTCACCAGGTTGGTGGCCATCGGGCGCAGCAGCAGGTTGGCGTACTCGGTGTCGTCTTCGTCGACATCGACACCGATCAGCAGCTGGCCGCGACCGTCCTGCTGGATCCACACCTCCTTGCCTTGCCAGACCACGGCAAAGCGCGTGCAGGACGTTTCCAGCTGGGTACCGTCGTCGTCTTCAAGGATCAGCTGCAGGGCGTCGGACATATCGAATTCTCTCTTCAAGGTTGGCGTTGGAAAGGATAGACCGAGCCCAGCTTGAGTATCTGGGTCAGTTCATCCAGTGCCGCGCGGCACTCGACCAGCAATTGCGGGTCGGCAAGGTCCGCGTCGCTCATGCGGTCGCGGTAATGCCTGTCGACCCACTGGAGCAGCGTGTCGTACAGCGGCGCGGTCATGATAACGCCTGGGTTGACCGCCGCCAGTTCAGTTTCATTCAAGGCGACGCGCAAGCGCAGGCATGCCGGCCCTCCGCCGTTCTGCATGCTCTGCTTGAGGTCGAACACCTTGACCTCGCCTACCGGGCCACCCTGGCCGGTGAGCTGGGTCAGGTAGCTCCAGACCCGCTCATTGTTGCGGCACTCCTCGGGCACCACCAGCAGCATCGAGCCATCGGCGCGTGTGAGCAGTTGGCTGTTGAACAGGTAGGATCGCACCGCATCCTCCACCGTCACCGCCGAGCGTGGCACGCCGATGGCCTGGAAGCGACCACCCTTGCTGGCCAGTTTAGCCTGCAGCTGGGCAAGTACCGCGTCGCTGTCCAGAAACGCATCTTCATGGTGGAACAGCACCTCGCCATTGCCCACCGCGATCACGTCGTTATGGAACACGCCCTGGTCGATCACCGCAGGGTTCTGCTGAGCGTAGACCACGCCGTCCTCGCGCAGGCCATGCAGGCGGACCACGGCCTGTGACGCTTCAAGGGTCTGGCGCGCGGGGTACTTTTGCGGTGCCGGGTAACGGCTGTCGAAAGCGCTGCGGCCATAGACGAAAAACTCGACTCCCGCTTCGCCATAGTCGCGGCAGAAGCGCGTATGGTTGGCCGCACCCTCATCGCCGAACTGCGCAACCGCGGGCAGCGCGGCGTGGTGGGCGAAGTGACGGTCATCGGCGAACATCGCACCCAGCACGCGGCTGGTGGTCGGGTGTTCGATGCTGCGGTGATACTTGCAATTGAGGTTGGCAGCGGTGAAATGCACGCGGCCGTCCGCAGTGTCGGCGCTAGGGCTGACAGTGGCAGCGTTGGCCACCCACATGCTCGAGGCGGAGCAGCTGGCCACCAGCAGCGGCATGGATTCTTTCGCAGCGCGCTGGATCACCTCGCCATCGCTGCCGCTGAAGCCCAGGCGCCGCAGGGCCGCGACGTCCGGCCGCTCCTGCGGGGCCAGCACGCCCTGCTGGAAGCCCATGTCGACCAGGGCCTTCATTTTCGCCAGCCCTTGGCGCGCCGCTTCGCGCGGATTCGAACACTGCTGGCTGTTGCTCTGCGAGGCAACATTGCCATAGGACAGGCCGCCGTAGTTGTGCGTAGGTCCTACCAGACCATCAAAATTCACTTCGTAGGATTTCATCGGCCAGGCTCCGGGACCAGTTGTTATAGGGTGACGCCCGGCGTCAGGGACGCCGGCAGGACAAGGCTGGCGGTCTCCAGCGAAGCCACGGGGTAGGCACAGTAGTCAGCGGCGTAGTAGGCGCTCGCGCGGTGGTTGCCGCTGGCGCCGACACCACCGAAGGGCGCGCTGCTGGCCGCGCCGGTCAGTTGCTTGTTCCAGTTGACGATACCGGCGCGGCTGCGCAGCCAGAAATACTGGTAGCGCGCATGGGAGTCCGACAACAGGCCGGCAGCCAGGCCGTACTGGGTGTCGTTGGCTTCAGCGATCGCCTCGTCGAAGTCGCTGTAGCGGATCACCTGCAGGAGCGGTCCGAAGAACTCCTCGTCGCGGCGCCCGGCCACGGCGCTGACATCGAGAATCCCCGGTGTCAGCAAAGCGGCGCCCGCCTCCGGCTGGGTCATCGGCAACAGGGCTACACCGCCCTTTCCAAGCAGTTCGTCCTGGGCCGCGAGCAGCGCGCGGGCAGCGTCCAGCGAAATGACCGAACCCATGAACGGCGGCGGCTGCTGGTCGAACGCACCCACACTGATGCCCTTGCAGACCTCGACCAGTCGCTGCAGCAGCGAGTCGCCCCAGGCGCCCTGGGGCACCAGCAGGCGTCGAGCACAGGTGCAGCGCTGCCCGGCGGAAATGAAGGCCGACTGGATGATGGTGTAGACGGCCGCGTCCAGGTCCTGCACCTGGTCCACCACCAGCGGGTTGTTGCCGCCCATTTCAAGCGCCAGGATCTTGTCCGGGCGCCCGGCAAACTGTTGGTGCAAGAGGTTGCCGGTACGGCTGGAGCCGGTAAAGAACAGACCATCGATGCCCGGGTTCGACGCCAGGGCCACCCCGGTCTCGCGTGCGCCTTGCACCAGGTTGAGCACACCGTGCGGCAGGCCTGCCTCGATCCAGCACTTGACGGTCAGCTCAGCCACCTTGGGGGTCAGCTCGCTGGGTTTGAACACCACGCAGTTGCCGGCGAGCAGCGCCGGCACAATATGGCCATTGGGCAGGTGGCCGGGAAAGTTGTAGGGGCCGAACACCGCGACCACACCATGGGGCTTGTGCCGCAGCACCGCCGTGGCGTCGGCCAGCGGGCCGCTCTTTTCACCCGTGCGCTCGCGGTAGCTCTGGATCGAGATCGCTACCTTGTTGACCATGCTGGTCACTTCGGTGGCGGTTTCCCACAGCGGCTTGCCGGTTTCTTCACCGATGCAGTGAGCCAGGGCATCGGCGTTGGCCTTGAGCTTGTCGGCAAAGGCCTCGAGCACACTGATGCGAGCCTCCAGGCTCAGCTGGGCCCACGCGGGGAATGCCTGGCGCGCGGCCTGGACCGCGGCCTCCACCTGCGCGGCAGTGGCACCCTGGCCTTGCCACAAGATTTGCTGGCTGACCGGGTTCAACGACTGCAGTGCCTCACCCTGCCCTGCCTGCCACTGGCCTGCGATGAAATGCGTGGTCATCATTTGCCCTCTCGTTCAGCAGACAGCGGCACGGCGCGTACATGGTCACCGGCGCCCAGGCGCAAGCGCTTGGCGGTCAGCGGATCGACCACCAGGGTACCGGCGGCCAGGCGCGCAGGTGCGGCAGTGATGCGGCAGTCGTCGCGCTTGCGGTTGTGGATCAGGTAAGGCGTGGCGTCGTCACCGGGCGTGCCCACCGCCAGCACGAGATTCTGGCTTTCGCGCACCGCGCGGATCTTGCCGGTCTCGCACTCGACCGCCGGGCCCGCGTCGAAGATGTCGACGTAGCCCTGATAGTTGAAGCCTTCGCTCTTGAGCATCGCCAGTGCCGGCTCGGTGTCGGCGTGCACGCGGCCGATGACGGCGCGCGCCGCCTCCGACAGAAAACAGGTGTACAGCGGGAACTTGGGCATCAGCTCGGCAATGAACGACTTGTTGCCTACGCCGGTCAGGTAGTCCGCCTGGCTGAACTCCATCCTGAAAAAATGCCGGCCAAGGCTTTCCCAGAACGGCGAACGGCCAGCGTCGTCGGACATGCCGCGCATCTCGGCGATGATCTTGTTGCCGAACAGCTCGGGGAATTCGGCGATGAACAGCAGGCGCGCTTTCGCCAGCAGGCGGCCATTCAGGCCCGTGCGGTAGTCACTGCGCAGGAACAGCGAGCACAGCTCGGAGTTGCCGGTCAGGTCGTTGGCCAGGAACAGCGTGGGAATCTCGCGGTAGATATTCAGCTCTTGAGAGGCGCTGACGGTAAGCCCGACCCGATAGTTGTACCAGGGCTCACGCAGGCCGACCGCGCCGGCGATGGCCGAGATACCCACTACCAGGCCTTCGTCGTTCTCAAGCACGAACAGGTAGTCGGTATCGCCGCGCTCGGCTTGACCGAGAAAGGTTTTCTCGGCCCAGGCGACGCGCTGCTCAAGGCGCTCCTCGTTGGCTGGCAATGTGGTCAGCCCGGTAGTCCCGGTGCTGCGTGCCAGTTCGATCAGCGCAGGTAAATCGCTGCTGCGTACAGGACGAACGATCATGCTATCTCCTTGAGCGGCAGGCCTTGGCCTGCCGCGAAACCCATCGTTGCGAGTAATGGGCCCGGGCTATCCGGCCACAGGCATCAAACGGCGACCAGGCGCACACTGCCGCCTTCGCCCACACCCAGCGCTTCGGCCGCTTCCGGGCTGAGGCTGACGGGCTTGCCCGGCACCCAGTCGAGCTCCAGCGACACCGCGCGGAAGTCCTGCAACTGGCCGTTGCAGACCAGGTACGGGCGTCCACCCTTGGCAACGTTGTCGTCGATCTTCACCGGGACTACGCGGCTCTGGGCGATCGAGCGAATACCAGTGACCCGCGCGTGCAGGGTCGGACCGCCGTCGAAGATGTCGATGTAGTGGTCGGTCTCGAAGCCTTCGCGCATCAGGATGTCGAAGGTGATCTGCGCGCGCGGGTGCACCTGGCCCATGGCCTCCTGGGCTGCGTCGGGCAGCAGCGGCACGTAGATCGGGTAGTGCGGCATCAGTTCGGCGAGGAAGGTGCGGCTCTTGAGGCCGCACAGGCGTTCAGCCTCGGCATAGTTGATATCGAAGAAATTGCGCCCGATGGCGTCCCAGAACGGTGAGTCACCCTGCTCGTCGCTGTGGCCGACGATCTCGGTGACCACCGAGTCGGCGAAGCGCTCCGGATGCGCCGCCATGAACAACAGCCGGCCGCGCGAATTGAGCTCGGCCGAGGCACTGTTCACCAGGTCTGGCAGCACATAGAAGCTGGTCAGCAGACTGTTGCCGGTCAGGTCATGACACTGGGAGAGCACGTGGATCTTGTTGTGGATCTTCAGTTCCCGCGAGGCGTGGACGAAGGTCTCGTTTCGAAAGCTGTAGAACGGTTCGGAGTAGCCGGCCGAGGCAACGATGGCCGAGCAGCCGGCAAGCTTGCCGGTGCTGCTGTCCTCAAGGACGAAGAAGTAGCTCTCTTCGCCGTTGAAGCTGACTTCGGCGGCAAACGACGTCTCCGAGGCGGCGATCTTGTCGCCCAGGCGGCCGGCATCATCCGGCAAGGACGTGACACCGATGGGGCTGTCCGCAGCCAGGCGCTGCACTTCGTTCAGGTCAGCCATTTGCGCAGGGCGCATCACCAGCATGGTGTCACTCCTTTCGGGAAAGCAGGCCAACGCAGTCGGCACGGAAAAACGGCGGGCACCCCTGGCACCCGCGAGGAATTCGTTCGCCACCGGCCTGCGACAGGCCGGGACGAAACCGCAGGCGTATCAGGCCTGGGTCAGTTTGGCCACGGCGCGTTCGAAACGGGCCAGGCCTTCGTCGATGTCGGCATCCTCGACCACCAGGCTCGGCGCGAAGCGCACGACATCCGGGCCAGCCTGGAGGACCATCAGGTTCTCTTGCTCGGCGGCATTGAGCACATCCTTGGCCTTTCCTTTCCAGGCATCGGACAGCACGCAGCCGATCAACAGGCCAACGCCGCGGACCTGGGTGAAAATGCCGTACTGCCGGCCGATCTGTTCAAGGCGTGCCTTGAAGCGCTCATGCTTGGCCTTGACGCCCGCGAGCACCTCGGGGGTGTTGATCACGTCGAGGACTGCATTGGCGACCGCGCAGGCCAGGGGATTGCCGCCGTAGGTGGTGCCGTGGGTGCCGACCGCCAGGTGCGTGGCAAGCTCGGCCGTAGTCAGCATGGCGCCGATCGGGAAGCCGCCGCCCAGGCTCTTGGCGCTGGTAAGGATGTCGGGGACTACGCCGTAGTGCATGTAGGCATACAGCTCGCCGGTACGGCCTACGCCAGTCTGCACTTCGTCGAAGATCAGCAGCGCGTTGTGTTCGTCACACAGTTTGCGTGCGCCTTCGAGGTAGGCAAGATCAGCCGGCACCACGCCGCTTTCGCCCTGGATCGGCTCGATGACCACGGCGCAGGTCTTGTCCGAGATCTGCGCCTTGAGCGCTTCAAGATCGTTGTACGGCACATGGCTGATCCCGGCGATCTTCGGGCCGAACCCGTCGGAATACTTCGGCTGGCCACCCACGCTGACGGTGAACAGGGTGCGGCCGTGGAAGCTGTTCACGGTGGCGATGATCTCGTGCTTCTCAGGACCGAAACGGTCATGACCCACCCGGCGCGCAAGCTTGAACGCGGCCTCGTTGGCCTCGGCGCCCGAGTTGCAGAAGAAAGCGCGGTCGGCGAAGGTCGCGTCCACCAGCTTGTGGGCCAGGCGCAGGGCCGGCTCGTTGGTGAACACGTTGGACACGTGCCAGAGGGTATTGGCCTGCTCGGTGAGGGCCGCGACCAGCGCCGGGTGAGCATGCCCGAGCGCGTTTACCGCGATGCCGCCGGCAAAATCGATGAGCTCGCGGCCCGACTGGTCCCACACTCGAGACCCGGCGCCGCGTACAGGAATGAACGCCGCCGGTGAGTAGTTGGGGACCATCACCTGGTCGAAATCGGCACGCTGCACCGGGGTTTGCTCAACGGACATCGGAGTCTCCTGAAGAGGAACGCTGGCCAGGAAATGGCGAGCGATAGGGGGATTGTAAGGACTGAAAGGCGCCTGTCCTTGTCGCCAAGCGACAACTTGTTACAGCGCTAAACCCTGTTTTACCAAGGCTTTCGGCAATGCGACAAACTTTGTCGCAATCGCGCAGTTTACGCTGCGCAGGGATTTTGCAGGAGCGTTGCGCTGTTGTCAGCCGCGCTCGGCGGGCGCGGAGCTCAGCTCGAACGGACTGCTGCTGCGCCGCTGGTTGCGGTCTTCGCGCGGGGTAGCGCCAAAGAAGTTGCGGTAGGCGCTGGAGAAATGCGGCCCCGAGGAAAATCCGCAGGACAGGCCGATCTGGATGATCGACTTGCTGGTCTGCATCAGCATCTGGCGCGCCTTGTTCAGGCGCAGCTCCAGGTAATACTGGCTCGGGACGCGATTCAGGTACTGCTTGAAGATTCGCTCGAGCTGGCGGCGCGACACGCACACATGCTGGGCGATCTCGTCGGTAGTCAGCGGCTCTTCGATGTTGGCTTCCATCAGCAGCACCGCCTGGGTGAGCTTCGGATGACTGGAACCCAGGCGGTTCTGCAGCGGGATGCGCTGGCGCTCGCCGCCCTCGCGGATGCGCTCCACGACCAGCTCCTCGGACACAGCGCCCGCCAGTTCCGCGCCATGGTCGCGGGCCAGTACCGCCAGCAGGAGGTCGGCCACGGACATGCCACCGCAGGCAGTCAGGCGATCACGGTCCCAGTCGAACAGGTGGCTGGTGGCGATGACCTTGGGGTAACGCTCGCTGAAATCATCCTGCCAGCGCCAGTGCACCGCCGCCCGGTAGCCGTCGAGCAAGCCCAGCTGGGCAAGCGGATACACCCCTGCCGACAAGCCACCGATCATGCAGCCGCCGCGCGCCAATTGCTTGAGGGCCGCGGCCAGCACAGGCGTGACCGCCAGAGGCGGCTCGTCTGCCAGCAGGAAGAGTTTCTGGCAACCCTCCAGACGCCCGTTCCACGGCTCACCCGGCAGTCGCCAGGTAGCTTCCTGCGGCGCGTCGGCCTGAAGAAACGCCAGCTCGTAGGCCACCTCCGGATGCACCTTCTGGGCAACCCGCAACACTTCCTCGGCCAGCGCCAAGGTCAACGCCTTGGTGCCTGGCCAGATGAGAAAACCGATTCGCTGGGTGGTCATAGGGTGCGATCCGAAACCTGAAGTCATTCAACAAGCCGCGCGGGCGGGGACAAGAGCGCAAAGGTTGGCTGCGCCCGTCGCGCAGCATGCCCTATTGTGGTGCGAAGGGGCAGCCTCTTTACTTGAGACTACCGCAAAGGAACTGCTTGAGCCGCTCCGATTGAGGATTGACCAGCACCTCGCGTGGATTACCCCGCTCCTCCACCAGGCCTTTGTGCAAGAACACCAGCTGGTTGGACACCTCGCGGGCAAAGCCCATTTCGTGGGTGACCACGACCATGGTGCGGCCCTCTTGTGCAAGCGACTGCATGACCTTGAGCACATCACCCACGAGCTCGGGGTCGAGGGCCGAGGTCGGCTCGTCGAACAGCATGACTTCCGGCTCCATGGCCAGCGCCCGGGCAATCGCCACACGCTGTTGCTCACCACCGGACATGTGTCCCGGGAAGGCGTCCTTGCGATGGGATACGCCAACCTTGGCCAGGTAGTGCTCGGCCTTTTCGAGGGCTTCTTTCTTGCTCATGCCCAGCACGTGGACCGGGGCCTCGATGACATTTTCCAGCGCCGTCATGTGCGACCACAGGTTGAAGTGCTGGAACACCATCGACAGGCGCGAACGCATGCGCTGCAGCTGGCGGGGGTCGGCGGCCTTGAGCGCGCCTTCCTTGCCCGCAACCAGCTTGAGCTCTTCGTTGTTGAGCAGGATCTTGCCCGCGTGCGGCTGCTCCAGCAGGTTGATGCAGCGCAGGAAGGTCGACTTGCCCGAGCCGCTGGAGCCGATGATGCTGATCACATCGCCCGCCTTGGCCGCCAGGGAAACACCCTTGAGCACTTCGTGACTGCCGTAGCGCTTATGCAGGTCTTGGACTTCGAGTTTGTACATGCTGTCGGTTCTCACAAAACGATCAGTCCCGGGCCGTGGCCCAGTGCGTAATAGAAGGCGCTGTCATCACGACTTGCGCGGCGCCAGGTAGCCGAGCCAGCGGCGTTCGGCCAGCTTGAACAGGCGCACCAGGATGAAGGTCAGGCACAGGTAGAACACGCCCGCCGTGATGTAGGCCTCGAACGGCAGGTAGTACTGGGCATTGACCGTGCGCGCTGCACCCGTGATGTCGATCAGGGTGACGATCGACGCCAGGCTGGTGGTCTGCAGCATCATGATCACTTCGTTGCTGTATTGCGGCAGCGCCCGGCGCATGGCCGAGGGCAGCAGGATGCGCCGGTACATCTTGATGCGCGACATGCCCACCGCCCTGGCAGCCTCGATTTCGCCGTGGGGCGTGGCCTTGAGGCTGCCGGCGATGATTTCGGCGGTGTAGGCGCTGGTGTTGACCGCAAAGGCCAGGCACGCGCAGAAGGTCGCGCTCGACAGCCAGGGCCAGAAGATGCTCTGGCGCACGAACTCGAACTGGGCCAGGCCGTAGTAGATCAGGAACAGCTGCACCAGCATGGGCGTGCCACGGATCACGTAGGTGTAGAGCCAGGCGGAGATGTTCACCAACGGGTGCTTGGATACCCGCATCAGCCCCAGCGGAATGGCCGCCAGCAGACCGAAGAACAGCGACAGCGCCAACAGCTTGAGGGTGGTCAGCAGCCCGCCGAGGTACAGCGGCATCGCCTCCCAGACCACGTTGTAATCGAACATCATAGTTCAGCCACCTTTACACCTGCCGAATAGCGTTTCTCAAGATAACGCAGGGCCAGCAGCGAGACACTGGTGATCACCAGGTACATTGCCGCCACCGCCAGAAAGAAGGTGAAGGGCTCACGGGTGGCATCCGCCGCCTGCTTGGCCTTGAACATCATGTCCTGCAGCCCGACGACCGAAATCAGCGCCGTGGCCTTGGTCAGCACCAGCCAGTTGTTGGTGAAGCCGGGAATCGCCAGGCGAATCATCTGCGGCACCATCACCCGGAAAAATACCTGCATGCCGCTCATGCCGTAGGCCATGCCGGCTTCGGCCTGGCCCTTGGGTATGGCCATGAACGCACCGCGGAAGGTCTCCGACAGGTACGCACCAAAGATGAACCCGAGCGTACCGATACCGGCCATGAGCGGATTGAGATCGATGTAGTCGTCATGGCCGAGCAGCGGCGCGACGCGGTTGAGCACATCCTGGCCGCCATAGAAGATCAGCAGGATGAGTACCAGATCCGGAATGCCACGGATCACCGTGGCATACATATCGCCCAGCCAGGCCAGCCAGCGCACTGGCGACAAGCGCAGCGCAACGCCGATCAGACCGAGAACGACGGCCAGGGCCATGGACGACAGGGCAAGTTGCAGCGTCAGCCACGCCCCGTCGAGGATGACTGCCCCGTAGCCTTTCAACATGATGAGGTCCTCGACCTTGAAAATGAAAAAATGGTGCAAACCTCAGATTCTCTGCTGTTTGCACCATTGCACAGGTGTATTCGACGGTCTTACTTGGCGTCAGGCCCGTAGATGTCGAAGTTGAAGTACTTGTCCTGGATAGCCTTGTACTTGCCGTTGGCGCGGATCGCGTCGATGGCGGCATCGAGACGCTCGACGTTGGCCTTGTCGCCCTTGCGCACGGCAATGCCGATGCCGTCGCCAAAGTACTTGGCGTCGGTGAACGCCGGGCCGACGAACGCATAGCCCTTGCCGGCGTCGGTCTTCAGGAAGCCATCTTCCAGCAGGGTGGCGTCGGCCACGGTGCCATCCAGGCGGCCTGCCGCGACGTCGAGGTAGATTTCGTTCTGGGTGCCGTAAGGCACGACAGTGGCGCCCTGGGCCCCGAAGACTTCCTTGGCGAAACGATCGTGGATCGAGCCACGCTGCACGCCGATCTTCTTGCCCTTGAGTTCAGCCAGGCTGTCGCTCACGGTGGCGCCCTGCTTCATCACCAGGCGTGCCGGAGTCAGGTAGTAGCGCTTGGTGAAGTCGACCGACTTCTTGCGATCGTCAGTGATCGACATGGAAGACAGGATCGCGTCGATCTTGCGCACCTTGAGCGCCGGGATCAGGCCGTCGAACTCCTGCTCGACCCAGGTGCACTTGGCCTTCATCTCTTCGCACAGGGCATTGCCGATGTCGTAGTCGAAGCCCGCGATGCTGCCGTCAGGCTGCTTGAAGGCAAACGGAGGATAGGCAGCTTCGATACCGATTTTCAGCGGCTTCTCATCGGCCAGCGATGCCAGGGAAAACACAGACAGCGCCAGTGCGCCAAGCAGTGCGAGTTTCTTCATCTGGTAACTCCATGGAAATGGGTACAACGCGAGCCGCAGGGTCAAGACCAGGGTCCTGAACCACGAGCGAGAGAGTGGCATTTTAACGACACCCCGAACGTCGATATTTCTTCAAAGCGACAACTACGTATAGCAGCGCCTGAAACCGCGGCGGGCGATATTGACAGCTCCAGCGTGATATGCAAGAGCACAAGGAAAACAACCTGATACCGAAGCAATAACTGCGCCTATTATTCGCAAACCCTTGTAATCCGGCAAGTCTGGCGTGCCAGCAGCGTCAAATTGCTGCAGGTTCGCACCGGGATGCGGCAGGGATGTTTCCCTATGCCCCGGATTGGACCGAGAGCGGTGACATCGATGAATGTCGGAGTAACAGCAGCCTGAAAGCAAGAAACCCGCCAAAGAGGGCGGGTTTCTCGAGTGGACCTGGCGGCAGCACCGCCCTTGTTCAGGCCGAAACCCGGCTCATCTCCTTGTGGGTGTCGATCAGGTGCTGCACCACGCCAGGATCGGCCAGGGTCGAGATATCACCCAGTGCGTCGTACTCCGCCGTGGCGATCTTGCGCAGGATGCGGCGCATGATCTTGCCAGAGCGGGTTTTCGGCAGGCCGGGCGCCCACTGGATGACATCGGGCGAGGCGATCGGGCCGATCTCCTTGCGCACCCAGTTCTTCAGTTCGATACGCAACGCCTCGTTCGGCTCCTGCCCGGCATTGAGCGTGACATAGACGTAGATTCCCTGCCCCTTGAGGTCATGCGGCACGCCGACCACTGCCGCCTCGGCAACCTTGGGATGGGCGACCATGGCGCTTTCGATCTCGGCAGTACCCATGCGGTGACCGGAAACGTTGAGCACATCGTCGACCCGGCCAGTGATCCAGAAGTAGCCATCTTCATCGCGGCGGGCGCCGTCACCGGTGAAGTACATGCCGCGGAAGGTCTTGAAGTAGGTGTCGACGAAGCGATCGTGATCGCCGTACAGCGATCGCGACTGGCCTGGCCACGAATCGAGAATCACCAGGTTGCCTTCGGCGGCACCTTCGATCAGGTTGCCCAGGTTATCCACCAGCGCAGGTACCACGCCGAAGAACGGACGGGTCGCCGAACCAGGCTTGAGCGCGGTAGCGCCCGGCAGCGGGCTGATCAGGATGCCACCGGTTTCGGTCTGCCACCAGGTGTCGACGATCGGGCAGCGGCCCTTGCCCACGGTCTGGTGGTACCAGTTCCAGGCTTCAGGGTTGATCGGCTCGCCCACCGAACCCAGCAAGCGCAGGCTGGAACCGTCGGCGCCCGCCACGGCGGCCTGACCTTCGGCCATCATGGCGCGGATAGCGGTTGGTGCGGTGTAGAGGATGTTCACCTTGTGCTTGTCGACGATCTTCGACACGCGGGTGATGTCCGGGTAGTTAGGCACGCCTTCGAAGAGCAAGGTGGTGGCGCCGTTGGCCAGTGGCCCATAGACGATGTAGCTGTGGCCGGTGACCCAACCCACATCGGCGGTGCACCAGTAGACATCGCCCGGGCGATAGTCGAACACGCGCTCATGGGTAAGCGCCGCGTACACCAGATAGCCGCCGGTAGTATGCAGCACACCCTTGGGTTTGCCGGTGGAACCGGAGGTATAGAGAATGAACAGCGCTTCCTCGGCACCCATTTCCTTCGGTGCGCAGTGGCTTGAGGCGACCTTCATCAGGTCTTCGTACCAGATGTCGCGATGCTGGTGCCAGGCGATGTCGCCACCGGTGCGCTTGCACACGATGATCTTCTGCACGCTGCTGGTTTCGGGGTTGGTGAGGGCCAGGTCGACGTTGGCCTTGAGCGCCGTGCGGCGGCCGCCCCGCAGGCCTTCGTCGGCGGTGATCACTACCTTGGACTTGCAGTCGATGATGCGCCCGGCCAGCGCCTCGGGCGAGAAACCGCCGAACACCACCGAGTGGATCGCACCGATGCGCGCACACGCCAGCATGGCAACCACGGCTTCGGGGATCATCGGCATGTAGATGGTAACCACGTCGCCGCGGTGCACGTCCTGGCCGCGCAGGGCGTTGGCGAACTTGCACACTTGCTCGTGCAGTTCGCGATAGGTGATGTTGCGGTGCTCGGAAGGATCGTCGCCTTCCCAGATGATCGCCAGCTGGTCGCCGCGCTCTTCGAGATGACGGTCCAGGCAGTTGTAGGAGACGTTCAGAGTGCCGTCGGCGAACCACTTGATGTCGACGTGATGGTCGTCGAAGGAGGTCTGCTTGACCTTGGTGAACGGCTTGATCCAGTCCAGGCGCTGGGCCTGCTCACGCCAGAAGCCATCGGGGTTGATCACCGATTGCTGGTACATGGCCTTGTAGGTGGCCTCGTCGGTCAGGGTGTTTGCCGCAACCTCGGGACGAACGGGATACAGTGGAGCCGCACTCATCTGTGTTACCTCGGTGTCATATTTGTTTTTGTATGGAGCCGTTTGTAACTGTACCAGAGCGGCAAAAGCCATTCGACGATGGTAGTAGCGGCACATCCAGCAAACGCCACGCGCCCTTTAGGACCGCTCTGGGACGGTCCTGACCAGGCTCCAGGCGGATGTCGCGGCAATGTCTGCCAGTTGATTGTTACGGATTTTGTCAAAAGGCCAGAAAACTTTATCAAAAGGCCATCTGTTTCCGTAAGTACATGAGGCATAAACTTCTTCTCGCCAACAACGGCAACGCGACTAACTAATGGCAACAGCCCCCACACAGGCACGTTAGTCCCGCAGATCATTCTGATAGTTGAAATTCCTGATGTATCCCGCGACGCCACAAGCGCCGCGCACACCCTCACGACCTTAGACAGGTAAATTGAAAATGAAAGCGTTACTGGTATTGGTACTTGGCAGTCTTTGCAGCGCGGCGATGGCCGACGAAGTTGCACAAGCGGCCGAGCAGATTCCGGTTGAACAATACAACTACTCGCAGCACCTGGACATCGCCCGTGTCATCTCAATGAGCGAAGTGCCAAACGTGTGCGAAGTAGTGCCAGCCCGCATGACCTACGAGGACTCCAAGGGCCAGAAGCACATTCTCGAGTACCGCGTGATGGGTAACGGCTGCTCCAACGGCTGATGCCAAAGTTGCATCGGCAACCTGCAGGAAGTTGCAGCGACACGATCGCATGCAACTTCCGAGTCTGTGAAGCAATGATTATTCCGCCGACTTGTTGAGCGCGTGATCGCGCAACTTGTTGGCAATGGTCGTATGGGAAACACCCAGACGCTTGCCCAATGCCCGGCTGGTCGGAAAGTCACTCATCAGTCGTTCAAGCACTGCTTTTTCAAAACGTCCGACTATGTCCGCCAAGTCACCTTCCAGAGAGAACTCTCCCAAAGGCTGGCGAACACCGTAGTCGGGCAGTCGAATATGCTCGGCTTTCACCACACCGCCTTCGCACAATGACACGGCCTGGAACAGCACATTCTCCAGCTGGCGGACATTGCCGGGCCAATGATAGTGGCCGAGCCGCTCCAGCGCCGCAGGCGCCAAACGAGGCAGAGCACAGCCGATCTGCCGGCTGGCCTGGTCGAGAAAATGCTCGACCAGCGGCCCCAACCCATCCAGACATTCTCGAAGCGGCGGGATGTGCAGCGAGAGCACGTTCAGGCGGTGATACAGGTCCTGGCGGAATTCGCCCCGGGCGCACAGCTCTGACAGGTCGACCTGGGTCGCACAGATCACCCGCACGTCCAGGTACACTTCTTCGTCGCTGCCTACCCGGCGAAAGCACCCATCCTGCAAGAAGCGAAGCAGTTTCACCTGCAGGCGCGGGCTCATTTCGTCCACCCCATCGAGAAACAGCGTGCCGCCCGCCGTCAGCTCCAGCAACCCGAGCTTGCCCTCCGCCCGCGCACCTTCGAAAGCGCCAGGACCGTAGCCGAACAGCTCGGTCTCGGCCATTGACTCGGGCAGTCCGGCGCAGTTCAGGGCCATCAGCGGTGCCTGGCCGCGCGGACTTGCCAGGTGGCAGGCGCGCGCCAGCAGCTCCTTGCCGGTGCCGGTCTCGCCCTCGATCAGCAGCGGCGCGTCGAGCGGTGCCATGCGCCGCGCTTCACGTACCACCGCCGCCATGACCCGCGAACTCTGGAAGATGCTGTCGAACCCGCGCAGTTCCTGCTTGCGCACATGGTAGATGCGCTCGCCTATGCGGTCGGCCCGGTGCAGGGTAAGCACCGCGCCAGCCAATGCCTCGCTGTCGTCATGCTCGGACTGCAATGGCGCGATGTCGGCCAGGAACACATCGCCCCTGACCTTCACCCGCTGGCCATTGATCCGCGACTTGTTGGCCCGCACCAGCTCTGGCAGGTCGAAGTCTTCGGCGTACCGTGACAGTGGCAGCCCCGGCACTTCGTCGACCCTTACCCCCAGCAGCTGCGCCGCCGCGCGGTTGGCCGCGACGATGCAGCCACCCATGTCGATCGACAGCACGGGAAACTCCAGCGCCCCGAGGAGCGCATTGAGCTCCATGTGCCGCCGCTCGCTGGGCATGAGCCCCACACGCTTGACGCCAAACACCCCGCCGATCGACTCGAATTTCGGCCGCAGGGCCTGGAACTGCAGGTTGATGAGGTTCGGGCAATGCAGGTAGATGGCATTGCCGTGCTCGCCGCCGACTTCGCCGCGCGCCACGTTGATACCGTATTCCACCAGCAGGTTGAGAATATCGCGCAGAATCCCGATGCGGTTCTGACAGTGCACTTTGATACGCATGCAAGGGCTCGGAAAGGAAGAGAGAGCTTGATTATTTCATCCGCGAACGGAAAAGTCGTAAAGATTATCTGCCAAAATCGCGCCTTTTCAGCCCGGACATCTCGGGGCCAGCCGCTTTCGTAAAATTATCGTTACAACCAGTCGCTAATTCGAGGGGCAGCGCCCATCGATAGCCAGTACAAAACAGGCAAGCCGTGATCAAGACTGGGTTATCGGCGTGAACCTACAACAACAAAGCCCTCACCCAGGAGAGCAGCATGAAACACACGCAATACGTGGCGCTCGAGCCCGATGCGAAGGGTTTTATCGACTACCCGCAGCAGGATCATGCGGTGTGGAACACCTTGATCACCCGCCAGTTGAAAGTGCTCGAGGGCCGTGCGTGCCAGGAGTACATGGATGGCATCGAACAGCTTGGCCTGCCCCATGACCGCATCCCGCAACTGGGCGAGATCAACAAGGTGCTGGGCGCCACCACCGGCTGGCAGGTTGCACGCGTGCCAGCACTGATTCCCTTCCAGACATTTTTCGAACTGCTGGCCAGCAAGCGCTTTCCCGTAGCGACGTTCATTCGTACCGCCCAGGAACTCGACTACCTGCAAGAGCCGGACATTTTCCACGAGATATTCGGGCACTGCCCGCTGCTGACCAACCCATGGTTCGCCGAATTCACCCACACATACGGCAAGCTAGGCCTCAAGGCGAGCAAGGAAGAGCGCGTCTACCTGGCGCGCCTGTACTGGATGACCATCGAGTTCGGGCTGATGGAAACGCCGCAAGGCCAGAGAATCTACGGTGGCGGCATCCTCTCCTCGCCCAAGGAAACGGTCTACAGCCTGTCCAGCGAGCCCGAGCACCAGGCCTTCGACCCGCTTGAAGCCATGCGCACGCCCTACCGGATCGACATCCTGCAACCCCTGTACTTCGTGCTGCCGAGCCTCAAGCGCCTGTTCGACCTTGCCCACGAGGACATCATGGGCATGGTCCACCACGCCATGCACCTGGGCCTGCACGCGCCGAAATTTCCACCCAAGGTAGCGGCGTGAGCCGTTGCGCCTGATAACAACTCGAACTGGAAAACGTCATGAACGCCTTGAATCAAGCCCATTGCGAAGCCTGCCGCGCTGACGCACCGAAAGTGACTGATGAAGAGCTGGCTGAATTGATCCGCGAGATCCCGGATTGGAACATAGAGGTCCGCGACGGGCACATGGAGCTCGAGCGGGCCTTTGCGTTCAAGAACTTCAAGCATGCGCTGGCGTTCACCAATGCAGTGGGCGAACTCGCCGAGGCCGAGGGGCATCACCCGGGCCTGCTGACTGAATGGGGCAAGGTCACGGTGACCTGGTGGAGCCACTCGATCAAGGGACTGCACCGCAATGACTTCATCATGGCGGCGCGTACCGACGAGGCCGCAAAGGTGGCTGAAGGCCGCAAGTAAGCCGGTTCGCAAGCGCATCACTAGTCGGACGGTGTATGAAAACCGTCCGATATCCGCCCGCAAAGCCGACCGGCGACGGGGAAAATATTCATACTGTCATTCTGACTGCTGTATCCTGCCCCAGCTTTTCGAAGCCTTCACGCGCCTAGCGCAGCCTTACCCTTTCTCACACTTGCGAGGAACGACGAGATGCATGAGATCCCGAATCTTCCCTTCCCAAGCCTGAAGCCAGAAGAGCAGTCCGTTGCCGCTCACCACGCTGAACCCGCTCAAGCTGTCGAGCAGACTGGCGACGACAAACCCAGCGCCGACCAGGAATAACCGCGCACCCCAGCGGCAGTGTGAAAACGGCTGACTCGTCAGACACCGTCGTCACGTTTTCACACCGTCTGGAATGACTGCCGCTACACCCCTCCTCCACGCTTATCCGCGCTGGGCATACTGCAATACCACTTCCAACGGATGACGCAACTGGCGATCCGCCAGGCGCTTGACCTGACTGCGGCACGAATAGCCCGTGGCCAGCGCTTCGCCCTGCTTGTCCAGCTTGGTCGCCCAGGACTGCTCGAAGATGGTCCGGGAGGTATCCTGGTTGCGCGCTTCGTGGCCATAGGTGCCCGACATGCCGCAGCAGCCGGTGGCCTCGGTGACCAGGGTCAGGCCCATGCGGCTGAACACCTGCTCCCACTGGCGGGTACTGGCTGGCACGTTGGTCTTCTCGGTGCAATGGGCCATGAGGCGGAAGCTACCTGCAGCGGCCGCTGCCTGCTCGGGCAGTACATCAACCAGCCACTCCTGGGGCAGCAACACCTTCGGGCAATCTTCAAGGCCGTCGACCTTCTGGTACTCCTGGCGGTAGACCAGTGTCATCGCAGGGTCCAGGCCCACCAGCGGCACGCCGCACTCGGCCAGCGCCTTGAGCTGGCTGGCGTTGCGCACTGCCGCCTTGGCGAAGGCACCCAGGAAGCCCTGAACATGCAGCGGCTTGCCGTTGGCGCTGTAGGGTGCCAGGAACACGCGGTGGCCCAGGCGGTGCGCCAGCTCGATGAATGCGGCCAGCAGCGGGGTTTCGAAGTAACGGGTGAAGGCATCCTGCACAAGCACGATGCTGCGCTCGCGCTGGGCCGCGCTCAACTCCCGCAGGGCGGGCACGCTGGCGACACCAACGCGGCAACGGGTCAGGGTCGACTGCAGGTTGAAACGACTGATCAGCGGGCTGTCGACCATGCCGACCTGATTGGCCAGCAGCTTGCCGACCCATTTCGACCCCATCACCGCGTTGTACAGCCCAGGGGCGTGGGCCATGTAAGGGATGGTGAACTCCAGCGAGCCAATCAGGTAGTCACGCATCGGACGCTGGTAGCGGCCGTGATAAAGCTCCAGGAAGCGCGAGCGGAACTCCGGCACATTGACCTTGATCGGGCACTGCCCTGCACAGGATTTGCACGCCAGGCAGCCAGCCATGGCGTCGTATACCTCGTGGGAAAAATCCTCTTGGCCCTGCTGTCGTGCACGGTTGTTGCGCAGCCGCGCTGGCAGGTCCTTGATCCATGAGGTGCGCTTGCGCGCTGCGGCCAGCACGTCGATATTGGCCGCGCCTTGCAGCCGCAGCCACTCGCGGATCAGCGATGCGCGGCCTTTGGGCGAATGCTGGCGTTCACGCGTCGCCTTCCACGATGGGCACATGGCGTCATTGGGATCGTAGTTGTAACAGGCGCCATTGCCGTTGCAGTGCACAGCACTGCCGAAGCTCTGCCAGACACGTTCGTCAATCGTGCGGTCGAGTT
This sequence comes from Pseudomonas sp. JE3303, assembly GCF_056312565.1. Taxonomy (NCBI): domain Bacteria; kingdom Pseudomonadati; phylum Pseudomonadota; class Gammaproteobacteria; order Pseudomonadales; family Pseudomonadaceae; genus Pseudomonas; species Pseudomonas sp. JE3303. The sequence continues at coordinate 94,669 of NZ_JBWGIF010000009.1, forward strand.
CGCCGCGCAGGGTCACCTCGTCGACCTTGATCAGGCCTTCGGGGCTGTCTGGCGGGGTGCAGATCTTGCCGGGGTTGAGCTGGTTGTGCGGGTCGAAGGCGCCCTTGAGGCGCTGCAACGCCGGGTACAGCGCACCGAAGTACTCGGGCACGTATTCCGAACGCAGGCCCTTGCCGTGCTCACCCCAGAGCAGGCCGCCGTAGCGCTTGGTCAAGGCCGCTACCGCATCGGAGATCGGCTTGACCAGGGCAGCCTGCGCCGGGTCCTTCATGTCCAGCGCCGGGCGTACGTGGAGCACGCCGGCGTCAACGTGGCCAAACATGCCGTAGGCCAGCCCGTGGCCGTCGAGCAATGCACGAAATTCGGCGATATAGTCCGCCAGTTGCTCAGGCGGCACGGCAGTGTCTTCCACGAAAGGCTGTGGCCGCACTTCGCCTTCGACGTTGCCAAGCAGGCCTACCGAGCGTTTGCGCATGACGTAGACACGGGTCACTGCCTCAGAGCCTTCCGCCAGGGTATGCCCCAGGCGCTCGACGCTGGTGTCGGTCTGCAAGTGCGCGACAAAGGCTTGAACTCGAGCATTCACCTCCTCTGGCTCATCCCCGCAGAACTCCACCAGGTTGATACCCAGGGTCGGCCGCTCGGCATGCGCTGGGAAATACTCGGCGACGCTGTGCCAGACGATGTCTTTCATCGCCAGCATCAGCACCTTGGAATCCACGGTCTCGATCGACAGCGGCTTGTGCGCCATCAACGCATTGGCATCGCGCAGGGCGTCCATGAAACTGCCGTAGCGCACGTTGACCAGCACGGCGTATTTCGGGATCGGCAGGACATTGAGCTTGGCTTCGACCACATAGCCCAACGACCCTTCGGCACCGCACAGCACGCTGTTGAGGTTGAAGCGGGCCTGCTCGTCGCGCAGGTGCGCCAGGTCATAGCCGGTCAGGCAGCGGTTGAGCTTGGGAAAGGTGCTTTCGATCAGCTCGGCCTGTGTCCGCTGGATGTCGCGGGCAGTGCGATACACCTCGCCAATGCGGCCAGGCGCGGCGCAGGCCTGCTCCAGCGCCTGGTCGTCGATCGGCAGGCTGTGCAGGCGCTCGCCGCCCAGCAGAACGCTGTGCAGTTCGAGGACATGGTCTCGCGTCTTGCCGTAGGTGCAGCTGCCCTGCCCGCTCGCATCGGTATTGATCATGCCGCCGACAGTGGCGCGGTTGGAGGTGGACAGCTCCGGGGCGAAGAACAGGCCGTGGGGCTTGAGCGCGGCGTTGAGCTGGTCCTTGACCACACCGGCTTGCACCCGCACCCAGCGCTCCTCGACGTTGATCTCGAGGATCTTGTTCATGTGCCGCGAAAGGTCGACGACGATGCCATCGGTCAACGACTGCCCGTTGGTGCCAGTGCCGCCGCCACGCGGCGTCAGCTTGACCTCGCGAAAGCGTGGCTCGGCCATCAGCGCGGCGATACGCGCCACATCGTCGGCATCCTGCGGAAACACCGCAGCCTGCGGCATGCGCTGGTAGATGGAGTTGTCGGTGGCGAGCACGGTCCGGGTGCCGTAGTCGGCACTCAGCTGGCCCTGGAAGCCGCTGGCACGCAGGGCTTCGAGAAATTCGGGGTAGTTGGCGGCAGGCGCGCTGGTCGGCAGCTGGGCGATCATCAAGGGATGCCTCTTTTATCGGCTAATTCACGGAAAACCTGTCATCGCGGCATGAGTCTGCCAGGACACGGATGACGAATGAGCCAATGTTCCTGTAGTTTGAGTACAAGGGCAAACGGATAATCCTGCCGCTATCAATGACTTTCATGAATGAATTACCGCCACCTGACACCTTCGATGTCGCTGCTGCTGGCCTTCGAGGCGGCTGCCCGGCATGAAAGCTACACCCGCGCCGCCGCCGAGCTGTCGCTGACCCAGAGCGCGGTCAGCCGCCAGGTGCAGGCGCTGGAGCGACAGTTGGGCCTGACCCTGTTCCGTCGCGAGGGGCGCCAGGTGCAGCTCACCGACGTCGGCCGGCTCTACCAGCGTGAGCTGAGCGAGGCGCTGGGGCGGATCCGCAGCGCTACCTTGCAGGCGCTGGCCTATCAATCGGGCGTTGGCACGTTGCGGCTGGCCACCTTGCCGACCTTCGGCTCGAAGTGGCTGCTGCCGCGCCTGCATGACTTCTATGCGGCGCACCCGGGCATGCTGGTGCACATTCATTCGCGCATCGAAGCCATCAACTTCGACACCAGTGAGATCGATGCCGCCATCGGCGTGGCCAGCGGGGACCTTCCCGGCCTGGTCTGTCATCGGCTGCATGCAGAGGAACTGGTGGTGATCCTGCCACCGGAGGCGGCGAGGGAGAGCGAGGCATGGAGCCCAGCGCGCATCAGCGGGCAGGTGCTGCTCAACGTCGCCAACAATCCCCACGCCTGGGGGGAATGGTTTTCCCACCATGGCCTGGCGCACCGGGCGATGCGGCTGGGGCCGAGCTTCGAGTTGACGTCGCACCTCATCCAGGCGGTTCGGGCAGGGATCGGGATCGGGCTGGTGCCCAAGGTGCTGGTGGCGGAGGAGTTGGCGAACGGGGAGTTGTTCAGCGCGGGATTGCCGTTTGCCAGCCAGCGTAGCTACTACCTGATGTATCCGCCGCGCAACGAGGCACTGCCGTCGTTGCGGGCGTTCAGGGGGTGGCTGCTGCAGCAGATCTGAGGGGTGTGTTGTCAGTCCCGGCAGCTGCTACTTGGCCACCGACCCCACCACTCCATTGCTGCGCGTTGCACGCTTGCTCTTCAGCAGATAGAACCCATACATCACCACCAGCCACACCGGAATCGCATACACCGATACCTTGATCCCGGGGATCATCAGCATGATGCCCAGGATCAGCACCACGAAGGCCAGGCACAGGTAGTTGCCGTAGGGGTACCACAGCGCCTTGAACAGCGGCTTCTGGCCGGTGCGGTCAAGGTGCTGGCGGAACTTGAGGTGCGAATAGCTGATCATCGCCCAGTTGATCACCAGGGCCGCGACCACCAGCGACATCAACAGCTCCAGCGCGTGCTGGGGCATGAAGTAGTTGAGCAGTACCGCCACCAGCGTCACCACGGCCGAGGCCAGGATCGAACGCACCGGCACGCCGCGCTTGTCGATCTTCGCCAGGCCCGCCGGGGCATCGCCCTGCTCGGCCATGCCGTAGAGCATGCGGGCATTGCAGTAGGTGCCGCTGTTGTACACCGACAGTGCCGCCGTCAATACCACGAAGTTCAGCAGGTGTGCGGCCACGTCACTGCCCAGCAGCGAGAACACCTGTACGAACGGGCTGCTGCCGTAGCTGCCGCCGGAGGCGTCGATGCTGGTGACCAGGGCATCCCACGGCGTCAGCGAGAGCAGCACCACCAAGGCGCCGATGTAGAAGATCAGGATGCGGTAGATGACCTGGTTGATCGCCTTGGGGATCACTGTCCGGGGCTGGTCTGCCTCCGCGGCGGTGAAGCCGAGCATCTCGAGGCCACCAAAGGAGAACATGATGATCGCCAGGGCCATGACCAGCCCGCTGACGCCATTGGGGAAGAATCCGCCGTGCTCCCACAGGTTGCTGACCGAGGCGTCCGGTCCGCCGCTGCCGCTGGCCAGCAGGTAGCAGCCCAGGGCGATCATGCCGACGATGGCGACCACCTTGATGATCGCGAACCAGAATTCGGTCTCGCCGAACACCTTGACGTTCATCAGGTTGATGCCGTTGATCAGCAGGAAGAACGCGGCCGCCGTGACCCAGGTCGGGATCTCTGGCCACCAGTAGTGCACGTACTTACCGACGGCCGACAGTTCCGACATACCGACCAGAATATAGAGCACCCAGCAGTTCCAACCGGACAGGAAGCCCGCGAAACCGCCCCAGTACTTGTGCGCAAAGTGGCTGAAGGAGCCGGCCACCGGCTCTTCGACGATCATCTCGCCGAGCTGGCGCATGATCATGAAGGCGATGAAGCCGCAGACGGCATATCCCAGGATCATCGAGGGGCCGGCGGACTTCATCACACCGGCCGAGCCCAGGAACAGGCCGGTGCCGATGGCCCCGCCCAGGGCAATCAACTGGATATGGCGATTTTTCAGGCCGCGTTTGAGCTCACCTGACTGCGTGTTTTGTCCACTCATGAACGAAGTCACCTGCTTGTTTTTATCTGTGACGGGATCGGACCCACCGCGCTCGTGGCGCAGCGGAATGGGCAAGGCAGGGTTACCTTGGATTCTTGGACGGGTGGGGTTCAGCCGGGCGCGAACGCGGGGCGAATCAACCGGAAGTCAGCAAGAGTGCGCTGTACGCATTGGGGTCACAGATAAAACGCGGCGCATTGTATACCTCTGTAGACGCGCAGGGGTCAACGCGTTGCGTATTTGTCTGACGACGGGACGCACCGGTCCTGGGGGAGAAGCGAAGCCTGGGGGAATGAATGGCGTACATTGCGCCTCCGATTCTTGTTATCGGGGCTATATCAACGTGAACAGGGGATGCAGGCAAGAGAGGCGGACGGTCAGAGGGACGCGCAGACGGTCGGAGAGTGGAAGGTTTTATTTACATGGCGGGAAGAAGCGCGCATAGGCATCAGAAAAGCCAACATGCCGTAACGGAAAATTTACAAGCTGGTTCAGAAATTTTACTGCCGATTGCAAGACATCCAAGCGGACTTGTCCTGAAGGAGCCGGCAGACCCCAGGAAGGTCTACCGACTCATCACTTCAAGGACGCGGTTTGGTACGGCTGCCACCAGGCTTGCCGCCAGTGGTCGCCTTGCCTGGACGCTTCTTCATGTCGCTCGGACGCTCGGCCACCGCGCTGCCACGATTTCCCTTGCGCGGAGCTTCCTCGCGCGGCTGGCGCGCAGGGCGCTCACCGGTCGCTTCGGCAGCTGGACGCAGGCTGCGCACGCGCTCGTTCCGGCCCATCGGACGTGTCGACTTGCGCTGCAGGCGCTCGAGCTTGTCCTTGGACTTGAGGTTCAGCGCCGGCAGGGCTACAGGCTTGAGGCCGACTTCAGCCGCAAGGATGTCGATCTCGCCCTGGCTCATTTCGCGCCAGCGCCCCATCGGCAGGTCGGAGTTGAGGAATACCGGACCGAAACGCACGCGCTTCAGGCGGCTGACCACCAGCCCTTGGGATTCCCACAGGCGGCGGACTTCGCGGTTGCGGCCTTCCATCACCACGCAGTGATACCAGTGGTTGAAGCCTTCACCGCCAGGGGCTTCCTGGATATCGGTGAAACGTGCCGGACCATCTTCGAGCATCACGCCGTTTTTCAGGCGGGTGATCATGTCTTCGTCGACTTCACCACGTACGCGCACGGCATACTCGCGGTCCATCTCGTAGGACGGGTGCATCAGACGGTTGGCCAGCTCGCCGTCGGTGGTGAACATCAACAGACCAGTGGTGTTGATGTCGAGGCGGCCGATGTTGATCCAGCGGCCTTCCTTGGGACGCGGCAGGCGATCGAACACGGTCTGACGGCCCTCTGGGTCGTCACGGGTGCAGATCTCGCCATCAGGCTTGTTGTACATGATCACGCGGCGCACGTTTTCGGCGGCTTCTTCGCGCTTGATCACCTTGCCATCGACAGCGATGGCGTCGTGCATGTCGACGCGCTGGCCAAGGGAAGCAGCAACGCCGTTGACCTTGATGCGGCCCTGGCTGATCCAGGCCTCGACGTCACGGCGCGAGCCCACGCCGATACGCGCGAGGACTTTCTGCAGTTTTTCGCCAGCTGGCGGCAGGGTTTGGGGTTCTTGCAGGTCTTTGTCAGTCATCTGGGCACCTCCCGGTGTAGGAATTGAAGCTGTATCTGGCGACGAATGCGCCAAAAGGCCGCGCATCATACGCTGAAGATCAGCTGCACGCACGTGGGACTTGGGGTGCCGGACACACTGCCCAAGGGTTTCCGCCAGAAGGTCGAGACCGCCACCGGGTCAGCCGGTGGCACTGTCGTCCTCGACCTCGGCGCGCAAGTCATCGAAATCGGTCTTGAGGCCTTCTTCCATTGCATCGAGCTCTACCAGCAGCGAGCGGAAGCTGGTTTCCTCGAGCGGCGCTTCGCCCTCGGCGCCCTCTTCTGCACTGGCATCGGCCAGCGCTTGGAGGTACGCGGGTACCGGCGCGTCGTCTTCGTCGAGCAAGGGTGCAGGTTCCAGGTCGCGCAACTCGACCAGCGCCGGCAGCTCTTCGAGACTCTTCAGGTTGAAGTGATCCAGGAAGGCCTTGGTGGTGGCGAACATCGCCGGTCTGCCAGGCACTTCCCGGTAGCCGACGACACGAATCCACTCACGCTCCATCAATGTCTTGATGATGTTGCTGTTCACCGCCACGCCGCGCACATCTTCGATTTCACCCCGGGTGACCGGCTGGCGGTAGGCGATCAGCGCCATGGTCTCGAGCAAGGCGCGCGAATACCGCTGCGGGCGCTCTTCCCACAGGCGGCCCACCCAAGGCGCGTACACTTCGCGGATCTGCAGGCGGTAGCCGGTGGCCACTTCCTTGAGCTCGAAGGCACGGCCCGCGCAGGATTTGCCCAAGAGCTCGAGAGCCTTCCTGAAGACCTTGGGCTCCGGGCGTTCGGGCTCCTCGAACAGCTCATAGAGGCGTTCAAGCGACTGCGGCTTGCCTGAAGCCAGTAAAAAAGCCTCTATCAGCGACGCCAGGTCGCGGGGTTCACTCAGGTTCATGGGGGTGTCGGTTACTCTTTGCGTCACTCTGCCCGGGCGCGGACGTGGATCGGGGCGAAGGGCTCATTCTGCACCAGTTCGATAAGCGATTCCTTCACCAGCTCAAGAATCGCCATGAAGGTCACCACCACGCCAAGCTTGCCCTCATCGGCAGTGAACAGCTCGACAAAGGGGACGAATCCGCCGCCCTTGAGCCGTTCGAGCACATCGCTCATGCGTTCGCGGGTCGACAGTGTTTCTCGGCTGATCTGGTGGCTCTCGAACAGGTCGCCCCGGCGCATCACCTCCGCCATGGACATCAGCAATTCCTCAAGGCTGACCTGCGGATGCAGCTTGCGCACCTTGGCCTGGGGCGCTTCCAGGCGCGGCACGACCACATCGCGCCCTACCCGGCTCAACTGGTCGATGCCCTCGGCAGCGGCCTTGAAGCGCTCGTACTCCTGAAGCCGACGAATCAGCTCGGCGCGGGGGTCGCCTTCTTCTTCCTCGACCGTCACGGCGCGCGGCAACAGCATGCGCGACTTGATCTCGGCGAGCATGGCCGCCATCACCAGGTACTCGGCGGCCAGTTCCAGGCGCACGCTTTTCATCAGCTCGACATAACCCATGTACTGCCGGGTGATCTCGGCCACCGGGATGTCGAGGATGTCGATATTCTGCTTGCGGATCAGGTAGAGCAGCAGGTCGAGCGGCCCTTCGAAGGCCTCGAGAAAGACTTCCAGGGCGTCCGGTGGGATGTACAGGTCGACCGGCAACTCGGTAAACGCCGCGCCATAGACCAGGGCCAGCGACAACTGCTGTGGAGGCTCGACATGGACCTCGGGAGCCGCTTCCGGTGTGCTCACGCGTTGACCAGGAAGGGCGCGGGATCGCCGCAACCCACCCGCACGACTTCCGGCTCGCCGTCGGCCAGGTTGATCACGGTAGAGGCTTTCAGATCACCAAAACCGCCGTCGATGATCAGGTCGACGTGGTGCTCCAGGCGCTGGCGGATCTCGTAGGGATCGGTCATCGGCTCCTCATCGCCCGGCAGGATCAGGCTGACGCTCATCAACGGCTCGCCGAGTTCGGCCACCAGCTCCCGGACGATCGGGTTGGAGGGCACGCGCAGGCCGATGGTGCGGCGTTTCTCGTGCATCAGCAGCCGCGGGACTTCGCGGGTAGCATTGAGGATAAAGGTGTACGGCCCCGGAACGTACGCCTTGAGCAGGCGGAAATTGGCCGTGTCGATCTTGGCGAAAAGCCCCATTTGCGACAGGTCGCAGCAGATCAGGGTGAAGTTGTGGTTCTTGTCGAGCTGGCGCAGGCGCCGGACCCGTTCAATCGCGTTCTTGTCACCGATCTGGCAGCCCATGGCGTAGGACGAATCAGTGGGGTAAATCACCACGCCGCCTTTGCGAATGATCTCCACGGCCTGTTTTATCAGGCGCGCTTGGGGGTTTTCCGCATGTATCTGGAAAAATTGGCTCACATTGTCATCCTGTTCAAAGCGCGGTGGGCTGCTCATGGCTGAATCGGCGCCACAGAGGTGGCAGGTCCTCGGGCAATGGCCGGTAGGCACCGATCTCGCCCCAGGTGCCGGGGCCATGGAAGTCACTGCCAGCACTTGCCAGCAGACCGAACTCGCGGGTGAGGATGGACATGGTGCCCACCTGCTCTGCCGGCATCATCCCATTGACGACTTCCAGCGCTTGCCCGCCTGCTTGAATATAGTCGGCAATCAGCCGACGGCGCTTGCTGCGGGTCAGATCGTACTGCATCGGATGCGCCAGGCTCACCCAGGCCTTCGACTCGCGCAGGGTGGCGACAGTTTCGTCCAGGGTCGGCCAGTGCAGCTTGACATCGCCCAGCTTGCCGGCGCCGAGCCATTTGCGAAACGCTTCGCCGCGGTCCTTCACGAAACCCGCGCGCACCAGGTATTCGGCAAAATGAGGGCGTGCCGGCGCGTTGCCGCTGTCGCCCAGTTCCATTTGCACGGCCCGGGCGCCGTCCAGGGTGCCCGGCATGCCCTTTAGCGCCAGCCGCCGGTCGATTTCTTCGGCGCGCAGCCAGCGGCCACGGTGCAAGGACTCGATCGCTGCCAGCAATGGAGGCGCATCCAGGGCAAAGTTGTAACCCAGTATGTGGATGGTCGCGCCGCCCCACGTACAGGACAGCTCGACACCGCTGACCCACTGGATACCCAGCGCGCGGCAGGCCTGGCGCGCCTCGTCCAGGCCCTCAAGGGTATCGTGGTCGGTCAGGGCGAGTGTCTGCACGCCGTGCTCGTGGGCGCGGGCGACCAGGACCGAAGGCGACAGTACGCCATCGGAGGCCGTGCTGTGACAGTGCAGATCAACATTCATGGAGGAGCGCTTTCGCCGGGATTGATGTTTGTTATTATGCCGTGACATCCCGAATCTGGCTGCCATTGTGAAACAATTCATCGATTTCATCCCGCTGCTGCTGTTCTTCATTGTCTACAAGCTCGACCCGCGCGTGGTCGACCTTGCCGGTCATGACTTCGAACTGGGCGGCATCTACAGCGCGACCAAGGTGCTGATCATCAGCTCCGTGGTGGTCTACGGTGCGCTGTTCGTCCGCCAGCGCAAGCTGGAGAAAGGCCAGTGGCTGACGCTGATCGCCTGCCTGGTGTTCGGTGGCCTGACCCTGGCCTTCCACAGCGAAACCTTCCTCAAGTGGAAAGCGCCAGCGGTGAACTGGCTGTTCGCCCTGGGCTTTGCCGCCAGCCACTTCATCGGTGACCGGGTGCTGATCAAGCGCATCATGGGTCATGCGCTGATCTTGCCGGAGCCGGTCTGGGCACGCCTGAACCTGGCCTGGATCGCATTCTTCCTGGTGTGCGGCGCCGCCAACCTGTTCGTTGCCTTCACCTTCCAGGAGTTCTGGGTGGACTTCAAAGTATTCGGCAGCCTGGGCATGACCGTGATATTCCTGGTGGCCCAGGGCGTCTACCTGTCGCGCCACATGCATGACGGCGATCCGGTGACTCCGCCCTCCACCCGCAAGAACGAGGATTGACATGCTCTACGCCATCATTGCCAGCGATGTAGCCGATTCCCTGGAAAAACGCCTGGCGGCGCGTCCGGCGCATCTCGAGCGCCTGCACCAGCTCAAGGCCGAGGGCCGCATCGTGCTGGCCGGCCCGCACCCCGCCATCGACAGCAACGATCCAGGCGCTGCCGGTTTCAGCGGCAGCCTGGTCGTTGCCGAGTTCGACTCGCTGACCGCCGCCCAGGCCTGGGCCGATGCCGATCCGTATGTCGCCGCAGGCGTGTACGAGAAGGTCGTGGTCAAGCCGTTCAAGCAAGTCCTGCCCTGAGCCACCCCGGCGGCACGCCTGCGTGCCGCACCGCTCATCAATGTTTAATCGAGTGAGTCATGAGCGAGCTGTTACTGATTGACGATGACCAGGAACTCTGCGAGCTGCTAGGCAGCTGGCTGGCCCAGGAAGGCTTTGTAGTGCGCGCCTGCCACGATGGCCAGAGCGCGCGGCAGGCGCTGGCTACCCAGGCGCCAGCGGCGGTGGTGCTGGATGTGATGCTGCCCGATGGCAGCGGCCTCGAACTGCTCAAGCAACTGCGCAGCGAGCATGCCGAGCTGCCCGTACTGATGCTGTCTGCCCGCGGCGAGCCGCTGGACCGCATCCTGGGGCTGGAACTGGGCGCCGACGATTACCTGGCCAAGCCCTGCGATCCTCGCGAGCTCACCGCACGCCTGCGCGCCGTGCTGAGGCGCAGCCACCCGGCCGCGACCACCACGCAGATGGAGATTGGCGACCTGACCTTCAGTCCGGCGCGGGGTGTCGCCAGTATCGAGGAGCGCGAGCTGAGCCTGACCCTGTCGGAGAGCCGTATTCTCGAAGCGCTCCTGCGCCAGCCTGGCGAACCGCTGGACAAGCAGGAACTGGCGCAGATCGCCCTTGGGCGAAAGCTGACGCTGTACGACCGCAGCCTGGACATGCATGTCAGCAACCTGCGCAAGAAGATCGGGCCGCACCCGGACGGCAGGCCACGCATCGTGGCATTGCGCAGCCGGGGGTATTACTACAGCCTTTGATCAGCAGGGGGCGGGACCAACCCGCTCCCATGGTTTGCCGATCAGCGCCATCTTTACGCTGCCTTTACCCTCTCCTGACGGCTCTTGACCTAGATTTCCCTAAACTGGGCACATCCGGCAACGACCGGTCCATGACAGGAGAGACACCATGCGCAAGACCCTTATCGCTCTGATGTTCGCCGCCGCCCTGCCAACCGTTGCCATGGCCATGCCCGAAGGTGGCCCGCGCCACGACGGCCCGCATCACCGCGGTGGCGCACCCTTCGCCCAGCTGGACCTGAGCCGCGAACAGCGCCAGCAGGTCGACAAGCTGATGGGCGAGCAGATGAAAGCCCAACGCGACATCACCAAGCGCTACCTGGAAAAGCTGCCAGCCGCCGACCAGAAGGCCATGAAGGACGAGATCAAGGCGCGTCACGACAAGACCCACAGCGAAATCCGTGGCGTGCTCAAGCCAGAACAGCAGAAGCAGTTCGACGACATGGAAAAGAAACGCGCCGAACGCAAGGCTGAATGGAAAGAGTTCCAGGCCTGGAAAGCTGAAAAAGCCCGCAAGGCCCAGTAAGCTGTCCCACCGCTGCCCGCCCGGCCTGCTCACCGCAGGCCGGGCTTTCCCTGTCTGGAGGTAACTGCCTTGCGTTCATTGTTCTGGCGCATCCTGGCCAGCTTCTGGCTGGCCATCGCCCTGGTCGCCGGGTTGTCGATCCTGCTCGGCCACATGTTGAACCAGGACGCCTGGATCCTCAGCCGCCATCCGGGACTCAATACGTTGGCCAGCCGCTGGACCCAGCACTACGAACAGCAGGGCATCGAATCGGCCCAGCACTTTCTCGAGCGCCGCAGGCAGCGCTTCAAGATTGACGTGCAGGTGCTCAACGACAGTGGCGAAGCCGTGGTGCCCGGTACTTTCCCACGCCGCGCGGCGGCCTTCGAGGCCCGTCAGCACAATGACCGCAGCCTGCCCTGGCGCCGCCTGACCGAGGAATACACCAGTCCCCAAAGCGGCGAGACTTACCTGCTGATCTACCGGATCCCGCACCCTGAGCTCGACGCCTGGCACCGCGAGAGCCTGCTCTGGCCGCTCAGCGCGCTGGGCATTGCCCTGGTGGTGCTGACCTTGTTCAGCCTGCTGGTGACCCTGTCGATCACCCGCCCGCTGAGCCGCTTGCGCAGCGCCGTGCATGACCTGGGCCAGACCACCTACCAGCAGAACAGCCTGGCGCGCCTGGCCGACCGGCGTGATGAATTCGGCGTGCTGGCGAACGATTTCAACCGCATGGGTGCCCGCCTGCAGAGCCTTATTGGCAGCCAGCGCCAACTGCTGCGCGATGTCTCCCACGAACTGCGCTCGCCGCTCGCGCGCCTGCGCATTGCCCTGGCCCTGGCCGAACGCGCCGAACCCGAGCAGCGCCAGGCCTTGTGGCCACGCCTGACCCGCGAGTGCGACCGCCTGGAAGAGCTGATCAGCGAAATCCTTGCCCTGGCCCGCGTGGATGCCGAGCAGTCCCATGCCGAAACCGTCGACCTCAACGCCCTGCTTGGCAGCGTGCGCAAGGACGCGCAGCTCAGCGCGCCGGAGCAGGAGATACGCCTCGAAGCGGCACCGGGGCTGTCCTTGCAGGGTTGGCCGACGCTGCTGGAACGAGCCGTGGACAACCTGCTGCGCAACGCCCTGCGCTTCAACCCGCCTGGGCAGGCCATCGAGTTGCATGCCGACAGTGACCAGGAGCGCATCGTGATCAGCGTGCGCGACCACGGGCCTGGGGCGCCGGCCGAGCTGCTGGGCAGACTGGGCGAGCCGTTCTTCCGCGCGCCCGGGCAGACCGCTTCCGGGCATGGCCTGGGCCTGGCCATTGCTCGAAGGGCGGCGGAGCGGCATGGGGGGAGCCTGGTGCTGGAGAACCACCCGCAAGGCGGCTTCGTGGCGAAACTCGAGTTGCCCGGGGGCTAGAGGCCCTGGCTCCACTCACTGACGAAGTCAGCGGTCTGCAGCACCGGTGCGGGCCGTGGGTCATTCAGCGGGGTACCTACATACAGGTAGCCCAGCAGCTCTTCATTCTGCTCAAGACCCAGGCCTTCGAGCACATGGGCGTCATGCGCCATGTCGCCGGTGCGCCACACCGCGCCAATACCCTGCGCATGCGCTGCGATGAGGATGCCATGCGCGGCACAACCGGCCGCCAGGCGCTGCTCGTCCTTGGGCACCTTGTAGTGGTCCTGCAAACGCGCGATCACCACGATCAGCAGCGGCGCACGCAGTGGCATGGCGCGGGCCTTGTCAAGCGCGCCCTGGCTTGCATCACCCTTGCGCTGAACAGCTTCGGCGAACAGCTCTCCGAGCTTTTCCCGGGCCGCGCCCTCGACGGTGAGGAACCGCCAGGGACGAAGCTGGCCGTGGTCCGGCGCCCGCAACGCGGCCTGGAACAGGGCCTCGCGCTGGGCGGCATTGGGCGCGGGTTCGGTCAGGCGTGGAACGGATACACGGTTGAGCAATGCGTCGAGAGCCTCCATCGGCTACCCCCTGGCAAGTAAATGTGCGGCTATTCTAGCGTTTACTTAACAAGGCCCATAGGTAGAATGGCGCCCTTCCGTTTCGAGCCAGAGCAGATCACATGGCGTTGCCGACCTTAAGGATCCTAGGTTTCATCATCGGGATCTTCCTGATCACCCTGGCGGTGAGCATGGTCGTGCCCATGGCGACCCTGATGATTTTCGAGCGCACGGGCGACTTGCCCTCCTTCCTGTGGTCCAGCCTGATCACCTTCCTGGCGGGCCTTGCCATGGTCATTCCGGGACGGCCAGAGCACGTACACATGCGCCCGCGCGACATGTACCTGCTGACGGTGTGCAGCTGGGTGGTGGTGTGCATATTCGCCGCGCTGCCCTTCCTGCTCACCCAGCACATCAGCTACACCAATGCCTTCTTCGAAAGCATGTCGGGCATCACCGCCACCGGGGCCACGGTGCTCAGCGGCCTGGACAACATGTCGCCGGGCATCCTGATGTGGCGCTCGATGCTCCACTGGCTCGGCGGGATCGGCTTCATCGCCATGGCGGTGGCGATCCTGCCGCTGCTGCGCATTGGTGGCATGCGCCTGTTCCAGACCGAATCCTCGGACCGTTCCGAAAAGGTCATGCCACGCTCGCACATGGTCGCCAAGTCGATCGTGCTGGTGTACATCGGTTTCACCGTGCTCGGCAGCCTGGCATTCTGGTGGGCGGGCATGAGCCTGTTCGATGCGATCAACCACGCCATGTCGGCCATCTCCACAGGCGGGTTTTCCACCTCCGACCAGTCGCTGGCCAAATGGGACGCCCCGGCGGTGCACTGGGTGGCGGTGGTGGTGATGATCCTGGGCAGCGTGCCGTTTACCTTGTATGTGTCGACCCTGCGGGGCAACCGTGGCGCGCTGATCAGGGACCAGCAGGTCCAGGGCCTGCTCGGACTGCTGGTAGCCACCTGGATCGTGCTTGGCACCTGGTACTGGGCCACCACCGACCTGCCCTGGTTCGATGCGTTGCGTCACGTGGCGCTGAACGTGACCTCAGTGGTCACCACCACCGGCTTCGCCCTGGGCGACTACAGCCTGTGGGGCAACTTCTCGCTGATGCTGTTTTTCTACCTGGGCTTTATCGGGGGTTGTTCAGGATCGACGGCGGGCGGGATCAAGATCTTCCGCTTCCAGGTTGCCTACATCCTGCTCAAGGCCAACCTCAATCAGCTGATCCATCCCCGCGCCGTGATCAAGCAGAAGTACAACGGCCATCGCCTCGACGAAGAAATCGTGCGCTCGATTCTGACGTTCTCGTTTTTCTTCGCCTTCACCATCTGCCTCATCGCCCTGCTGCTGTCACTGCTCGGGGTCGACTGGATGACTGCCCTGACCGGCGCGGCGGCAACGGTATCCGGCGTGGGCCCAGGCCTGGGCGAGGTCATCGGGCCGGCGGGCAACTTCTCCACCCTGCCCGATGCCGCCAAGTGGATTCTTGCCGGCGGCATGCTGCTGGGCCGCCTGGAGATCATCACGGTCCTGGTGCTGTGCATGCCTGCGTTCTGGCGGCATTGACCGGCTCGCTGCCCCCCTCGTCGGCGTCACCCAGGCGGGCCCGGTATTCGCTCGGGGTAGCGTCGAACCAGCGCCGGAACGCCCGGTAGAAGTTGCTGGGGTCGGCGAAGCCAAGCAGGTAGGCGGTTTCCAGCAGGGTCATGCCCGGTTGTGCCAGGTACTGTTCGGCCAGCTCGCGACGGGTATCGTCGAGCAGGGTCTGGAAGCTGGTGCCCTCCTCCTGCAGACGGCGCTGCAGGGTGCGCTGAGACAGGTGCAAGGCCTGGGCAACCGTCTCGCGCTTGGGCTCGCCCAGGGGCAAGATCCTGCACAATACCTGCCGCGCCCGGTGCGTCACCCGGCTTTCGGAAAAACGCGCCAGGTACTCACCCGCGAACCGGTCATGCAGTGTCGCCATGGCTTCGTTGGCGGTCGGCAGCGGCGCGTCCATGTCGGACCGCTCCAGCACCAGCGCATCGTGCGGCGCGCCGAACAGCAGCGGTGAATGGAAAGCTACCTTGTAGGGCTCGATATCCTTGGGCTGCGGCCCCTGAATGAGCACCCGCCGCGGCTGGATCGTCCGCCCGCTGAGCCAGCTGCACAAGGCCAGCGCGCAGGCCAGTGATGCCTCGGAGCTGTGCCGGGTTGGCGGCAGATGATCGCCGTGGACCGTGAGCACCAGGGCATAGCCGTCCGGTTCAAGACGAAAGCTCAGGTCGGAGCTTTCGGCGATGATCCGCTGATAGCGCACCAACCGCTGGAACCCTTCGGCCAGGGTGCGACTGGACATCAGCGCATAACCCACCACATGGAACGAAGCCGGACGCACTACTCGGGCCATGTTCAAGCCAATGGCGTGGTTGCCCGACAGTTCCACGGCCAACTGCCAGAGCCGGGTCATGGAATCCTGGGGGAAACGGGCGTCGGGATCATCCAGCGCGGCAAAATCCAGGCCGAGTTGCCTGAACATGGCACGGCAATCCAGCCCTTCAAGCTCGAGTGCCTTGACGATCCCGGATGCCCAGCTTGCTGACGTGGTTCTCTCGCTCATGACAGGCTTCTTGTGCTTCCTGCGGTGAATCCAAGGATACTCAAATGGCGCTTATTGTCACTGGCCAGGCCAGTTAGTCACTCTAGACTCGAATCAGGCTCCGTGCCGTGTATCCTCAACAATAACGAGCGCTTTCGGAAGCACCGCCATGAACCACACAGTGCAGTACCGCAGCTTTGCCGAGTTCTATCCCTATTACCTGGGCGAGCACAGCAATCCCACCTGCCGGCGCCTGCATTTTGTCGGCACCAGCCTGGTCATCGCCCTCCTTGCCTACAGCATAGCCAGCGCCAGCTGGTTGCTGTTGCTGGCGTTGCCAGTCGTGGGCTACGGGTTTGCCTGGATCGGACACTTCTTCTTCGAGAAGAACAGACCGGCGACCTTTACCCATCCGCTGTACAGCCTGATCGGCGACTTCGCGATGTTTCGTGACATCTTGCTCGGCAAGGTCAGCCTTTGAAACATAAGGTCTGAGCAATTTGTCGGACGGCCTGTGCGGCAATGTTGTGCCAACAAGGATCCCCATGAATCACCGTACCGCACTGGGCGCCCTGCATATCGGCGCGCTGTTCTTTGGCCTGACTGGCGTTTTTGGCAAGCTAGCCAGTGCCGGCCCCTCGGTCATCGTGTTTGGTCGCGCTGCGTTTGCCGTGCTCGCCCTGGGGCTGTTCGTCGGGATTGCGCGCCAGGCCTGGCGCCCACTGCAAGCCGTGGACGTGCGCAAGCTGGTGCTGGGCGGCGTGCTGCTCGCCGGGCACTGGGTAAGCTTCTTCGTTGCCGTCAAAGTCGGCGGCGTGGCGATCGCGACCCTCGGTTTCGCCAGCTTCCCCGCCTTTACGGTGATTCTCGAAGGGCTGCTGTTCCGCGAGCGCATCCGGCGCAACGAGATTGTGCTGGTGCTGTTGGTCAGCATCGGCCTGGTGCTGGTCACCCCCGCCTTCGATCTTGCCAGCGAGGCTACCGCAGGCCTGCTTTGGGCACTGCTTTCCGGCTTGCTGTTCGCGCTGCTGTCGCTGGTCAACCGCGCAGGGTCGGGACGTATTCCCGCCGTGCAGGCCGCGTTGTGCCAGAACGCGGTCGTCGCGCTGTGCGTGCTACCGCTGGCAGGCCCTGCCTTGCCCAGCGTGCCGGCCATGGACTGGCTGTGGATCGGCCTGCTCGGGGTGTTCTGCACCGGTGTCGCACACAGCCTGTTTGTCGCCAGCCTGGCGGTGATCAAGGCACGTACCGCTGCGGTGGTGTTCGCCATGGAGCCGATCTACGGTATCGCCATGGCGTGGCTGATCTTCGCTGAAACCCCCACCCCACGCATGTTGATCGGCGGCGTGCTGATCATCTTCGCCATCGTGATTTCCAGCCGCATGGCCGCGAGCCAGGCCGGAAAAACCAAGGTACTGGCCGAAGGCGCCTAGCGGTCGTTATGCCCGAGGTCGCGCTGGGGGTCGATCTGGTCGCGTACGCGCTGCTTGAGCGCCTTGGCCTCGGGGAAGCCGCCGTCGGCCTTGCGCTCCCAGATCTGCACGCCATCGCAGGTGATGCGAAACGCGCCGCCGGTGGCCGGCTCAAGCGCGACCCGGGCGAGGTCATCGGCGAAGGTGCTGAGCAGCTCCTGGGCCAGCCAGGCGGCACGCAGCAGCCATTGGCACTGGGTGCAATAGGTGATGACAATTTCAGGCTTGGTCTGACTCATTGGGAAACGTCCTACAACAGGTGGGCGCGCTTATACTAGCCGTCTTTGCCCCTTGTTCCGAGACTCAAGATGCCCCGCCTGCTGTTCTGCGTGTTGCTGTCGATCTGCTGTGGCCCACTGCTGGCCGTCGAGCAGGCCCGCCCCAAGGTTGGCCTGGTACTCTCGGGTGGCGCTGCGCGCGGTCTTGCGCATATCGGCGTGCTCAAGGCGCTGGAGGAACAGGGCGTACGGATCGACGCCATCGCGGGCACCAGCATGGGCGCAGTGGTGGGCGGCTTGTATGCCTCGGGTTACAAGGTCGAAGAACTGGAGAAGCTGGCGCTGGAGATCGACTGGCAGCAGGCGCTGTCCGATGCCCCGCCGCGACGGGATGTGCCATTTCGGCGCAAGCAGGATGACCGCGATTTCCTGGTCAAGCAGAAGCTGAGCTTTCGCGACGATGGCAGCCTCGGCCTGCCGCTAGGGGTGATCCAGGGGCAGAACCTGGCACTGCTGCTGGAAAGCAAACTGGCCCATACCGCCGATACCCGCGACTTCGATCAATTGCCGATCCCGTTCCGAGCCGTGGCCACCGATATCGCCAGCGGCGAAAAGGTGGTGTTCCGCCGTGGCCACCTGCCCCAGGTCATCCGCGCCAGCATGTCGATCCCGGCAGTATTCGCCCCGGTCGAACTGGACGGTCGCCTGCTGGTCGATGGCGGCATGGTCGACAACATCCCGCTGGACGTGGTGCGCGAAATGGGGGTGGACGTGGCCATCGTGGTCGATATCGGCACGCCGCTGCGCACCCGCAAGCAGTTGGCGACCGTGGTCGATGTGCTCAACCAGTCGATCACGCTCATGACTCGGCGCAACTCCGAAGAGCAACTGGCCGCCGTGCGCAGTGACGACGTCCTCATCCAGCCCTCGCTCGCCAGCTACGGCTCGACCGACTTTGGCAGCGCGCGCGAGATGATCGAGGCGGGCTACCGGGCGACTCGCATTCTTGACGCGCGCCTGGCCGTGCTGCGTCAACCCGAAGGCGACAGCGAGCTGGCAGTGGCGCGCTCGCCACGCCAGCGCACGCCAGTGATCACCGCGATCAGGGTAGAGAACGACTCCAAGGTAAGCGACGACGTTATCCGCTACTACATCCGCCAGCCGGTGGGGGAGCCGCTGGAACTCGATCGCCTGCAGACCGACATGGGCACCTTGTACGGCCTGGATTATTTCGACCGGGTGCAATACCGCGTGGTGCACAAGGGTGATGACCACACGCTGGTGATCAACGCACGCGGCAAGCGCGGCGGCACCGACTACCTGCGCCTGGGCCTGAACCTGTCCGATGACATGCGAGGCGACAGCGCCTTCAACCTCGGCGCGAGCTACCGGGTGAATGGCATCAACAAGCTCGGGGCCGAGTGGCTGACCCGTGCGCAGATCGGTGACCAGCAGGAACTCTACAGCGAGTTCTACCAGCCGCTGGACACCGGCTCGCGCTACTTCATCGCGCCCTACCTGGACCTGGGATCGCAGAACATCGAAGCCACCCTGGACAATGATCCGGTTGCCGAGTACCGGCTCGAGCGCTATGGCTTTGGTCTCAACGTGGGGCGGCAGATCGGCACCTACGGTGAAGTGCGCCTGGGGGTTGGCAAGGCATGGGGCGAAGCCAACGTGCGCATTGGCGCCCAGGACCTGCCCAAGGTGAGCTTCAACGAAGGTTTCTACGACCTCAAGTATTCGTTCGACACGCTGGATAACGTCTACTTCCCACACAGCGGGGAAGACATCAGCCTGGCCGTGCGCCAATACGACAAGGCGCTGGACTCGGACTTCCGTTACCGGCAATGGGAATTCAACCTGGACAAGGCCATCAGCCACGGTGCCAATACCTGGGTACTGGGCGGACGCTATGGCCGCACGCTGGACGACGCACCGGTGGTGACTTCGAGCTTCGTCCTGGGTGGCGCCCGGCAGTTGTCAGGCTTTCGCCAGGACTCGGTGTCCGGGCAGAACATCAGCCTGATGCGGATTGTGTATTACCGCCGGCTGACCCCGCAGGCCTACCTGCCTCTGGACTTCCCGCTGTACCTGGGCGGCTCGCTGGAACGCGGGCGCGCCTGGAACAACGACAACGAGTTTGACAGTGGCTACATCAACGCGGCGAGTATCTTCCTCGGCATCGAGACACCGCTGGGGCCGCTCAACCTCAGCTATGGAGCCAACAGTGAGAACCAGAAGGCGATTTACCTGAACCTGGGGCACACGTTCTAGGCGTCAGGTCTTTTCGAGGTTGCCGAGAATCTTGGCATGCACCCGCATGCACACATCGAGATCGGCTTCGTCGACGCCCATGAACAGCTCCACGCGCAGCTCGTTGGCAATGGTCTCGATCTGGTCGATCAGCGGTTTGGCAGGCGGACACAGCAGGATTTTCTTCGCGCGCCGATCTTCAACCACCGCCTGGCGCCGGACCAGCCCCTGGCTCTCCAGGCTGTCGAGCAAGCGCGCCAACGTGGGGCCTTCGACGCCAACACTCTGGGCCAGCTCGCGCTGGGTCGGGGCCTCTTCAAAGCGGGCCAGATGCAGCAACACCAGCCAGCGCGCCTGGGACAGGTTCAGCCCGGCCAGGCGGCGGTCCAGCTCGGCACGCCAGCCGCGGGACATTTGCGCCAGCTGCATGCCGAAGCGGTGTTGGTTGTCGGTCAGGGGCATAAGCAACTCAATCAACGAAACTAATTATTAGCCAGCTAATCATGCCCCGGGCCATCAGGCAAGGCTTGCGCTCAAAGTTCGAACTCCGCGGCCAGCGCAGCGCGCACGCAATACAGCACGCCTTCTGGAACCCGCTTGCTGAACTGCTCGGCAATCGCCGAAACAGGCGGCAGCTCGCCCTCACCATCGAGGAAAGCGTCCTGGATCTCGGACAGCAGGTCTTCGGGCAGGTCCAGCGCCTGGTCCAGGCTCAGTTCCTGGCGGCCAAGTGACTCCGCCAGCAGGCTGTAGACGTTCTTCTCGCTGCAATCGAGCTGGCCGGCGATCTGCGCCGGGGTCATCCCGGCGCGGGCCAGGCTGATCAGTTCGTGGCGCAGATCGACCACCACCTTTGGCGTGTCGCCGCCACCGCCCAGCACTTCGAGGAAGGCCTGGCCGTAGCGCTCCAGCTTGCGTGCGCCGACGCCACTGACACGGCCCATCTCGCTGAGACTGGTCGGCTGGCTGCGCAACATCTCGAGCAAGGTCGAGTCGGGGAAGATGACATACGGCGGTACGCTGTGCTCTTCGGCCAGCTTGCGCCGCAAGGCGCGCAGCGCTTCCCACTGCTCGCGCTCCTCGCCCCGCACCAGCTGGCTGGCCGGGCTGCCGCCGGACGAGCCGGACCTGGACGAGGTCTGCGGCTTGAGGTCGCGCCGCAGTTGCAGGTTGACCTCGCCGCGCAGCAGCGGCCGACAGCTGTCGGACAGCCTCAGGCCTCCGTAGCCTTCAAGGTCGATGTCCACCAGCCCGCGGGCCACCAACTGGCGGAACAGCGACCGCCACTCGCTTTCAGCCATGGCCTTGCCGACGCCGAATACCGCCAGCTTGTCGTGGCCGAAATTGCGCACTTTCTCGGTATCGCGGCCCAGCAGCACGTCGACCAGATGGCCGACACCGTAACGCTGGCCGGTGCGGAACACCGCGGAAAGGCCCTGACGGGCGGGCTCGGTGGCGTCCCAGGTCTGTACCTGGTCGACGCAGTTGTCACAATGCCCGCAGGGTTGCTCGAGGATCTCGTCGAAATAGGCCAGCAGCGCCTGGCGGCGGCAGCGGGTTTCCTCGCAGAGGGCCAGCATGGCGTCGAGCTTGTGCTGCTCGATCCGCTTGTGCCGCTCGTCCCCCTCGGAGTTCTGCAGCATCTGCTTGAGCATCACCATGTCCTGCAGGCCGTAGGCCATCCAGGCGTCGGCGGGCAGGCCGTCACGGCCGGCGCGGCCGGTTTCCTGGTAGTAGGCCTCCAGCGACTTGGGCAGGTCGAGGTGGGCGACGAAGCGCACGTTTGGCTTGTCGATGCCCATGCCGAAGGCGATCGTGGCAACCATGATCAACCCTTCCTCGTTAAGGAAGCGCCGCTGGTTCGCCGCGCGCGTCTCGGCTGGCAGGCCCGCGTGATAGGGCAGTGCGGGGAAGCCCTGATCGCAGAGAAAGCTGGCGGTCTCGTCGACTTTCTTGCGCGACAGGCAGTAGACGATGCCCGCGTTGCCGCGGCGCTCGCCGAGAAACGCCAGCAATTGCTTGCGGGGCTGCTCCTTGGGCACGATGCGGTAGAAGATATTGGGCCGGTCGAAGCTCGACAGGAACCGCTCGGCGCCCTGCAGGTGCAGGCGGTTGACGATTTCCTCGCGGGTACGCATGTCGGCCGTGGCGGTCAGGGCGATGCGTGGAACATGCGGGAACAGCTCGGCCAGCTGGCCCAGTTGCAGGTACTCGGGGCGGAAATCATGCCCCCACTGCGAAACGCAATGCGCCTCGTCGATGGCGAACAGCGCGATGTCCAGATTGCGCAGGAAATCCAGCATGCGCGGCTGCACCAGGCGCTCGGGGGCCAGGTAGAGCATCTTGATCTCGCCACGGCGCAAGCGGTCGGCCAGCTCGCGCTGCTGGTCGTTGTTGAGCGTCGAGTTGAGCGCGGCGGCGGCCACGCCCAGTTCATCGAGGGTCGCTACCTGGTCGTCCATCAGCGCGATCAGCGGCGACACCACGACGGTCAGGCCAGGGCGCAGCAGGCCCGGCACCTGGAAGCACAGCGACTTGCCGCCGCCGGTGGGCATCAGCACCAGGGCGTCGCCGCCATTGGCCACGCATTCGATGATTGCCCCCTGGCGGCCACGGAAACTGTCGTAACCGAAGACATCCTTGAGAACGCGCTGAGCCTGTTCGAGCATAGAAACTCCAAAAAATCGCCGTGCCATCCTGAACACAGGCTGGACGAAAAACCCGTCTGCCGCCCTGACAAATGCGTAAGCGGTTTTTTCCAGGCCCCGGGCACCGCTGCCCCTGGCCGAAAACCGCGAAGTATACCCCACCCTGCCCCTGCACAGGACGCTTGGCGATAGGCGTCTTCCTTTGCATCGAACCGGCTGCAAGGTGCTAGAATTCACTATCGTTTATTCCCCAAGGTAGCCCTGTAATGTCCTTCGCCGAGCAATTGACCCGCCTGCAAGCCTTCCTCGACGCCGATGAGCTGCACGAAGAAGCGCTGGACTACGTTGCCGCCCACGGCTACCTGACCGCGCTGTCGATCTGTTCCGAAGACGTTCCGGAACGCGAATGGATCGACGCCCTCTTCGCCGAAGAGCCACATTACAACGACGATGCCCAGCGCCAGGAGATCGAGTCGACCCTGATCGCCCTGCAGGCGCACATCGCCCGCCAGCTGGCCAGCGATGAGGAATTCGAGCTGCCATGCGACCTCGACCTCACCGACGAGCCGGACGACTCCGAGCTGCGCGGCTGGTGCATCGGCTTCATGGAAGGCGTGTTCCTGCGTGAAGAAGCCTGGTTCGAGAACGCCGAAGAGGAAGTCAGCGAGATGCTGCTGCCGATCATGGTCGGCTCGGGCCTGTTCGACGAACAACCCGAGTTTGCCGATATCGCCAGCAACGCCAACCTGCAGGACGACATGATCGTGCAGATCCCTGAAGCACTGACTGCCTTGTACCTGCTGCTGCACGCGCCGGACGAGAAACCAGCACTGCTCAAGCCCCGCCATCACTGAGTGCGGCCGGTGCGTTACCTGCTGCTGGCCGTCGGCTGGCTCAGCGTGGCGCTGGGGGTGATCGGGATCTTCCTCCCGGTGCTGCCGACCACCCCCTTCCTGCTGCTGGCGGCTGCCTGCTTCGCCCGCAGCTCGCCCCGCTTTCACCACTGGCTGGTCACTCATCCGCGCTTGGGGCCGTGGATTCGTGACTACCTGAGCGGTGAAGGCATTCCCCTGAAGGGCAAGGTCTACGCCATCGGGTTGATGTGGATGAGTATCGGCCTGTCCTGCTACCTCGTGCCCCTTCCCTGGGCACGAGCCTTCATGCTGACCAGCGCGGTGCTGGTCACGGCGTATATCCTCAAGCAGAAGACCCTGCGCCGTTCGGACTGATCACTGGTCTCGCTTCGGGTGGCTTTTCCTAGACCACATCCACCTTCAACGATTGATCCCCCAGCATTCCGTTGATCAGGGTCGCCGTATCCTGACCGGCGGCGATAACCCCTCCTGCACCCGCCGTGACTCCGTAGTGCTGCGCCAGGTCGATACCAGCCAGGTCGATGGTCTGCGTCGGCGCCGCGCCGGCCACTGCGCTGACTTCGATGGTCGACACCACGCCACTGTCCCCAGTGCTGACCTTGAAGTGCAGGTAGTCATCCAGCGAGGTAGCGGTAGCGTTCTCGCCCTGCAGCAACTGCGAGAGATCAAGGTGATCAAGCCCCGGGGTGAAGTCGGTCACGAGGTCGTGTCCGCTATCGCCCTGCTGCCAGACAAACGTGTCGTTGCCGCTGCCACCGGCAAGCAAGTCATTGCCCGGGCCGCCGATCAGCAGATCGTCGCCATTGCCGCCGTACAAGCGGTCGTTGCCCTCCCCACCCACCAGCACGTCATGGCTGTCTCCCCCATCGAGCGTGTCATGTCCAGCACCGGCCAACAGCACGTCGTCTTCAGCGGTGCCGGCGAGCAGGCTGCCGGCCTGGAAGGTGATGTCGGCGCTGCCGGTACCCGCGCCGCTGAGGCCATCATCGGCGATATAGCTGCTGTGCAAGACCTCGTTCTCGGCGCTGGCGTAGTTGATCGTCAAGGTCAAGTGGTAGTCTTCGGCCGCATTGGCGTTGGGACCGCTTGTATTCATCTCGTTGGCCAGATGGAGGCTGTAGAGCCCATCATGGTCAGCAGTAAAGCTGCCCTTGTTGTCGATCTCATGGTAACTCCCCGCAGCATCCTTCCACTCCATCGACAGGTTACCGTCGGCATTCCCGTGCTGCAGCGTCAGGGTCTCGCCCTTGCTCAGAGGGACCGTCAGCAGGTCTTCGTCATGGGCATTGGCGTGGGTCACGGCCCTCAGATAGCCGGCCACCACCAACGCCGCCGTCATCGACCCGGAAGCGTCGACGAATGCGCTGCGAGGCAGGTCCCTGGACTGGTTGTAACTGGTGTTGCTGTAATCGCCAAAGTCGAGCACTGGCGTCTTGTCGCCGACGCTGAATCCTGCGCCTTTTGCGATGATTTTGATCGACAGCCCAGCGGTGCTGGTATCCCCATCATTGTCGCTGACAGTGAACAGGATGTTTTCCGAGCGGGTCGTGCCATTTTCCCTCGGCGGCGAGTAGGTGAACTCGCCGGTATCCATGTCCACCACCAGGCTGCTACCCAGGCTGGTCTTGATGTTGAAGTGATGTTCTCCACCGCCGGCATTCGGATCGTAGGAATAGGTGGTGCCGTCGACCTGCAGCGCCTTGATGAAGCCTCCATCGGCGCCGAAATGCCCGCCACTCATCAGGCTGCCGGTGATTGGCGCGCCCTGGACCGTCTCACTGAGCACTGCACTGAGCTGGTTGAGGTCGGTGACAACGATCGAACCGGTATCGGTGTGGGTGCTGCCGTCGAAGGCCAGCGGATCGAGGTTTTCGGCCTTGGCATCCGTACCCAGCCCGATGGCGTAGGACTTGATCATGGACTTGTCGAGGAAAGCTTCCCAGGCGTCCTCGCGAAGCGCGTTGAGCGCATGCCCTTGGGTCGGCTCACCGTCCGAGAAGAAGTAGGCAAGGTTCTGCGCGCCTGCCAGCTTGCCGGACGTGTCGAAGGCGCTTGCGGCCTTGGTAATCGCCGCATCGTAGTAGGTCGAGCCGTCGGCGCACAGGCCGCCGACGATGGACTTGGCCTGCGCCACGGACACCCAGACCGGCGATTGCTCTGCCGCGCCCGTGGCGAAGGTGACGATCTGGACCTTGACGTCACCCAGCTCGTCGTACTTGTCGAGCAGCGCATTGACCGCCTGTTTCGCCAGCTCCAGCCGGCTCAGGTTACCCACCCCGGACTTGAGGTTCATGCTCCCTGAGACGTCGATTACCAGCAACAGGTTGGAATCCACCTGGCCCGCGCTGACCGAGCGCTCGGCGCAGACGGCCTCGGGCACGTCATCGACGATGCGGATGGCAAGTGTGCTGGTACTGGTGTTGCCGAGCGAGTCGGTGGCCTTGTACGTGAAGAATTCAGTGACGATGTTAGCGCCATCGTCTGCGCCACCTGGCGTCTTGGGTGCCGAGGTGAGTATATAGGTATAGCCGCCGTTGGCATCGAGCTGAAGCTGTCCATGGCTGCCGGTGGCGCCGCCGACCAGGCTGTAGGTCAGCGCGCCCACGCCGCCTGCGACTGATCCCACCAGCGAGCCGGAAGCAGCCTCCCCCGTCGAGCCTGGATCGCTGCCCAGGCCAAGCGCTTTCTCGTAGACGATGACCTCATTGTCCGGGCTTGCAATGGGCGAGCAGTCATGGACGTTGATGCGGATGGTGGTAGTGCTCTCGTCGCCGTCCGCATCCCGGATCGTGTAGACGAACACGTCGGTGGCGCCTGGGCCTGCAACGCTGTCCGGACGGGCCTTATAGACCGCATTGCCCTTGGCATCCAGGATCAGTGAGCCGTACTGGCCGGCCACCTGAGTACCGAGCGAGCCGATGGCGGAGGTCGAGGTGTCGGAACCCGCCCGTATCCCGACGACATGGTTGCCGCTAGCAAGAATATCGGCGCCGACCACGTCATTCTCAAGCACATTGCCCCTGACCGTACCCCCTTCGGCAACGGCCGCCACGTCGCAGTGAGCCCGGGGAACGTCATCGACGACGTTGATCCTGATCGTGGTGGTGCTCTCGTCCCCGTCCGCGTCGCGGATCGTGTAGACGAACACATCGGTAGCGCCAGCGGGCGCCACGCTGTCGGGGTTGGCGATGTAGACCGCATTGCCCTGGGCATCGAGCGTGAGGGAGCCATACTGGCCAACGACGCTGGTTCCGAGCAAGCCATTGGCCGAGGTCGAGGTGTCGGACCCGGCGCGCACGCCCACCACAAAGTTGCCGTTGCCCGGCACATCGGCGCCGATCACATCATTGACCAGCACGTTGCCGCTGACGGTGCCACCTTCGTAGACGTTGGCGAAGTCGCTGTAGGCCTGTGGCACGTCGTCGACGATGTTGATCACGATAGTGCTGGTGGTGGTATTGCCCAGCGAATCCTTCACCTGATAAGTGAAACGCTCGCTCAGGGTATCAGCGCCGTCACTGGCGTTGTCCTGGGACCGTGGTGCGGAAGTCAGGGTGTAGGTATAGGTCCCATCGCTGTTGAGTTGCAGTTGACCATACTGGCCGACGCCGTTGCCGACGACGCTGTAGGTCAACGCGCCAATACCGCCAGTGACCGCGCCTGCCAGGGTGCCGGAGGCGGTTTCACCGGTTGAGTCCGGATCGCTGCCCTGGACCGTGCCCGCTGCGAGGTCGTTGCCGTCCTTGATCAGGTCCAGCGACTTCTCGTACACCGTGACGTCGCTGTCCGGCGACGCGACCAGCGAGCTGCCGGTCACGTCGAGGGTGATGGTGGTGGTGCTCTCATCACCGTCCGTGTCCCGGATCGTGTAGACGAACACATCAGTGGCACCCGCTGGCGCCGCCGTATTGGGGTTGGCTTGATAGCGCGCGTTACCTGCCGAGTCGATCGTCAGGGTGCCGTACTGGCCGACAACGGTGGTGTTCACCGAGCCAATGGCCGAGGTCGAGGTGTCGGAGCCAGCGCGCACGCCAACCACCACGTTGCCGGTTCCGGCCTGGTCGGCGCCGAGCACATCGTTGAGCAGGACATTGCCGCTGACGGTGCCGCCCTCGATCACACTCGCCTGGTCCGCCCTTGCCTCGGGCACGTCGTCGACGATGTTGATGTCCAGGCTGCCAGTGGCAGCGCTGCCGTCCGTATCGATGGCGATTACCTCGAAGCTCTCGCCCAGACTGTTGTTGCCTTCGGAGTTGGGGTGCGCTTCATTGCCGGTCAGGGTAAAGCTGTAGGTCACCACACCCGTGGCGGCGTTATAGCTGTTGATCGTCAAGGTGCTGCCTGGCGCAGTGGTGATGGACTGCGGCAGGCCCGCCGCTACACCTCCGCTGACCACACTGATCCCGCCGATGCTCAACGCCTGCAGGCCATCCGGCGCCACCACGGTGAAGGTGCCGCTCTGGGTCAGCGCGGCGGTATTGGGGCTGCTGCCATCGGCGAGGTTCTTCTCGTGGACGGTCAGTTCACCGCCATCGACCTGCAGGCCCACAAGGGTGACAGGGTTGTTCGGATCGACTGGGTCTACCGGGTCTACCGGGTCCACCGGGTCCACCGGATCCACCGGATCCATCGGGTCCACCGGGTCCACCGGGTCCACCGGGTCCACCGGGTCCACCGGGTCCACCGGACCCACCGGGTCTATCGGATCAATTGGATTTACTGGATCTACCGGACCTACAGGATTTCCAGGATCCACCGGATCAACTGGTCTACCCGGCTCAGGCTCGAGGACTGGCAATGACGGCGCAGCGTTGCGGCCATTGACCAGGCCGATGTAGTCGTTGGTCAACTCCGGAATGTTGCTGAAGCCTGAAGTTGGGAAGCCGATCAAGGGATCGACGTGTCCGCCCACCTCAGTCAGCAGCACAAAGGAGTGGCCACCCCCCAGGCCTCCAGGCTCTCCGCCCTTCCCTTGCCCTGCCGCCGGGGCTTCGGCCTCCTCACTCGGATCGGCACCGGCGGTTATGGCCTGCTGCAGACGCTCGACATCAGCGAGCTGCTCCTGGCTGGGCGTGAGCGCCTCGTCCGTGAGTACTCGGCCTGCGCGGTTGGCAAGCAGGCCGGGAGTCAGCTCCAGGCTGCTGCCACGGCCCAAGGTCAGCTCCGCGCCATTGTCCAGGTGCACTGCCACGGCGCCAGCGGCGCCTGTTTCAAGCTGCTCCCCGGCAAACAGCCGATCGCCTTCAACCAGGAGTCGGCGCACGCCATCGCTGCCTACCGCGAACACCTGGCCAATCACCTTGCTGACCACACCGACGAACTTTGCCATGAGCGCACGTCTCCATTGCCTGGAAGATTCCTTGCACGTCAGGTGCGCTGATTGGTAGAGCCAGTGGATAGAAAATCGGAAAGAGGCCAGCCCATTACCGCCAATTAAATGTCGCCAATTTCCAGATTGCCATCATCCTCTCCGCCACATCCATGCCCCATGCTGCAAAAAATTGGGAACTTTCTTAAATGCCCGCAAAATCGCATTGTTGCGCGGCTCCTGCAGACAACTTATTAGAACAATGTCGCGGATTTCTTAGACGGCATAAGTTTTTTTCCGCATAGTATCTATGACAAAAACATCTTAGCTTGACCGTTAAATGTTCTTAGCTCTGTTGTTACAAACCTGAGACGGTTTGACTCTTATATTTCGTCATTTTCTTGACGAACGCAGGAACCTTTTGAGACCAGGGAGAAGTACCCCATGCGCGTTTTGACCCCAATCACCAGTGCGATTCTCTTGGCAGTGGCGAGCGCCGGTGCACAAGCGATGTCCATTACCGAGGCTATTCAAAACGCCGTGGACCAGCACCCGGAAGTGCATTCCAACCGCAACAGCCGCCTTTCGGCGGACGAAGATGTGAAATTTGCCCGTGGTGGATACTTTCCTACGGTCGACTTGGTCGCCGGCTACGGACGCCAGCGCTCGGACAACGTCAACACCCGCGGCTTCAACGCCGATGGCACCCGCAGCCATAACAAGGAAACCCTGAACTACACGCAATCCGAGTTGCGCCTGCGGCAGATGCTGTTCGACGGCTTCAACACCTCCAACGAAGTCGGCCGCACCGAAGCGGTAGTCAACTCGCGTGCCTACTACACCCAGGCAATCGCCCAGGACGTTGCCCTGCGCACCATCGAGGTCTACCTCGAAGTGCTCAAGCGCCGTGAACTGGTGACGTTGGCCAGGAACAACCTGCAAGCGCACCTGCGTGTCAATGACCAGATCGGCCTGCGCAGCGAGCGCGGCGTCGGCAGCACCGCCGACCTTGACCAGTCCCGCGCGCGCCGCGCCCTGGCGGAAAACAACCTGGACACCGCAGAAGTCGACCTGGCCGATGCCGAAGCCAACTTCTTCAGCGTGGTGAGCCGCATGCCCGATGAGCTGGAAACCCCGGTGACCATCCAGGGCGAGCTGCCTGCGAACCTGGTCGATGCACGCCAGGGCATGCTTGAAAACAACCCGTACCTCAAGTCCGCCCAAGCGGATGTACAGGCCGCGGAGCAGCAGTACCAGGTCGCCAAGTCGCCGTTCTACCCGCGCGTGGATGCCGTGCTGGCCACTGGCGCCAACAACAACACCGGTGGTGAGCGTGGGCACAGCAACAACGACTGGCAGGCCGGCGTCGAGCTCAGCTACAACCTGTTCCGCGGCGGCAGCGACAAGGCCCGCCTGGAATCGGACGCACACAAGATCAACCAGGCCATGGACATCCGCAACAACGCCCTGCGCACGCTCAATGAAAACCTGAGCCTGTCCTGGAACGCCATGACCAACGCCCGCAAGCAGACTCCGAGCGCCCGCGAGTACGCCGACACCACGACTCGCGTGCGGGCGGCATACCAGGACCAGTTCGGACTTGGCCAACGCACCCTGCTCGACGTGCTCGACAGCGAAAACGAGCTGTACAACGCAAACCGCCGCTACACCGAGGTGCGTTACCTGGAGGAGTACTCCATGTACCGGGTGCTGGCCAACATGGGCGAGCTGCTGAGCAAACAGCGCATCACCCTGCCGACGGAGGCAGTTGCCCAGAGCGAAGTGCGCAGTGAGGCGCGGTTGCCCGACATGCGTTGATCCTTTCCCGCGGCAGGAGCAGGCCATCGTGACCAGTATGCAAACGCCAGACTCGGCCGCGGAACCGCGCCTGAGCTTCGATGATCCGCTGCTTGATGGCCTGTTGATCCTGTGCAAGCTGCACGGCTGCCCGGTGAGCCGGGCGAGCCTGGGCAGCGGCCTGCCCCTGGCCAACCAGCGGCTGGGCCTCGACCTGCTGCCTCGTGCGGCGGCCCGTGCCGGGCTGCAGGCACGCGTCTTGCGCCGTGAACTGGGCGCCATCTCGGCAATGAACCTGCCCGTGCTGCTGTTGCTCAAGGACGGGAAATCGGCGGTGCTGCGCCGCTGGAGCGATGATGACCGCGCGCTGATCCTGCCCTGTGAGGCCGAAGGCGGTGAGCAATGGGTCAGCCGCCAGGAGCTTGCCGAGGCCTATGCCGGGCACGCCCTGTTTGCACGCCCGAGGCATTCGCTCGAGGAGCTGCGCAGCCCCCTGCTGCCCAGGGTAAACGCCTGGTTCCGCGACACCCTCAAACTTTCCCGCTGGCTGTACAGCGATGCGCTGCTGGCGAGCCTCCTGATCAACCTGCTCGGGCTGATGGTCCCGCTGTTCGTCATGCAGACCTACGATCGCGTGGTGCCCAACCAGGCGCTCTCGACCCTGTGGGTACTGGTCATCGGCCTGTTCATAGGCACTACCTTCGAGCTGGTGCTGCGGGTGGTCCGTGCACACCTGCTTGACCAGGCGGGCAAGAAGACCGACCTGATTCTTTCCGCGACGCTGTTCGAGCGCATCACCGGCATGTCGATGACGGCCCGTCCTACCACCATCGGTGGCTTCGCCCAGAGCATCCACGACTTCCAAGGCCTTCGCGAATTTCTAACCGCCGTGACCCTGACAAGCATCATCGACCTGCCCTTCGTGGTACTCATGCTGGTGGTCGTCGGCCTGCTAGGCGGCTGGCTGGTGGTGATCCCACTGCTCGCCTTTCCGCTGACCCTGTGCTTTGCACTGATCATCCAGATGCGCCTGCGCGACACCGTGCAGAAAAGCCTGAGCCTCGGCGCGGTGCGCCAGGCGCTGCTGATCGAGACCCTCGGCGGACTGGAGACGCTCAAGGCCTGTGGCGCCGAAAGCGAGCGCCAGTATCACTGGGAGCACACCAACGGCGCGCTGGCCCGCCTCGATGCCCACGCCCGCAACCTATCTGCCATGGCCACCAATGGCACGCTGTTCATCCAGCAGTTCTGCGGCATGGCGATCATCGTCGCCGGGGTCTACAGCATCATCGCGGGCAACCTCAGCGTTGGCGCCCTCGTCGCCAGCTACATGCTCGGTAGCCGGGTGCTGGCGCCGCTTGGCCAGGTGGCCGGGTTGATCACCCGCTACCAGCAAGCACAACTGACCATGCGCAGCACCGATGCGTTGATGGCCCTGCCGCAGGAACGCCGGGCCGAGCAACAGGCGCTGGAGCACACCCAGCTGAAGGGCGGGCTTGAGGTCAGCCATGTCAGCTTCCGCTATGCCGGGCAGAACGCCCCGGCACTCAATGACATCAGCTTTGCGGTCAAACCTGGCGAGCGCATCGGCATCATCGGCCGCAGCGGGTCGGGCAAGAGCACCCTGGCGCGGCTTCTGATGGGCTTCTATCACCCGGACGAAGGCCAGTTGTTGCTGGACAATCTCGACCTTCGCCAGCTGGACATCGCCGACCTGCGCAGCCAGGTGGGCTACGTCGCCCACGACCTGCCGCTGCTGGCCGGCAGCCTGCGCGACAACCTCACGCTGGGCGCCCGTTATGTCAGCGATGCCCGCATGCTGGAAGTGGCCGAGCTTGCCGGGGTGAGCGAACTCGCCCGGCAACATCCGCAAGGTTTCGACCGTCCGGTGGGCGAGCGTGGCCAGCTGCTCTCGGGCGGCCAGCGCCAGGCTGTGCTGCTGGCCCGGGCGATGCTGCTGGAACCGCCGATCGTGATTCTCGATGAACCCACCAGCCACATGGACAACAGCAGTGAAGACCAGCTGCGCCAGCGCCTGCATGCCTGGGTGCCGGGCAAGACCCTGCTGCTGGTGACCCACCGCACTTCGATGCTCAGCCTGGTCGACCGCCTGCTGGTGCTGGACAACGGCAAGATCGTCGCCGACGGTCCCAAGGACGCGGTCATCGGCGCCCTGCGCAAGGGCCGCGTGGGCGCGGCCCTCTAGGAGTTCAGCATGTCCTTCAGCCATGGCGTACGCAGTGACATCAAGAGCTCGGGCAAGAGGGCCGAGCGCGACTACATGCCGGAGCTCGCGGGCGCCACCCTGCAGGATTCGCCGCGCCTTTCGCGAGTGACCGTGTGGCTGGCCGCGGCCCTGCTGCTGGTGGCGCTGGTCTGGGCGAACTTCGCCGTGCTCGACGAAGTGACCATGGGCGAAGGCAAGGCCATCCCGTCGAGCAAGGTGCAGGTGGTGCAAAACCTCGAAGGCGGTATCGTCACCGAGATCTTCGTGCGTGAAGGCCAGATGGTGAACAAGGGCGACACCCTGCTGCGGCTGGATGACACACGTTTTCGCTCCAACAAGGGCGAGAGCGAGGCCGATCGCTACGCCTTGAGCGCCCAGGTTGCGCGCCTGTCGGCGGAGGCCGAGGGCCGGCCCTTCGAGCTGGACGACGAAATACGCAGCAAGGCTCCGCAGGTGGCCGAGGACGAGATCGCCTTGTACCAGTCGCGCCTGCGCCGCCTGAACAGCGAGAAAAAGACCCTCAACGAACAGCTGCGCCAGAAGAGCCAGGAGCTGGCCGAGTTCCGCTCCAAGGTGGAGCAGTACCGCTCCGCGATGGCGCTGCTGCAGCAGGAGCTGAACATGTCGACCCCCTTGGTGGGTACCGGCGCCATCTCACCCGTGGAGATCCTGCGGCTCAAGCAGCGCACGGTCGAAGCCCGCGGCCAGCTCAATGCCACCAGCCTTGCCATCCCCCGCGCCGAGGCAGCGGCGGCCGAGATCAGGAGCAAGATCGAAGAGTCAGACGCGGGTTTTCGCTCCGAGGCGGCCACGGAGCTGAACGACAAGCGCACCGAGCTCTCGAAACTCACCGCGACCAGCATTGCCATCGATGACCGGGTGACCCGCACCACGGTGCAGTCGCCCGTACGTGGCATCATCAAGATGCTCAAGGTCAACACCATTGGCGGCGTCGTGCAGCCCGGCAGCGACCTGGTGGAGATCGTGCCGATCGAGGACAACCTGCTGATCGAAGCCAAGGTCCGCCCGCAGGACGTGGCATTCCTGCACCCCGGCCAGACGGCGATGGTCAAGTTCAGTGCCTACGACTACACCATCTATGGCGGGCTCAAGGCCAAGCTTGAGCTGATCGGCGCCGACACCGTCACGGATGACAAGGGCAATGCCTTCTACCTGATCCAGGTGCGCACCGACAGGAACCACCTGGGGGGTGACAACAAGCCGTTGCTGATCATCCCCGGCATGACAGCGACAGTCGACATCATCACCGGGCAGAAGAGCGTACTGGACTACCTGCTCAAGCCAGTGCTCAAGGCCCGGACCGAGGCGATGCGCGAGCGGTGATTCAACGCGGAGCGCCCGTGTGATTACGCTCGAACGTTTCTCGGCCCATGGCTTTGATCTGCCCTTCGATCAACGCATCGAACGGCCTCAGGAGCTCATCGAACGGGGCCGGGGCTTCGAGCACATTCAACGCCTGCACGACCGCTTCCAGCGTCGACAGGGCCCCCTCCTCCGGCGCCTTGCGCAGTCGGTAGCGCGAGGGCCGGACCTGACCGAGCGAGACGCGCGGCAAGGCCTGGAGCGGCGGATTGAGGTAGAGCAGCTTGCGCGCCTTGCGCCAGGTGCCGTCGGGGACAATCAGCAACAACGGCAATGGCTCGCTGGGGCCGTAGGGCTCCAAGGCCTGCGCCTCTTCTCCAGGAAACAACAGCGCCGGCCGGTATCCGGGCGTCGCCAGCAGCTCCGGCAAGTCTTCAAACAGCTCGCCAACCCGCAGCTCGGCATTCACCAGCCCAAGGGCCGCCAGACGCGCGGTATTGAGGGCATGCCCGGTTTCGCTGGGATGCTGCAACAGCACCACGCGCGTGCGGCTGTCGAGCTGGGGAATCAGCGGGCAAAGGCAATGGTCTTGCGGGCGCTGGCAGCGCTCGCAACGGGCTCTGGACATGATGGTCTCCTGATCGGCGCCGCTCAGGCGCCATTGAGCTGCGTCTTGAGCAGGTCACGGAAAGTCTGGATCAACGGCTCGCGGCTGCGTCCACGGCGGATGATCATGGAAAATGGCGCTTGATAGCCAAACGTCGCCGGTGACAGCACCCTCAAGTCGCCCTTGTCGACCCAGGCGTGGGCGTAATGCTCGGGCAAGTAGCCGATGTAGGCGCCAGACAGCACCAGGATCAACTGCGCCTCCATGCTCTCGACCGTCGCGGCGCTGTGCTTGAAACCATGTCGCGCAAGCTCCGCCTGGCTCCAATATCCCCGGCCGACCATGCGCTGCTGGGTGATGACCTGCTCCGGGATACGCCGCTCGGCGAACAGCGGGTGGCGCGAACTGCAGTACAGCCAGTGCTGCTCGCGGTACAACGGCTGGTAGACCAGCCCGCTCATGCGCGTCGAGAACGCGCCGATGGCCAGGTCCAGGCGGTTGTCCTGCACACCCAGCTGCAGCTCGTAGGGACTGGAAACCGACAGGTGCAGGTGCACCGCCGGGTGTTCGAGGCTGTAGGCACCGATCGCCTCGGCCAGCGGCAAGGCCCGGTCACCTACGGTGGAATCGATCACCCCAAGATTCAGCGTGCCGCGCAACTCGCCCTTGAGCGCCGCGGCATATTGCTCGAAGCCATCCATCTCTGCCAGCAGGCGCAGGGTTTCCTGATGGAACAGCTCGCCCTTGCTGGTCAGGCTGAAACCACCCCGCCCGCGGTGGCACAGCACGATGCCGAGCGCCGCTTCGAGCTGGCTCATGTAGGTGCTGATGGCCGAGGTCGACAGGTTGAGCTCGCGCTGGGCATTGGCGAACCCCTGGTGGCGCACCACGCTGACGAAGATGCGCAGCAGTTTCAGGTCGGGCAAGGCAGAGGCCATGGACAACGGTTCCAGTGGATGCAAGTGGCCGGATTCTAACCGCACCCGGGCATTAGTTCAGAAAAACCTGAAGTAAGTATTTGCCGGCAGCGATTCCTCCCGGGCACTACCTTTTGCAGACTTGGCCGCAATGACCCTGTCCGCCGCCAGCGTGCGCCAGCGAAGCGCACCCAGGCACAGGTTCGAACAACCAGAACAATCGACTGATGAGGCCCACCGTGGACAAGATTCTTCACCAACCACTGGGCGGCAACGAAATGCCGCGTTTCGGCGGCATCGCCACCATGCTGCGCCTGCCACACCTGCAAAGCGCCGAAGGCCTGGACGCCGCCTTCATCGGCGTGCCACTGGACATCGGCACCTCGCTGCGCTCCGGCACCCGCTTCGGCCCGCGGCAGATCCGCGCCGAGTCGGTGATGATCCGCCCCTACAACATGGCCACGGGCGCCGCGCCGTTCGACTCGCTGTCGATCGCCGATATCGGCGACGTGGCAATCAACACCTTCAACCTGCTGGACGCCGTGCGCATCATCGAGGAGGCCTACGACGAGATCGTCGAGCACAACGTCATCCCGCTGACCCTGGGCGGCGACCACACCATCACCCTGCCCATCCTGCGCGCGCTGCACAAGAAGCATGGCAAGATCGGCCTGGTCCACATCGACGCCCATGCCGACGTCAACGATCACATGTTCGGTGAGAAGATCGCCCACGGCACCACCTTCCGCCGCGCCGTGGAAGAAGGCCTGCTGGACTGCGACAGGGTGGTGCAGATCGGCCTGCGCGCCCAGGGCTACACCGCGGACGACTTCAACTGGAGCCGCCGCCAGGGCTTCCGCGTGGTCCAGGCCGAAGATTGCTGGCACAAATCGCTGACGCCGTTGATGGCCGAAGTGCGCGAGAAGGTCGGCGGTGGCCCGGTGTACCTGTCGTTCGACATCGACGGCATCGACCCGGCCTGGGCACCGGGCACCGGCACTCCGGAAATCGGCGGCTTGACCACCATCCAGGCCATGGAGATCATCCGCGGCTGCCAGGGCCTCGACCTGATCGGTTGCGACCTGGTCGAAGTCTCGCCCCCCTACGACACCACCGGCAACACTTCGCTGCTGGGCGCCAACCTGCTGTTCGAGATGCTCTGCGTGCTGCCGGGCGTTGCGCATCGCTGACCCTAGGGTTCAGGAGCGGTAATCCAGGCAGGAGCCTTCAGGCAGGGTCGCGGTGACGACCCGCCAGACCTACCAGACCGACGGGCAGCGGTGACTGTCCGGATGGTCGATCTCACATAATAAAGATAAAGCGGAGACACCCCATGGCCTTGGACATATTCGTAGTACTGATCTACGCCGCAGGCATGCTCGGCCTCGGCTGGTACGGCATGCGCCGCGCAAAGACCCATGAAGACTACCTGGTGGCCGGCCGCAACCTCGGCCCGACCCTGTACATGGGCACCATGGCCACCACCGTGCTGGGCGGTGCCTCTACCGTCGGTACCGTGCGCCTGGGCTACGTCCATGGGATTTCGGGTTTCTGGCTGTGCGCCGCGCTGGGCCTGGGCATCATCGCGCTCAACCTGTTCCTGGCCAAGCCCCTGCTGCGCCTGCGCATCTTCACAGTGACCCAGGTGCTGGAACGTCGCTACAACCCCATGGCGCGCCAAGCTAGTGCAGCGATCATGCTGGCCTACGCGTTGATGATCGGGGTGACCTCGACCCTGGCCATGGGCACCGTGCTGCAGGTCCTGCTCGACCTGCCCTTCTGGCTGTCGCTGGTGCTTGGCGGCGGCGTGGTGGTGATCTACTCGACCATCGGCGGCATGTGGTCGCTGACCCTCACCGACATTGTCCAGTTCGTGATCAAGACCGTCGGCCTGATGTTCATCCTGCTGCCGGTGTGCCTCTACAAGGTCGGCGGCTGGGACCAACTGGTCGCCAAGCTGCCCGAGTCGAGCTTCCAGCTGACCACCATCGGCTGGGACACCATCATCACGTACTTCCTGATCTACTTCTTCGGCATCCTGATCGGCCAGGACATCTGGCAGCGGGTGTTCACCGCGCGGGACGAGAAAGTCGCCCAGCGCGCCGGCACCACCGCGGGCATCTACTGCGTGTTCTACGGCCTGGCCTGTGCCTTGATCGGCATGGCTGCGCATGTGCTGATGCCTGATCTTGCCAACCCGAACAATGCCTTCGCCGAAATGATCAAGAGCACCTTGCCGGATGGCATCCGTGGGCTGCTGATGGCGGCCGCGCTGGCGGCGATGATGTCGACCGCCAGTGCCGGGCTGCTTGCGGCGTCCACCACGCTGACCGAAGACCTGTTGCCCAAGCTGCGCGGCGGCAAGCAGTCGAGCCTGGGCATCAATCGCCTGTTCACCTTGCTGACGGGCCTGGTGGTATTGGGCATCGCCCTGGCGGTGAATGATGTGATCAGTGCGCTGACCCTGGCCTATAACCTGCTGGTCGGCGGCATGCTGGTCCCGCTGATCGGGGCCATCTTCTGGAAACGCGCTACCACGGCAGGGGCGATCACCAGCATGAGCCTGGGCTTTGTAACGGTGCTGTTCTTCATGCTCAAGGATGGGCTCGAGGCCAACACGCCGATCTACTACAGCCTGTCAGCCGGTCTGGTGAGCTTTGTATTGGTAAGCCTGTGCTCGCGCCGCCCAGTGGGCGCCGTGAACCTGGCCTGAGGCCTGCACAAAAAGGCCGCTGCATCCGAAAGGGTGCGGCGGCTTTGTTACATTCAGCGGCGTCGTGGTTGACGTTTACGCTCTTCGTCGGTGGGGATCGGCACCGGCTGCAACGGTGGCGGGATCAAGCCCAGCGCGACGGCGAGGTCGTGGAGCCAGTTGTACATGTCGTTTTTCATAGTGCCCCCTTTACGGGTCAGCCTCACGGCAAATCAATCCGGCGATGCTTCATACAGATCATAGACCGATGTCCTGTATTGCGCATGCCACTATTCCTACAGATGTGTGCGAGTTTGCCGCGTTTCAATCCGTTTAGGGGACTTCCGACGGTTGGTTTACTGTTTCACCTTGTTGCCAGGCTGATCGATAATCAGCCCAGCACCTTGCGCAGCCGCTGCCGCACCCATGGTTCTGCGCTGACCATGATCACCCCCAACAGCACAAGGACCGCGCCGAATACAAAGTTCCAGCTCAACGGTTCACCGAGCAGCAACACGCCAAAGGTCACCCCGAACAACGGAGTGATGAAGGAGAAGACTGCCAGGTTCGAGGCCAGGTACTGGCGCAGCAGCCAGAACCAGGTGAGGTAGCTGAAGAACGACACAACCAGGCCCTGGAACAGCACGCTGCTGATCGACAATGTCGTCAGGGTGACCATCCCGATCTGCCCCGTGAGCAGTGCAATCAGCAGCAGGCCGACGAAACCGACCATCAACTGGTAGAACAAGGTCAGCGTTGCCGGTGCTTCCGAAAGCCGCGAGC
This sequence comes from Pseudomonas sp. JE3303, assembly GCF_056312565.1. Classification (NCBI taxonomy): domain Bacteria; kingdom Pseudomonadati; phylum Pseudomonadota; class Gammaproteobacteria; order Pseudomonadales; family Pseudomonadaceae; genus Pseudomonas; species Pseudomonas sp. JE3303. Next base: position 133,623 of record NZ_JBWGIF010000009.1, read on the forward strand.
CGCGTACCACTACGGTCGTCGCACCCCAGGCAAGGCCCGCCAGAACGCCGAATGCATCGCCGAGGAGGGTCCGGCCGTCCAGGTGGTCCAGCGACAGTCCCCCGGCAAACGCCAGCGCAATGCCGATGAAGGCCAGCAGGATCCCTAGCCACTGCAACGTCCGCAGCCGTTCGCTGGGCAGCATGAAGTGCAGGCCGAGCGCAGTGAATACCGGCGCGGTATAGAGAAACACGGACATGTGCGCCGCCGAGGTCAGCTTCAGGCCCTCGGCTATGAACAGGAACTCCAGGCCGAACAACGCGCCTGCCAGCAATCCGCCCCGCCATGTGTTACCCACCTGATCCCAACCGCCGCGCCAGCAGATGAGCACTCCCACGAGCACCGCGGCGATGCCGGAGCGCAATGCCGCCTGCATCACTGGCGCGATGTCCACCGCGGCCCACTTGATCATTACCTGCTGACTGCCCCAGATCAGGCACAGCAACAGCATCACTTGCAAGGCAAAGGCGTCGGTATTCTTGCGGGTCACGCTCATGGGCGTGCCCCTTGTGTCATCGAAGGCATGGGCAAGGCTCGGCAGTGAAAATGGATCCAGCGCCGATTATCCCGTTCCGCGCCCTGCCCTTGCCAGCCTAAATTGCCCCGTGGGCAATCTGCGGCTTGGCCGAGACCCGGTCGAAGGTTGCCTCATCCAGGGCATCTTCCTGGTCATCGAGCACCTGGCGTGGATGTGCTTCACCCGGGATGCTGCTGTCGATCAGGCTCAACAGCCGCGAGCCGCGCTGGGTCAGCACGAAGTTTTCACCATTGCCGCCGTCCTGTTCAGGACGGGTTTCGATGAAGCCGCGCTCGAACAGCAGTTTCTCGTAGTCGCAGGCTTGGGACTTCAGGTGGTCCAGATCGCCAACCGGCTCGCCCTGCGCCGCTTGCGCGGCGGCGTGCTGCTCGGCATAGGGGCGCGGGGTGAAGCTGTGACCGGCGCCGTTCTGCACTTCGTGCAGCAAGCGTTCGATCAGGTCCCAGTCGTAGTGGCTCATGGAGATGGGCTCCTGCTGTGATCGGATGGGGACTACACAGGTGGGACTGGTGGGAGGGGGAAAGCGTTCCGGCGGATCATGCTCGACTTCCGTTACCTTGAACACCGGCATACGGAGTTCAGCATGTTGAAAGAAGTTGTCATCCAGTTCAGGGATGTCGGACATATCGATGTCATGGTCTTCCTGACTGGCGAGGCGGCCCCACTGAGTGTTTGTAGCGTTTGGCATAGCGCGGTGTCCTGGATATGTCGCAGGTGAGTAAATGCGTGGAGCGCTTTGAGTGTTTCAGGCATCCACGCATCTTCTGGACTTGTCTAGCGCACAGGCCCCGTCATCATCCCGTGCGTGACATCCTCGACCAGCGCTTTCGCCATGCCGCTCAGGTAATGAGCGCCCCAGACCAGGATATCGTCCCGCTCGACCCCGGCTTGCAGGGTCATCCGGTAGACGCAGTCCAGCAGGACCGAGGCCTGTTCGAGGGCATATTCGGCGTCGTGGCCTGGGGCGACCTTGAACAGGCGGTCGCTGATGCAGCCGCCAATGCCTTCGCCGAAGGTGCCTACGCCGGTGGTCTTATAGTGGTTGGTTTTTCCAGTCATACATTTCTCCAGCCCGTAGGGATGACCCTGTGGGAGCGGCCTTGTGCCGCGATCGGGCGCGAAGCGGCCGCAGAACGACTGGCTCGGTTCGCCAGCTCTAGCGCATCGCTTGAAGTACGGCCGCTCCGCGCCCGATCGCGGCACAAGGCCGCTCCCACAAAGGTTTGTGCTGTTGCCACTACTGATGTGCTAGTGCCGTGACTGCACTTGCTCAACGCCATTTCAACCAGCACATGCGCGCGGTCGATCTGGTGCATCGTTGCCAGGATCAGAAGTTGCCCAGGGGGCTGGGGACTGACCACCATCGTCTGATGGGCGACGGTCGAGGCGCAGGCCAGGTACTCGGAGGTCTGGATGAGGATGTCTTCCAGGGAGTGGTTTTCGTGGTGCGGTGGGTCGGGGACGATCTTTAACATTGCGTGACTCCGATATCGATGGGAGCTACCACGTCATGCTGTCAAACAAATGGTGGCAGCCATACGCGGGTTGACAGACCGAGGATATCGGAACTCGGCGCACCGAAGTGCCCCACGTACGGCCGCCAGGAAACGACGCACATATGGTCCGAAAATCAGGAATCGGTCTGTCAAAACCGGTCGTTGATGAGCAACGACTGGTCGAGACTAGGACGCGAAACGGACCATTGCAACGACTTAAGGGCTGTAACAGTATCTTTGGGAAATGGACTACAAGGAATAGGGAAAGTCTGAAGTTTTCCTATTGAATGGACAGATCAGCCACGGCCTTCCTGACCCCGATGATTACTTCTCAGCACAACCACACTGAGCGGCGGTTCGACGTCCCGACTTGCCCGCGATGCGCCGCGCGGGGCGTGCGCTTGGGCCTTGTGGCGCCGCACAGATCGAGCGCCGCCCGCGCGGCGCTTCGCGGGACAAGCCTGCAGTCCACACCGTGTCGTTTCAGATGAACCAACCACCGTTAGCAGGCATCCACCGTCTACCATCTCATCGAGGCCTAGCCCATGAAACCCCTGCTGCCCCTGACCCTCGCCCTCACCGCCAGCCTGTTCAGCGCCCTGCCCGCCTGGGCCTGCACGCTTGAAGAGGCCACGCAGAAACGCGAAGAGCTGGCCAAGCTGGTCACGCAGCTTACAGAGCAGAACCCGCAGAAGGCGAAGGAAATAAACGAGGAACTACAGGGGATGAAGCTCGACAGCGCGAGCAAGGACTTGCCGGACAAATGCCAGCTGATAGACCGCAGGTTGCAGGAGCTGAAGGAAGCAGAGAAGAAAACCTGAAGCCAGCTCCCGGGGGAGCTGGCCGCCCAGGGCTTACTCAGCCGCTGGAGTACGTTTCTTCAGCGGGGCCATGCCATCGGCGCTGGCCAATGGAGCCTTGTTGGCGCGGGGACCGGTCTTGCGCTTGGTCAGCGGCTTCTTCTCGCCCTTCTTCTCGCCCTTTTTCTTCTTGGTGCCTACAGCCTTGCCAGACGCCTTGACCTTCTTCGGTCCACCGTAGGTGCCTTTGACTTCCTTGATGACACGGCGATCGAACTGCTGCTTGAGGTAGCGCTCGATGCTCGACATCAGGTTCCAGTCGTTGTGGCAGATCAGTGAGATCGCCAGGCCTTCACCACCGGCACGGCCAGTACGCCCGATGCGGTGCACATACTCGTCGCCGCTGCGCGGCATGTCGAAGTTGATCACCAGGTCCAGGCCGTCGATGTCCAGGCCACGGGCCGCCACGTCGGTTGCAACCAGCACCTTCGAGCTACCCTGCTTGAAGCGCTCGATGGCCAGCTTGCGGTCCTTCTGGTCCTTCTCGCCGTGCAGCACGAACGCCTTCACGTCCTGCGCCACCAGGTGACCGTAGATACGATCGGCCGCAACGCGGGTATTGGTGAAGATGATCGCCTTGTCGAAGGTCTCGTTGGCCAGCAGCCACTGGATGATCTTCTCCTTGTGCTGGTCATGGTCGGCCGTGATGATCTGCTGGCGAGTACCCTCGGCCAGCTGGCTGACGCTGTTGAGCATCAGGTGCTCAGGATCCTTCAGCACCTTGGTGATCATCTCGCGCAGGCCAACACCGCCGGTGGTGGCGGAGAACAGCATGGTCTGCTCACGGTTGCCGCACTCGCCGCACAGGCGCTCGACGTCTTCGGCAAAGCCCATGTCGAGCATGCGGTCGGCTTCGTCCAGCACCATCACCTGCACGTGCTCGAGCTTCAGGTTGCCCGCGTTGAGCTGCTCCAGCAGGCGGCCCGGGGTGCCGATCAGCACGTCCGGCACCTTGCGCAGCATGGCGGCCTGTTCCTTGAAGTCTTCACCGCCGGTCACCAGGCCAGCCTTGATGTAGGTGAACTGGGCGAAACGCTGGACTTCCTTGAGGGTCTGCTGGGCCAGTTCGCGGGTCGGCAGCAAAACCACGGCACGGATCTCCACGCGACCGCCCTTCAGGTCGACTAGACGGTTGAGCATCGGCAGCACGAACGCCGCGGTCTTGCCGCTACCGGTCTGCGCGGTCACGCGCAGGTCACGCCCTTGCAAGGCCAGGGGAATGGCCGCCGCCTGCACCGGGGTCGGCTCGACAAAGTTCAGCTCGGCCACGGCTTTAAGCAGGCGTTCGTGCAGGGCGAATTGGGAAAACAAGGGGCGTACCTCGGGCAAGTGCAGAAATTCAGTTGCATAGGGTAACGTTTTCCAACGCTGGCGCCGAATTTCTTTTGGTAACGTCTTGCCCGTCTGGGCTCTAATACCCCTTCTTTTCGCTATACAGACCTTCTCGACGACGCATGGATATTCAAAGACTCTGGCACGACACCCTCGACCTCTGGGGCTCCCTCGACCAACATCCGGTGCTGCATGCCGGCATCGGCCTGGCGGTGCTGCTGGCCGTCGCCCTGGTCATGGGCCGCCTCGCACGCTTCCTGGTACTGCATGCAACCCGCTTGCTGGCCCGCCAGCAGGCCCTCGCCTGGCTCGACGACCTGCGCCACAACAAGGTCTTCCATCGCCTGGCCCAGACCACCCCGTCACTGGTGGTGCAGTTCGGGCTCAAGCTGGTCCCGGAGCTCAGTGCCGACAGCCAGCACTTCCTGGGCAACATCGCCTTCGCGTTCACGCTGCTCTTCCTGACCCTGGCGCTGTCCTGCCTGCTCGACGCCCTGCTCGACATCTACGCCCGCACCGAACACGCCCGTACCCGCTCGATCAAAGGCTATGTGCAACTGGCCAAGATGGTCCTGTTCGTGTTCAGCGCCATCGTCATCGTCGCCACCTTGATCGACCGATCGCCGCTGCTGCTGCTCTCCGGCCTGGGTGCCATGTCCGCGGTGATCATTCTGGTCTACAAGGACACCTTGCTCTCGTTCGTGGCCAGCGTGCAGCTGACCAGCAACGACATGCTGCGCGTCGGCGACTGGATCGAGATGCCCCAGGTAGGCGCCGATGGCGATGTGGTGGACATCACCCTGCACACCGTCAAGGTGCAGAACTTCGACAAGACCATCGTTTCCATCCCCACTTGGCGCCTGATGAGCGAGTCGTTCCGCAACTGGCGCGGCATGCAGCAATCGGGTGGTCGACGCATCAAGCGCAGCCTGTTCATCGACGCCGCCGGCGTACGCTTCCTCACCCCGGACGAAGAGCAGCGCCTGAGCCAGGTACACCTGCTGGGCGACTACCTGACCACCAAGCGCAGCGAACTGCTCAAGTGGAACGAAGCCCAGGGCCAGGTGGCAGAGCTCTCGGCCAACCGCCGCCGCCTCACCAACCTCGGCACCTTCCGCGCCTACGCCCTGGCGTACCTGAAAAACCACCCGGACATCCAGCCGCACATGACCTGCATGGTCCGCCAGATGCAGACCACCGCCCAGGGCATCCCGCTGGAGATCTACTGCTTCACCCGCACCACGGTGTGGGCCGAGTACGAGCGAATCCAGGGAGATGTGTTCGATTACCTGCTGGCGGTGATGCCGGAGTTTGGGTTGAGTGTGTACCAGCAGCCGAGTGGTAATGATCTGCGGGCGGGGCTGCTGCCTGGGAGCTTGCCCAAGGTGCGGGACTCAGCTGTTGTCGAGACGGCTGGGTCGTACTGAACTGATTTCACTCGGCGAATCCAGACATCAATCGTCTAAAGCAGCTTTTGAATCAGCGCGCACCTGAGTTTAGAATTCAGATCCATTTCTATCGCGAGCAAGCATTGACTCCACTTAGCAATCCTGACAACGACACTCGCTTCGGCTGCGTAGGATGTGGCGCCTGCTGCAGAGGAAGATTCGTCCCACTTACCGTGGCCGAAGCCATTCAGTGGCTTGGTCGCGGTCACTCCGTGGCTGTGCTGGTAGAGGCCTTCGATGAGTCGGCATGGCCGTTGGACGCACCCGAATATGACTATCACAAACGTCGATCAGCTGCTGTGCAATGCGGGGAAGCCTCATTGCGAGTGACGGTGATTTTAGCGGGAAACGTGATTCCTCAATGCCCTAATCTGGGGGAGGATGATCTATGCACCATCTATTCCGAAAGACCGTTGGTTTGCCGTATCTACCCCATGGAGATCAACCCGTTCATTGCGCTCTCTCCTACTTCAAAGGACTGTCCTCCGGAGAGCTGGGATCAGGGTAATTTGCTTGGATCAGACCGTGAGCTGACGAATCAGATTCTGCAATCACGCCAAGCGGATCGAGACGACGCGCAGCTTAAAGTTGACTTGTGCGAGGCCTTGGGAATGACAGTAGCGGCGTGGAAAGGGAACGGCTTCACTATTTACATGCCTACGGTTGAGAACATGGTGGCCGCCATTGAGGGTCTGGGCTCCCAGGGCCAGGCGAAGCAGGCATGGCGGATCAAAGCAGAGGATTCGGCGCTCAAAGACACGCTTGAGCTTCGTTCGTTTGCATTGGAAAAAATGGCCAGGAATGATTTCATCTTCCATCAGTTATAGATGAACGCCGCTGCCCAAGCCGACTCATCCACACCGACCCCAGAATCACCCCGCCCCCCACCAGCAGCCGTCCCAGCGGCTCATCCTGGTTCCAGATCAACAGATTGATCAACAGCCCCACCGGCACATGCAGGTTGTTCATCACCGCCAGCGTCGCACCGGGGACCATGCAGGCGCCCTTGTTCCACCAGTAGAGTCCAAGGGCAGTCGGGCACAGGCCGAGGAACAGCAGCACCAGCCATTGCACGTCGGTGCTGGGCAGGTGCTGGCTGTTGCCGAACAGCAGGAAGGCCGGCAGCACCACCAGCAAGGCACCCAGGTAGAAGTAGCCAAAACGCCGGTAATGCGGCAGGTCGCTGGGGTTGCGGGCGATAAGGTGGCGGTACAGGACTTGCCCGGCGGCGTAGGTGAAGTTGGCCAGCTGCAGCAGCAGGAAACCGATGAAGAAGTCGCCGGTGATGCTGTCGAAGCGGATCACCGCGGCGCCCGCGACGGCAACCAGGGCGGCGACCAGGGCCCAGGGGTTGAAGCGACGGTTGAGGGCGTCTTCGATCAGGGTCACGTGCAGAGGGGTGAGAATGGTGAACAGCAGTACCTCGGGCACGGTCAGTACGCGGAAGCTGAGGTAGAGGCAGACGTAGGTGATGCCATATTGCAGCGCGCCGATCAGCAGCATGGAGCGCATGAAGCGCGGCTCGACCTGGCGCCAGCGGGTCAGCGGAAGGAAGACCAGGCCGGCCAGCACCACGCGGGCGAGCACGGCGAAGTAGCTGTCGACGTGGCCGGCCAGGTATTCGCCAATCAGGCTGAAGGAAAACGCCTGGATCAGCGCGACGATAATCAGGTAGCCCATGGGTGGCCCTCGGAAAACAAGGCGGGGACCTTAGCGGGTTGGGTGGGCTTGGGCAACAGCTGCATCGACGGTGCCCTTTCGCTGGGTTGCCAGCGAAAGGGCCGGTACGGCTCAGGCCACTGCGGCGAGCTGGGCCTTGGCCTGGTTCAGGCCTTTCTCGTGGAAGTCGCCGCTCATGTTCAGGCCTTCGGCGTGAATGAAGGTTACGTCGTGAATCCCGATGAAAGCCATGACCTGGCGCAGGTATGGTTCCTGGTGGTCGGTGACGGCGCCGGCGTGGATACCGCCGCGGGCCGTCAACACATAGGCGCGCTTGCCAGTGAGCAGGCCCTGCGGACCGGTCGGGGTGTACTTGAAGGTGATACCGGCGCGCAAGACGTGGTCCAGCCAGGCCTTGAGGGTGCTGGGGATGGCGAAGTTGTACATCGGCGCTGCGAGCACCAGTACATCCGCTTCCAGCACTTCGTCAGTGAGTTCGTTGGAGCGCGCCAAGGCTTGCAGCTCGTCGCTGCTACGCTGGTCTTCAGGTTTCATCCAGCCGCCAAGCAGGTTGGCGTCCAGGTGCGGCACCGGGTTGACGGCCAGGTCACGCACCGTGACCGCGTCCGCCGGATGCGCCGCTTGCCACTGCTGGATGAAATCGCGGGTCAGTTGGCGAGAAACGGAATCCTGCTGGCGGGCGCTGCTTTCGATGATCAGTACGCGGGACATGGTTGCCTCCATCGGCTTAAAGGGCTGCGATTCGATGAAGGTGAGATTAGCGATTGACCTATCGATAAAAAAGCGTAAAAAGTGGGGCGAACATATCGATCAATCAGTTCTATTGCGGTTTGCAGTCCAGCGCGATCCGCAGCTTGATGATCTGCCGGTTGAACTTGGCATTTACATCCACGCTGTTGCCGGCAGGCACCTGGACCCGGCGCACGCGCGGCGCCTCGGGCCCGTTGCGGAAGGTCACCCGGCACTGGGCAGGCACTTGCCCATAGTTGTCGAGGGTGATCGACCCCATGTCCCGGTCCGTGTCGTAGGAGGTGTAGTCGATCTTCACGCCAGTGATCTGTTTCTCGACGTCGATGGGATAGGCGACGGCGCTCAGGGGCAGGAGCAACAGCAGTACCGCACAACTCTTCTTCATATGGCGCTCTCCTTGAAAGAGCGCAGCTTAGGACAACAGGAGCCGTACATGAAAGCGCCGCGCGTTACCCTGGACCAGTGGAGGACCTTGCAGGCGGTGGTCGATCACGGCGGGTTTGCCCAGGCAGCCGAGGCCTTGCACCGCTCGCAATCGTCGGTGAGCTACACCGTGGCGCGCATGCAGGAGCAACTGGGCGTGCCGCTTTTGCGCATCGACGGGCGCAAGGCGGTGCTGACCGAGGCCGGCAATGTGCTGCTGCGCCGTTCGCGCCAGCTGGTCAAGCAGGCCAGCCAGCTCGAGGACCTGGCTCACCACATGGAACAGGGATGGGAGGCCGAGGTGCGCCTGGTGGTCGATGCCGCTTACCCCAGCGCCCGGCTGGTGCGCGCCTTGAGCGCGTTCATGCCACAGAGCCGGGGCTGCCGCGTGCGCCTGCGCGAAGAGGTGCTGTCGGGGGTCGAGGAGGTCTTGCAGGATGGCATCGCCGACCTTGCGATCAGCGCCGTGAGTATCCCGGGCTACCTGGGCAATGAGCTGAGCGCCGTCGAATTTGTCGCCGTCGCCCACCCCGAGCATCCCTTGCACCGCCTGGGCCGGGAGCTGAACTTCCAGGACCTCGAAAGCCAGTTGCAGGTGGTGATCCGGGACTCGGGCCGGGCTCAACCCCGCGATGTCGGCTGGCTGGGCGCCGAACAGCGCTGGACCGTGGGCAGCCTGGCCACCGCCGCCACCTTCGTCGGCAGCGGCCTGGGCTTTGCCTGGCTGCCACGCCACCTGATCGAGCGCGAACTGCGCGACGGCGTGCTCAAGCCCCTGCCCATGGATAAAGGTGGCAGCCGTCACCCGCTGTTCTACCTTTACTCCAACAAGGACAAGACCCTCGGCCCGGCCACGCAGATTCTCATCGAGCTGCTGCGCAGTTTCGATACTGCGCCACTGGACGTGCCTTTCGCTGCTCCCGCCCAAGCCTGACAGGACCGCGCCCATGGCCTTTTTCGAACACGAAGGTTGCTCGCTGCACTACGAGGAATACGGCCAGGGCGAGCCCGTGGTATTGCTCCATGGCCTGGGCTCCAGTTGCCAGGACTGGGAGTTCCAGATACCCGAGCTTGCCCGTCATTACCGGCTGATCCTCATGGACATCCGGGGTCATGGCCGCTCGGACAAGCCGCGCGACGGCTACACCATCGCCACCTTCAGCGAAGACCTGCTGGCCCTGCTGGAACATCTGCAGACCGGGCCTGTGCACTTCATCGGGCTGTCCATGGGCGGCATGGTCGGCTTCCAGTTCGCCGTCGACCATCCCGGCTGGCTGCGCAGCCTCTGCATCGTCAACAGTGCCCCGGAGGTCAAGCGCCGCACCCGCCAGGACTGGGTCTGGTGGGCCAAGCGCTGGAGCATGGCGCGCATCCTCAGCGTCGAGACCGTGGGCAAGGGCCTGGCCCAGCGCCTGTTTCCCAAACCCCAGCAGGCTGACCTGCGGCGCAAGATGGCCGAGCGCTGGGCGCGCAACGACAAACGCGCCTACCTGGCCAGTTTCGATGCCATCGTCGACTGGGGCGTGGCGGAACGCATCAGTCAGATCCGCTGTCCTACGCTGGTGATCAGTGCGGATCGAGATTACACCCCGATACAACTGAAGGAACGTTATGTGGCCCTGATACCTCAGGCGCGACTGGCGGTCATCGAGGATTCGCGGCACGCTACGCCGCTTGACCAACCTCAGGTCTTCAACCAGACCGTGCTGCAGTTTCTGGCAGCCGCATCCACCTCTCAAGGATCATTGAGCCCATGCTGAAGAAAATCCTCCTCGCCGCCTGCTCCGTCGCCTTCGCCACCAGCCTGATGGCCGCTGAAAAGACCCACGTACTGCTGGACACCAGCTTTGGCCAGATCGAGGTCGAGCTCGACGGGGACAAGGCGCCGATCAGCACGAAGAACTTCCTCGAATACGTCGACAGCGGCTTCTACAACAACACCATCTTCCACCGCGTGATCCCGGGCTTCATGGTCCAGGGTGGCGGCTTCACCGACCAGATGGTGCAGAAGAACACCCGCGACCCGATCCGCAACGAAGCGAGCAACGGCCTGCACAACGCCCGCGGCACCCTCTCCATGGCCCGTACCTCCAACCCGAACTCCGCCACCAGCCAGTTCTTCATCAACGTTGCCGACAACGCGTTCCTCGATCCAGGCCGCGATGCCGGCTACGCCGTGTTCGCCAAGGTGACCAAGGGCATGGAGGTGGTTGACCAGATCGTCAATTCGCCGACGACCGTCAAGAAGGGCATGCGCGATGTCCCGGCCGACCCTGTCTACATCAAATCCGCCAAGCGCCTCGACTGAACATGAGCATCACAGGGACGTGATCTCGATGCGCAGTCGAGCCGAACAGGAGTTTCCATGCTGTACCGTCGTTTCGAGCAACTCATCGACATATTCCGCGAAGCGCCGACCGAGGCGCCGCCCAGCGGTGTCCTGCGCTTCTACCTGTACTACCTGCGCCAGGTCTGGCCGACCTTTGTCGCCCTGCTGGTCGTGGGGCTCGTGGTGGCGCTGGTCGAGGTGGCGCTGTTCAGCTACCTGAGCCGGATCATCGACCTGGCCCAGGCGGGCTCCGGTGAAAACTTCTTCAGCGAGCATGGCGGCGAGCTGGCCTGGATGGCCGTGGTGGCCTTGCTGATCCGGCCAGTGTTCGTCGGCTTGCACGACCTGCTGGTGCACCAGGCCATCAGCCCGGGCATGACCAGCATGATCCGCTGGCAGAACCATACCTACGTGCTCAAGCAGAGCCTCAACTTCTTCCAGAGCGATTTCGCCGGGCGCATCGCCCAGCGCATCATGCAGACCGGTAACTCGCTGCGTGATTCGCTGGTGCAGGCCATGGACGCGCTCTGGCATGTGCTGGTCTACGCCATCAGCGCCCTGGTGCTGTTTGCCGAAGCCGACTGGCGGCTGATGCTGCCACTGATCGTCTGGATTTTCTGCTACAGCGCTTCACTCTACTACTTCGTGCCACGGGTCAAGGAACGTTCGGTTGTGTCGTCCGATGCCCGCTCCAAACTCATGGGACGGATCGTCGACGGCTACACCAACATCGCCACGCTCAAGCTGTTTGCCCATACCGATTTCGAACAGCAGTACGCCCGTGAAGCGATCACCGAGCAGACCGAGAAGACCCAGCTGGCATCGCGCGTCATCACCAGCATGGACGTGGTCATCACCACCCTGAACGGTCTTCTGATCGTCGGCACCACAGGCCTGGCGCTGTGGTTGTGGACCCAGTCGATGATCACCGTGGGTGCCATTGCCCTGGCGACCGGCCTGGTGATCCGTATCGTCAACATGTCGGGCTGGATCATGTGGGTGGTCAACGGCATCTTCGAGAACATCGGCACGGTCCAGGATGGATTGCAGACCATCGCCCAGCCCGTCACCGTCACCGACAAGCCGAACGCTCCAAGGCTCAAGGTCGAGCGCGGCGCGGTGCGCTTCGACACGGTCAGCTTTCACTATGGCAAGACGCGCAAGGTCATCGATGGCCTGAACCTGGACATCCGCCCCGGCGAGAAGATTGGCCTGATCGGGCCCTCGGGTGCTGGCAAGTCGACCCTGGTCAACCTGCTGTTGCGCCTGTATGACCTGGACGGCGGACGCATCCTGATCGACGGCCAGGACATCGCCGACGTCACTCAGGCCAGCCTGCGTGCGCAGATCGGGATGATTACCCAGGACACCTCGCTGCTGCACCGTTCGATCCGCGAGAACCTGCTCTACGGCCGTCCCGATGCCACCGAAGAAGAAGTCTGGAACGCAGTGTGCGGCGCCCGGGCCGACGACTTCATCATGCAGCTGACTGATGCCCAGGGCCGGACCGGCTTCGATGCGCAGGTCGGCGAGCGTGGGATCAAGCTCTCGGGAGGCCAGCGCCAGCGAATCGCGATCGCCCGTGTGCTGCTCAAGAACGCACCGATCCTGATCATGGACGAGGCCACCTCGGCGCTCGACTCAGAGGTCGAGTCGGCGATCCAGGAGAGCCTCGAGACCTTGATGCAAGGCAAGACCGTGATCGCGATCGCTCACCGGCTGTCGACCATCGCCCGCATGGACCGCTTGGTCGTATTGGACAAGGGGCACATCGCCGAAACCGGCAGCCACAGCGAGCTGCTGGCCCGGCAAGGTCTGTATGCGCGGTTGTGGCATCACCAGACTGGCGGGTTCGTCGGGGTGGATTGACCTGCCTCGTTCCTACGCCTTGCGGTATGGCAATGCTGCCCATGCTTCCTCGGCGTAGGCCCTGACCCCCGCCCGCTCCTGCTGCAGGAAATCCTCCACCGCCCGGCGCAAGCCGGGGTGCAGGAGGTAATGCCAGGAGCGCGTCAGCACCGGCTCGAAACCCCTGATCAACTTGTGCTCGCCCTGGGCGCCGGCGTCGAAGCGCTGCAGCCCCTGGGCGATGGCGTAGTCCATGCCCTGGTAGAAGCACGTCTCGAAATGCAGACGGTCGAATTCATCCAGGCAACCCCAATAGCGGCCATACAGGCTATCGCCACCGACCAGGCTGAGGGCCATGGCGACCTCGCGGCCGCCCTGCACCGCCATCACCACCCTCAATGACTCGGGCATGCGCTCGGCCAGCAGGCTGAAGAATTCCCGGGTCAGATAAGGTGCTCGCCGGCGCACCGCATAGGTGTTGGCGTAACAGGTATACACGAAGTCCCACTGCGCCTCGCTCAGCTCGTGACCCTGATACCAGCGAAATTCCATCCCATGTCCCGCTACCTGCTCGCGTTCCTTGCGGATCTGCTTGCGCTTGCGTGAGCTCAGTGTGTCGAGAAAGTCCTGGAAATCCCGGTACCCACGGTTGCTCCAGTGAAACTGGCAGCCCAGGCGCTCCATCCAGCCGGGCAGTTGCCCGATCTGTGCATCGAGTACGCTGTCGGTGAAATTCAAGTGAGCACCCGAGAGTTCGCCTTGTACCAGGTACTCGGGAATGGCTTGTAACAAAAGCAATGCATCGGCCGGGTCGACGGCCAGCAAGCGCGGGCCGGTCACCGGGCTGAACGGTACGGCGCCCAGCAACTTGGGGTAATAGGGAATACCGGCGCGCTCGCAGGCGTCGGCCCAGCCGTGATCGAACACGTATTCGCCAAACGAATGCCACTTGCGATAGCCCGGCAATACCGCGCGCAACTGCCCGTCCCGCTCCAGCAGCAAATGCTCGCTGGCCCAGCCTGTGCCGGGGCCGAGGCTGCCGCTGTCTTCCAGGGCGCTTAGAAATGCATGCCGTAGAAAAGGCTGGCCTGCGGGCACCAAGGCATCCCATGAAGCTGCTGGCAGGTCGCGCAAGTGGGCAATGCTCTGCAAGGTAGTCACGGTGTCGACTCATCGCGTAGGGGGTTTCAGTGTCCCAGAAAAACCTTGAAACGCCCACCGCAGAGCGTGGCGCCTCTTAACATCAGTGCCACCAAATAGACATTATTCTGTAATGCTCCCCCGCAATACTTGCGCCTGTTTTCGGGAACCCCAGAACCTGTCTAGCCAGGCCTTTCCCGAAGACATGCCAACACGGGGCGGGCGCAAGCCTCCCCATTTTTTTTCAAGAGGGAGAACCTTATGCGTCTTGTTTCTACACTAACCGGAGCGAGCCTGTGCACCGGCATGATGCTGGCTCTGAGTGCTCCGGCCAGTGCTGCGGTCGACGCCAAGCTGCTCGAAATGCTCCGCGCCAATGGCTCGATCAACCAGGCGCAGTACAGCGAACTGCAAGCCGACCTGGCTAACGAGACCAAGGAAAAGGCCGCCCAGAAGGCACAGACCGAACGCCTGAGCTCCTTTGAATCAAAACTGGCATGGGCCGCCAAGACCCAGATGAAGGGTGACCTGCGCCTGCGCCACGAGGACGTCGACGCCGACGGCCCGACCAACTCCAGCAGCCGCGACCAGGACCGCCAGCGCATCCGCGCCCGCTTTGGCCTGTACAGCGAGATCAACCCACAGGTCGACGCCGGTATCCGCGTCGCCACCGGCAGCAGCAGCGATGCGCGCTCGACCAACCAGAGCATGGACAACTACTTCGACAAGAAGCAGCTGTGGCTCGACCTTGCCTACATCGACTACCACCCCACTGCCCTGCCCAACCTGCACCTGATCGGCGGCAAGATGAACCAGCCCTGGGTCAGCATGGGTGATGTGATCTGGGACAGCGACATCAACCCCGAAGGCTTCGCCACCACCTACAAGACCGACCTGGGCGGCGCCGAGCTGTTCGGCAGCGCGGGCTACTTCGTGCTCAAGGACAACGTCGACGGCGACGGCGTGCAGTTCCGCCACGACCTGCGCCTGTACAGCGGCCAGCTGGGTGCGCGCTTCGCCCCGACCGACAACCTCAAGGTCACCTTGGGCGGCAGCATCTACAGCTACGACAATGACAAGGACAGCGAAGCGCTGGCGGTCAACGGCAACACCACCAACGAATTCACCCTGTACGAAGGCTTCGGCCAGATCGACCTGACCGGCCTGGTGGTCCCGTTGTCGGCCTACGGCCAGTACGTCGTCAACGGCGAGACCGACAGCAACCAGGACACGGCCTGGCTGGCCGGCCTGAAGACCAAGCTGGGTGCCTTCAGCCTCGACTACAACTACCGCGACGTGCAGCGCAACGCAGTGGTCGGCGCCTTCACCGACTCGGACTTCGCCAACGGTTTCACCGCCTCGCGTGGCCACAAGGTCAAGGTCGGCTACGAGATCGACAAGAACTTCTCGGTGGGCGCCGCTTACCTGATGGCGAAGTCGGATGCCTCCAACCCGCCAACCAGCGATGCCAACATCGACACCTTCCAGCTGGACCTGGAAGCCAAGTTCTGAGTTGATGCAGCGAAAGCAAGCACGGGGGCGCTGACTGGATCAGCGCCCCCATCTTGTCTTGCCCACCGCTTCGTTTTCGGTCACCGCTTGCGCAGGATCACGCTGCCGATCGAATACCCCGCGCCGAATGAGCTGAGCACCCCCAGCGCACCTTGGGGCAGATCATCCTGGTAGCTGTGCAGCGCGATCACCGAACCGGCCGAACTGGTGTTGGCATAGCGGTCCAGAATCACCGGCGCTTCTTCTTCCAGGGCATCACGCCCCAGCAGTTTCCTGACGATCAGGTGGTTCATGCTCAGGTTCGCCTGGTGCAACCAGAAGCGTTTGACGTCGGCGATGTCGATCTGGTTTTCCGCCAGGTGCTGGGCGATAAGCTCGGCGACCATGGGGCAGACTTCGCGGAACACCTTGCGCCCTTCCTGGACGAACAGCTTGTCTGACGCCTCGGCCCCTTCTTCGCCGGCGCGATTGAGAAAACCGAAGTTGTTGCGGATGTTGTTGGAGAACTGGGTCAGCAGCTTGGTGCTGACAATGTCGAACTGGTGCGCGGAGGTGGCGAGGTCCGCCCGCTCGACCAGCACGGCGGTAGCGCCGTCGCCGAAGATGAAGTGACTGTCGCGGTCGCGGAAGTTGAGGTGACCGGTGCAGATTTCCGGGCTGACCACCAGCACGGCACGGGCCTGGCCCAGTTGCACGCAGTTGCTGGCAGTCTGGATGCCGAAGGTGGCCGACGAACAGGCGACGTTCATGTCGAAGGCAAAACCCTGGATGCCAAGGGCTTGCTGCACTTCGATGGCGATCGCCGGATAGGGCCGCTGCAGGTTGGAACAGGCGACGATCACCGCGTCGACATCGGCGGCGGTGCGGCCGGCGCGCTCCAGCGCCTGGCGAGCGGCAGCCACGCCCATCTCACAGAGAATCGACGGCTCGTCGTTGCTGCGTTCTGGCAGGCGCGGCTTCATGCGTTGCGGGTCGAGGATGCCGGCCTTGTCCATCACATAGCGGCTCTTGATCCCCGAGGCCTTTTCGATGAAGGCCGCGCTGGATTCTGCAAGCGGTTCCAGCTCGCCCCGCTCGATGGCGGCAGCGTTATCGATGTTGAACTGCTGCACCCAGGTATTGAAGGACTCAACCAGCTCTTCGTTGGAGATACTCATGGCCGGGGTATACAGGCCGGTGCCGCTGATCACGACGTTATGCACAGTCGTTCCTCTGTTCTAAGGCCTTCACCACTGGGCTGGGCCAGGAAAGATAATGGCACTTTAGTGCCAATTGTTATTCAGAGAAGGGCCGCGCGAGCGGCCCATTGGCTTTGAAGTTTGCCACAAATCGGTGCAGCTAGCCTTCCACCTGGCTCCACTGCTTGCTCAGGCGCTTGTCGGAAATCGCGACCTTGGTGCCCAGTTGCTGGCCGAACAGCGAAACCCGGTATTCCTCCAGCAACCATCGGTACAAGACGAGCTGTTCGTCGCGCTTGCCCTCTTGGGCATGCTTGTCGGCGCGGGCTTTGTACTGGTTCCAGAGGTTGCCCAGCTCGCCGCTCCAGACGCGGTCCTTCTGCACCTGCGAACCCAACTTCTCAAGGCGCAGTTCGATCGCTTTCAGATAGCGCGGCAGCTCCTTGAACCAGGCGCCGGGCGTCTGCCGGACAAAGCCGGGATAGACCAGATTGCCCAATTGCTGCTTGATGTCGTTCAGTGCCACGGCATGGTTCAGGTCGATCTTCCCTTTGAAGCGCTTCTGCAGGCCATGCCAGAGCTTGAGCACCTCAAGGGTCAGGCGGGCGAGGCGTTCGGCATGCTCGGTCCAGCCGCCGCGCTTGCGCTCGGCCAACGAAGCGAGGCCGGCGCCGTCACGCGGCAAGGTGCCTTCGCCTTCGAGGATGCAGCTGTCCAGGCTGGCCAGAAGGATGTCCTCGACCAGCGCCTCCACCCGGCCCAGCTCCCGGTACAACAAGCCTAGTTCGGTCAGCCCGGGCAGCCTGGTGCGCAAGAACTTCGCCGGTTCGGCCAACTGTTGCAGCAGCAGGCGCTGGAGGGCGCGGCGGTGCTGGAACTCGGCTTCCGCCTGAGTCGAGAACCGCCCTTCCTTGACCGTGCCGTTGTCCTCGACCAGCGCCGGATAAACCGTCAGCGAAAGCCCGGCGATCTTCTGCTGGGCGGTCTGCGCCACCTCCGAGAAAGCCTTGGCCTGTACCGGCTGGTCACGCTTGTGATCGCGTGGCACGGCCAGGGCGGCCTGGCTCGCAGCGGCGAAGCGCGCGGTCAGCTCGGCCAGGTCGCGGCCTTCGCCCAGGAACTTGCCTTGACCGTCGACCACTTCAAGGTTCATCCGCAGATGGCCTTCCACTGCATTGGTGGATTCTTCCCAGGCCTCGTCGCTGACCCGTGCGCCGGTCATGCGCAACAGTTCCTGGCCCAGGGCCTGGGGCAACGCGCCCTTGCCGAAGGTGAGGCGCTGCAGGGCTGCCTTGACGAAGTCGGGCACAGGCACGAAGTTCTTGCGCAGGGCCTTGGGCAAGTTGCGCACCAAGGCAATGCACTTGGCCTCGAGCAGGCCCGGCACCAGCCACTCCAGGCGCTCGCCCGGCAAGCTCGGCAACAGCGGCGCGGGCACCCGGACGGTCACGCCATCACGCGCGTGGCCCGGTTCGAAGTGGTAGCTCAGCGGCAGGCTCAACTCGCCGACGCGCAGGCTGTCCGGGTACTGGGCAGCCGTGACCTCGCTGGCCTCGCGGGCGAGCACGTCTTCTTCGCGCATGATCAGCAGTTGCGGATCCTGCTGGCTGGTCGTGCGGTACCAGCTGTCGAAGGTCGCCGTCTGGTGAATCTCGCCGGGCAGGCGTTCCTCGTAGTAGCCATAGAGCGTTTCTTCATCGGCCAGGATATCGCGACGACGGGCCTTGGCCTCGAGCTCGTCGAGCTGTTCGAGCAAGCGCTTGTTGGCCGCCAGGCACTTGGCGCGCGACTGGATCTCACCGCCCACCAGCCCTTCGCGGATAAACAGCTCGCGGGACACCACCGGATCGATCGGACCGTAGTGCACGGGCCGGCGGCCGACGAGGATGAGGCCATACAGCGTGATCTGCTCGAAGGCGACGACCTGCCCGCGCTTCTTTTCCCAATGCGGCTCGAAGTGGTTCTTCTTGATCAGGTGGCCAGCCAGGGGCTCGATCCAGTCAGGTTCGATCTTGGCGACCATGCGTGCATACAGCTTGGTGGTCTCGACCAGCTCGGCGGCCATCACCCATTGCGGACGCTTGCGCCCGATCCCCGACGAGGGATGCACCCAGAAACGCCGCTGCCGCGCGCCCTGGTAATCGCCTTCTTCGGTCTTCTGGCCGATCTGGCTGAGCAGACCGCTGAGAATCGCCTTGTGCAGACGTGGAAAGTCCGCCGGGTCCTTGTTGACCGTCAACTGCAGGTCGCGGCAGATCAGGCTGAGCTGCCTGTGGGCATCACGCCATTCGCGCAGTCGCAGGTAGTTGAGAAACTGCTTGCGGCACCAGTTGCGCAGCGGACTGGCAGTCAGCGCCTGGCGCTGCTCTTCGAAACCGCGCCACAGGCTGACCAGGGCGGCGAAGTCCGAGTCGGGATCTTTCCACTGGGCGTGAGCCTGGTCGGCGGCCTGCTGGCGCTCCGGCGGACGCTCGCGCGGGTCCTGCACGGACAATGCACTGGCGACGATCAGCACTTCCTGCAGGCTGCCCAGGCGCGCGCCTTCGAGCAGCATGCGGCCCAGGCGAGGGTCGACCGGCAGGCGCGCCAACTGGCGGCCCAGCGGGGTGAGCTGGTTCTCGCGGTTGACCGCCGAGAGCTCCTGCAACAGGTTGAAGCCATCGCTGATGGCCTTGCCATCCGGCGGTTCGATGAACGGGAACGCATCGATGGCACCCAGGCGCAGGTGCAGCATCTGCAGGATCACCGCGGCCAGGTTGGTACGCAGGATCTCGGGATCGGTGAAGGCCGGGCGGGCGTTGAAGTCTTCCTCGCTGTACAGGCGCACGCAGATACCCGGCTCGACCCGGCCGCAACGGCCCTTGCGCTGGTTGGCGCTGGCCTGGGAAACAGCCTCGATGGGCAGGCGCTGAACCTTGGCGCGGTAGCTGTAGCGGCTGATGCGCGCTGTACCGCTGTCGATCACATAGCGGATGCCTGGCACGGTCAGCGAGGTCTCGGCGACGTTGGTCGCCAGCACTACACGGCGACCGGCGTGGGTCTGGAAGATCCGCTGCTGTTCGGCTGGCGACAAGCGCGCGTACAGGGGCAGGATCTCGGTGTGGCGCAGCTGGGCCTTGCGCAGGATCTCCGCGGCATCACGAATCTCCCGCTCACCCGGCAGGAACACCAGTACATCGCCCGGGCCCTTGCCCTCGTGGCGCTCGAAGTGGGCAATCTCGTCCAGCGTCGCGAGGATCGCCTGGTCGACGGTGAGGTCATCCTCGACCTGGTTGCCCTCCTCGTCCTGCTCGCTGGCCAGCGGGCGATACCAGGTGTCGACCGGATAGGTGCGGCCGGACACCTCGATGATCGGCGCGTCGTCGAAGTGCTTGGAGAAACGCTCCAGGTCGATGGTGGCCGAAGTGATGATCAGCTTGAGCTCAGGCCGGCGGTGCAGCAGGGTCTTGAGGTAGCCCAGCAGGAAATCGATATTGAGACTGCGCTCGTGGGCTTCGTCGACGATGATCGTGTCGTAGCGTTCGAGCAGGCGGTCATGCTGGGTCTCGGCCAGCAGGATGCCGTCGGTCATCAATTTGACCAGGGTATTGGCGTCGCTCTGGTCCTCGAAGCGGACCTGGTAACCGACCAGCCCCCCCAGGGGTGTGCCCACTTCTTCGGCAACGCGGCTGGCGACACTGCGCGCGGCGATCCGCCGAGGTTGCGTATGGGCAATCAGGCCATGCTGGCCGCGCCCAAGTTCCAGGCAGATCTTGGGCAACTGGGTAGTCTTGCCCGAGCCGGTCTCGCCAGCGATGACCAGCACCTGGTTCGCCTGCAGGGCCTTCTTGATCTCTTCACGCTTGGCCGCGATCGGCAGGCTGTCGTCGTAACGGATGCGCGGCACGCTGGCGGCGCGCGCGGCAACCTGGGCGCAGGAGGCCTGGACCTTTTCGGCCCACTGGGCCAGGCGCGCCTCGTCCGGGCGCTTGCGCAACTCATGCAGTTGCCGGCGCAGGCGATGGCGGTCGGCAATCATGGCGTGGTCGAGGTTTTTCAGCAGCTGGTCTATCGCGTGATCTGTCATCGGGCTTTCTGGTTGCGCAGGTGAGCCTGCTTTTTCATGATCGGTATCAACAGGGGGGCAATTGTCGCAGATTTGATGGGGTACGGCACACAACGGCATTGCCAGAGCGGATCAGGGCTGGGGCGGCGGCCTTGCGCCGCGATGGGACCGCGAGGCGGCCCCAGGGATCTGTCAGGCGATTTTCTTCAAGCCAAGCTTCTTCATTTCTTCATCGCGCAACTCGCGGCGCAGGATCTTGCCCACGTTGGTGGTCGGCAGCGCATCGCGGAATTCGATATGGCGCGGGACCTTGTAGCCGGTGACATTGGCGCGCATGTGCTCCATCACCTGCTCCTTGGTCAGGGTCATGCCCGGCTTGACCACGATGAACAACTTGATCACCTCGCCCGACTTCTCGTCAGGCACGCCGATCGCGGCACACTGGACCACCCCGGGCAGGCCGGCCAGCACGTCCTCCAGCTCGTTGGGGTAAACGTTGAAACCCGACACCAGGATCATGTCCTTCTTGCGATCGACGATGCGCATGTAGCCATCGGGCTGGATCAGGGCAATGTCGCCGGTCTTCAACCAGCCCTCGCTGTCGAGGATTTCGGCGGTGGCGTCTGCGCGCTGCCAATAGCCCTTCATCACCTGCGGGCCCTTGACGCACAGCTCGCCGACTTCGCCCAGGGCGAGCTCGTTGCCGCTGTCATCGATGATCTTGCACAAGGTCGACGGCACCGGGATGCCGATCGTGCCGATCTGGTTCTGCTCGGCCGGATTGACCGCCGCCACCGGGCTTGTCTCGGTCATGCCGTAGCCTTCGCAGATGGCACAGCCGGTCACGGCCTTCCAACGCTCGGCCACGCTCATCTGCAGCGCCATGCCACCGGACAGGGTGATCTTCAGCGACGAGAAGTCGAGGTTGCGGAAGGCTTCGTTGTTGCACAGGGCCACGAACAGGGTGTTCAGGCCGACAAAACCGCTGAACTTCCATCTGGACAGTTCCTTGACCATCGCCGGCAGGTCGCGGGGGTTGCTGATCAGCACGTTGTGGTTGCCGATGAGCATCATGGCCATGCAATGGAAGGTGAACGCGTAGATGTGGTACAGCGGCAGCGGGGTGATGAGAATCTCGCAGCCTTCCTGGAGGTTCGCGCCCATCAGGGAGCGGCATTGCAGCATGTTGGCCACCAGGTTGCGATGGGTCAGCATCGCACCCTTGGCAACGCCCGTGGTACCGCCGGTGTACTGCAGCACGGCCACGTCGTCGCCCTGCGGGTTGGCTTCGGCCAAGGCCGCGTGCTTGCCCTTGCTCAGCGCGTCATTGAAACGCACGGCCTTGGGCAGGTGGTAGGCCGGCACCATCTTCTTCACATACTTGATGACGCTGTTGATCAGCAGCCGCTTGAGCGGCGGCAGCAGGTCGGCAACCTCGGTGACGATCACATGCCTGACTTGAGTCCGGGGCGCCACCTTCTCGGCCAGGTGCGCCATGTTCGCCAGGCACACCAGGGCCTTGGCTCCGGAATCGTTGAACTGATGCTCCAGTTCGCGCGCGGTGTACAGCGGGTTGGTGTTGACCACGATCAGCCCGGCCCGCATGGCGCCGAACACGGCCACGGGATACTGCAGGACGTTGGGCAGTTGCACGGCGATACGATCACCCGGCCTGAGGTCGGTATGCTGCTGCAGGTACGCGGCGAACGCCCCGGACAGGGCATACAGCTCGCCATAGGTGATGGTCTTGCCCAGGTTGCTAAAGGCCGGTTTGTCGGCAAAGCGTTGGCAGGATTCTTTCAGTACCGCCAGGATATTCGGAAATTCATCCGGATTGATATGTGCCGCAATCCCCGCTGGGTACTTATCCTTCCAAAAATGTTCGATCATGGAAGCCCACTCCTTCCGCACTGCGAATTCTTCATCGCATCGATGCGATTATTATTGATATGCGAGGACGGATCTTAAACATTCCGTTCATCAAAAGCGCGCCGAGAGTACCAGCTTTGCCTGGGGTCGCCTAGGGCCAGGCCGGGCCATCCAGTCACAAAAACGACCAGATCAGCAGATCCGGTCACCACCTGAAGCATGGCGGACAGCCTCAGGCGGTGTCGCGAAGTTCCCGCCGCAGGATCTTTCCAACGGGGGTCATTGGCAGCGAGTCCCGCAGGACGATGTGCTTGGGCACCTTGTAGCCGGTGAAGTTGGCCTTGCAGTAGGCCTTGAGGTCGTCGATGCTCACCCCGCCATCGCGCGGCACCACGAACAGCTTGACCGCCTCGCCCGAGCGCTCGTCCGGCACGCCGATGGCGGCGCAATTGGCCACCTGGGGGTGACCCATGACGACTTCCTCGATTTCGTTGGGATACACATTGAAGCCCGACACGATGATCATGTCTTTCTTGCGGTCGACAATGCGGGTAAAGCCGTCGGGGTCGATTACCGCGATGTCCCCGGTCTTCAGCCATCCCTCGCTGTCGAGCGCCTCGGCGGTCGCCTCTGGCTGCTGCCAGTAGCCTTTCATCACCTGCGGGCCCTTGATGCAGAGCTCGCCACGTTCGCCCAGCGGTTGCTCGATGCCATGGTCGTCGATGACCTTGAACGCCGTGCCGACCACGGGAATACCCACGGTGCCCAGGCGGGCCTGGTCGCCATAGGGATTGGTGCTGGCGACCGGTGACGTTTCGGTCAGACCGTAGCCTTCGACGATCCGGCAGCCAGTGAGCGCTTCCCATCGCTCGGCGGTTGCCGTGACCAGCGCCGTGCCGCCAGAGTTGGTGACCTTGAGCGCCGAGAAGTCGAGCGTCCTGAATTGCGGATTATCCATCAGCGCGACAAACAGGGTGTTGAGACCCAGCAGCGCGGAGAAGCGCCATTTCTTCAGCTCCTTGATGAAACCGGGAATGTCCCGCGGATTGGTGATCAGCACGTTGTGGTTGCCGGTGGCCATCATGCACATGCAATTCGCGGTGAAGGCGTAGATGTGGTACAGCGGCAGCGGGGCGATCATCACCTCCTGGCCGTCCTCGATCAGTTTTTGCCCATCCGGGCCGTGCTGGGAAAAACACGCCAGCACCTGCAACATGTTGGCCACCAGGTTGCCGTGGGTCAGCATGGCGCCCTTGGCCAGGCCCGTGGTGCCGCCGGTGTACTGCAGCACGGCGATATCGTCCAGCTCCAGGCTGACGGGAACCGGCGCCAGGCCGCGTCCCTGGCGCAGCGCCTGCTTGAACGGCACGGCCTGCGGCAAGTGGAAGGCCGGTACCATTTTCTTTACCTTGTCGACCAGGGTATTGACCAGCCACCCCTTGGCCGCTGGCAGGAAATCACCCATCTTCGCCTCGATGAGGTATTCGATGCCGGTGTCGGGCAGGACCTGCTGCACCCGCTGGCCGAACAGGTTCAGGTAGACCAGCGCGCGGGCCCCGGAGTCCTTGAACTGATGGCGCATCTCGCGCTCGGTGTAGAGGGGGTTGGTGTTCACCACGACAAGACCGGCGCGCAGGGCGCCGAACACGGCGATGGGATACTGGAGCACATTGGGCATCTGCACGGCGATGCGGTCGCCCGGCTCCAGGCCCGTGTGTTGTTGAAGGTAGGCAGCAAAGGCTGCGGAATGACGCTCAAGGTCGGCGTAGGTCAGGGTTACCCCTAGGTTGCTGAAGGCCGGGCGGTCGGCGAAGCGCGAGCAGGAGCGCTCGAAGACCTCCACTACAGAGCGGTACGCCTTGATGTCGATATGCGAGGGAACGCCTTCGGGGCGCTTGTCATTCCAGAAGTCAGCGTGCATTTATTGTTGTCCTCTTGCCTGAGCTGTCCGTAGCCGGACACTAGCAGGTCTGCCAGAGGTGGCAACCGGACTCGGCGCGCCATTA
Organism: Pseudomonas sp. JE3303; assembly: GCF_056312565.1. Lineage (NCBI taxonomy): Bacteria > Pseudomonadati > Pseudomonadota > Gammaproteobacteria > Pseudomonadales > Pseudomonadaceae > Pseudomonas > Pseudomonas sp. JE3303. Next base: position 158,116 of record NZ_JBWGIF010000009.1, read on the forward strand.
ACATCCTGAATGGTATTGCTGCCGATGCCAGGATCCAGAGGCTTGCGCACAGCGTGCGGGGCCCCTGAGAATCCTGGCGATCCACAGCGGATGTGATCCGGTCCGTACCGGCAAGCGTCACAGGATGATTGCCACCCAGTCCGAACCTGAAGGAACCCCCCGATGACCCAGGTCACCAACACGCCTTACGAAGCCCTCGAAGTCGGCCAGACCGCCACCTACAGCAAGTCCGTCGAAGAACGTGACATCCAGCTGTTCGCGGCGATGTCCGGTGACCACAATCCCGTGCACCTGGACGCCGAGTTCGCCGCCAAGAGCATGTTCCGCGAGCGCATCGCCCATGGCATGTTCAGCGGCGCCCTGATCAGCGCAGCCGTGGCCTGCACCCTGCCTGGGCCCGGCACTATCTACCTGGGCCAGAAAATGAGTTTCCAGAAACCGGTGAAGATCGGCGACGAGCTCACCGTGCGCCTCGAAATCCTCGAGAAGCTGCCCAAGTTCAAGGTGCGCATCGCCACCAATGTGTACAACCAGAACGACGAACTGGTGGTCGAAGGCGAGGCCGAGATCCTCGCACCGCGCAAGCAGCAGACCGTCGAACTGGTCAGCCCGCCGAACTTCGTCGCCGGCTGATCAACCCAGCTCGCGCAGGCGGCGTTCGATGTATCGCCGCTCCGGCCCCTGTCTCGCGAGGGTCAGCGCATCCCGCCAGGCGGCCCTGGCCTGTTCGACGTGCCCGAGCTGGCGATGCAGCTCGGCACGCGCGGCATGGACCAGATGGTAATCGGGCAATTGCCCACGCGCCAGGATCGCTTCGACGGCCTCGAGCCCCATCTCTGGTCCATCCCTTCGCGCCAGCGCCGCCGCCCGATTGAGCTCGACCACGGGCGAAGGCCAGCCGCGCTGCAGCACATCATAAAGTCCGACGATCTGCGCCCAGTCCGTCTGTTCTGCGCTGGCGGCTTCGCCATGCACCGCGGCAATCGCCGCCTGTAGCGTATAGGCGCCGAAATTCCGGCTGCGCAGTGCCTGCTCGACCAGCAGGCTGCCTTCATCGATCAGCGCGCGGTCCCAAAGGCCGCGGTCCTGGTCGTCCAGCACGATCAGCTCACCCAGCGCGTCGGTGCGCGCTTTTTGCCGCGAGGCCTGCAGCAGCATCAACGCAAGCAGGCCGAGCACTTCGGGATCCGGCAGCAGTTGCGCCAGCAGCCGACCCAGGCGAATGGCTTCGTCGCTCAGCGCTTGCTGCATGAGGGCTTCGCCGGAAGATGCCGAGTAGCCCTCGTTGAACACCAGGTAGATCACGCGCAGCACGCTGTCCAGACGTTCGGGCAGCGCCGCCAGTTCCGGCACCTGATAAGGTATGCCCGCATCACGGATCTTTGCCTTGGCGCGCACGATACGCTGGGCGATGGTCGCGGGGCTTTGCAGAAATGCACGAGCGATCTGCTCGGTGGTCAGGCCGCAGACCTCGCGCAGGGTGAGCGGCACCTGGGCATCGGGAGCCAGCGCCGGGTGACAGCAGGTGAAGATCAGCCGCAAACGGTCATCGGCCAGCATCTCGTCCTCGCTCGGGTCTTCGGCCTGCCGATCAAGCATCAAGATCAGTTGCGCTTGAGACCGGTCGAAGCGCGCACGCCGCCGCAGTGCATCGATAGCCTTGAAGCGGCCAGTGGATACCAGCCAGGCACGCGGATTTTCCGGCATGCCGTCACGCTGCCACCGCTCCACGGCGATGAAGAAAGCGTCGTGCATGGCCTCTTCGGCCAGGTCGAAATCGCCCAGCAAGCCGATCAGCGTGGCCAGGATCCGCCGCGACTCGCGCTTGTAGATCGCCTCGACCTGGCCTCGCAGTGCAGCATCGGAGGCCATCAGTCCGGCATCCGGTTGGTCACCACCTCGACCAGGCGATCCAGGCTCTCGCCCCAGCCCCGATAGAAACCCATTTCCTCATGGGCCCGGCAGTCCGTAGCGTTCCAGTGCCAGGCGCTGGCGGTATAGCGGGTGCGGCCCAGTTCTTCATCGAAGGTGATCACCGCCGTCATGAATGCCTGGGCAGACGGTACCCAGCCAGGGGTGAATGCATCGGTGAAGACCAGCCGGCGCGGGGCGATGATTTCCAGGAACACACCCTGGTTGGGGTATTCGGTGCCATCCGGAGCGCGCATCAGCGTACGCAGCAAACCGCCGACCCACAGCTGCATCTCGCATTCTGGGGTTGTCATGCCGTGGGGGCCCCACCATTGCTGAAGCCACCTGGGCTCGGTCCAGGCGCGGAACACCTTGCTGCGTGGCGCGTCGATCAAGCGGGTAATGGATAATTCGTGTCGAGGCTCTCCCTGGCCTGGTTGTTCAAAGGTCATTGTTGTGATTCTCCGTCTGTCAGGGTTGCAGCTCGCGCACTGGACGCACCTCCACACTGCCGACACGCGCTGCCGGGATGCCCTTGGCGATGATCAAGGCTTCATTGAGGTCTCGGGCGTCGACCAGGTAGAAGCCGGCAAGTTGCTCCTTGGTTTCGGCGAAGGGGCCGTCGGTCAAGCTCATCTGCCCACCCCGCACGCGCACCGTCGTGGCCGTGCGCACGGATTTCAGCGCCTCGGCCGCCAGCATGCGGCCAGCGCCATGCAACGATTCGGCGTAGGCACTGCACTCCGCATCGGCGGGGCTCTCGGGCAGGCTGTGCAGCAGCTCTTCGTCACAATAGACCAGGCACAGGTATTTCATGGTCGTCTCCAGCGCGAGCGGAAAGTGCGTTTGGCGATAAGCCGAGAAGTTTTAACTTCAAGGCTTGAGGTTGAACAACGCCTTCTGGGTTTCCATATCGAACGGCGCTGACCAGTGCTCGTGGATCACCTGCCACTTTCCGCCCCTGCGCCGGTAGCCGACGGTGGCGCGCATGAAGCCGCACTGGCTTTCGTCATCAGCCGGCCCGCAGCGGTTCAGCCAATGTGCAAACGCCAGGTCGCCCTCGGCCTGTACCGACAGCTGCGCGACCTCGAAGACCATCGGGCCGGAGCAATGGCCCATGCACATTTCCCAGTGCGCCCGGTACGACGCCTTGTCCGTGAATTGCAGTGTCTGGATCGCGTCGAACGCAACGATGTCATCGGCGTAGGGCGCGGCGATTGCATCCAGGTCACGGTCGCGCACCGCCTGTACCCAGTGCTCGATGAGTTGACGGATTTCGCTTTCGGCTGCGGTGTTCATCGGTTCTACCTCCGACCTGTCATGGTGTGCGCCGCGGGTGCGGCGCATTCATGGGTGGTCGAATGGCGGGCGCGAATTTCGACAGACTGGCCAGGACGAATCCGCTTTATTCATCCCTCTTCACACCCCTGCCCCATCGCACGGTACTCCAGGACATGGATCTGGCCCTGATGGTCCTCATAGGTCATGGTGGCCGGGACCACTTCGCAGACATCGGGGATGGTCGAGAGGCTGATGACGCGCTTTATATCGAGGTTGACGGAGTAGTCGTACTGCTGGACGACGGGCTGGCTGGCGACGGCGGGCTCGTCTGCGAGGGCGAACGAGGACACGCCAAGCAGTGCAAGCATCAGGAATGGTTTCATGGGTAGAGGCCTTGAAAGCAATCAAGCGAGCGATTGACTTCATGTGCCACAGTGGCGCGGAGAAGTTGTCATATCAACTGCTGGAAATGACACGAAGTACCGATCCCGCTGGGTACTGCCGGGGATGGGTACAGTCTACTCCCGGCCCCGCAGACGGGAAGTCCGCAAGCCGCCATTCACTTTTACCGTGCCTGCAACAATATGACGACTGCCGCTCGACAACACCTCCTGAGCCCTGTAAAAGCCGCAATCCAGAGCGCTAGCAGGAATCTCGACGTGTCTCACTTGCACATCGGTCCGTTGGTCGGACCCGAGCGCGGACTGCTCGATCGCTTCTACCGCCAGCACCGTTCACGCATGCGGGCCAGTGCCGAAGGAAAGTTTTGGGTTGCCCGCTCCAGTGGCATCGTCGGTGGGCTGTGCTTGAGCGAAGTACCCGGCGGACTCTGGCTGACCGGGCTGTTCGTCGAGCCGCAACAACGTGGCCGACGGATCGCGTCGAAGTTGGTGAGCACCGCGCTGGCAAGCACCAACGACGACGTCTGGTTGTTCTGCCACCCTGATCTGTCGGCGTTCTATGAGCGTCTGTGCTTCAGCCCAACCAATTCCCTGCCGTCCGTGCTGGCCGATCGGCTGGCCCGCTACCAGCGCACCAAGAGTCTGGTGGCGCTGGTGCGAACTCAGTCATCGGCGACTTCCAGCCCTGGAAACAGCACCTCGGTGTAGCCGAACCTGGCGAAATCCCGGATACGGGAAGGGTACAACCGCCCGATCAGATGGTCGCATTCATGCTGGACCACCCGTGCATGAAAGCCGTCGGCGAGACGGTTGATGGCCTGTCCCTGTGGGTCGATTCCCTCATAGCGGATATTCCGGTAGCGCGGCACCACACCTCGCAGGCCAGGCACGGACAGGCAGCCTTCCCAGCCGTCCTCGATTTCGCTGGTCACAGGCGTGATCAGCGGGTTGAGCAGGATTGTCTGGGGCACCGCCTCTGCATCCGGGTAGCGTTCACTGCGCTCGAAGCCGAAGATCACCAGTTGCAGGTCGACTCCGATCTGCGGCGCGGCGAGGCCGACACCCCCGACATGGCGCATGGTCTCGAACATGTCATCGATCAGCTGCTGCAGTTCGGGACTGCCCACCAGGCGCTCGGGCACCGGCGGGGCGATGCGCAGCAAGCGCTCATCGCCCATCCTGAGAATTTCGCGGATCATCGCGGACTGGTCTCGTGAGGCTGCGGGCTGGCCGTCTGCGACTGGTCATGCCCCAGCACGGTCTTGTGCTTCTCGGGCGGCGCACCCTGGTCCGGCGCCTTCTCACCCTTGTCCTTGCCCTCGGCAGACATGTGCTCGATCACCGCATTCATCTCGGCGCCCAGCAACAGCACCGCCGCAGAAATATAGAAGTACAGGAGTAGCACGATGATCGCCCCGATACTGCCATACATGGCGTTGTAGTCGGCGAAGGTCTTCACGTAGTAGCCAAAGCCCAACGAGGCGATGATCCAGACCACCACGGCCAGCACCGAGCCGGGAGTGATGAAACGGAAACTCTGCTTCACATCAGGCATGACGTAGTAGATAAGCGCCACGGCAACCATCAGCAGCAGGACGATCACCGGCCAGCGCAGAATGGTCCACAAGGTGACGATGAACTCCTGGACCCCGATCTGCGCGGCGATCCACTCCATGACCTGCGGGCCAAGCACCATCAGCGCCGCCGCCGCCAGCATCATGCCGGCGATACCGACAGTATAGAGAACCGACAGCGGGATCCGCTTCCAGGCCGGGCGGCCCTCGGGCACATCGTAAGCAGCGTTCATCGCGCTCATCATCAGGCGCACCGCTGCCGAGGCAGTCCAGAGCGCCAGGAAGATACCGACCGAGATCAGACCGCCCTTGGACTGTTGCAACTGGTCAATGACGGGGTTGACCAGATCCAGCGCCTGGGGCGGAAGCACCAGCTCCGATTGCAGGCGCAGCCAGGAGAAGAAGTCCGGCAGATGCAGGAAACCGATCAGGGCGATGAGGAACAGCAGGAAGGGAAACAGCGAGAACAACATCTGATAGGCCAGCGCCGAGGCGTAGGTCGACATCTCGTCGTCGAGAAACTCATTGACCGTGCGGATCAGCACACGGTGCAGGGGCAGGCCTTGCAGAACGGGTAACATAGAGCGTCTCCTTTCGCCGCTTGTCTGTCGTCAGTACGGATTTCATACCAGGTGATGCGTGCATGCACGCGCGTCAGTCCAATAGACCACGATCCTGCCGTGACGACTCATCAGCCGCGCAATAAAAACGGCCACCCGCAGGCAGCCGTCAGGGGGCACTTGCAATGCATCAAGGCTTCTTGACCGCATCCTTGACCTTGCCGACGGTTTGCTGGGCTTCGCCCTTGATTTCCTGAGCCTTGCCTTCGGTTTTCAGTTTCTCACTACCGGTAACCTCACCAACGCCTTGCTTGACGTTGCCGACCGTTTCATTGGCCAGGCCCTTGGCTTTGTCTTTGGTACCACTCATGGGAATGCTCCTGAAAGGTAAGGCACTGATCCGTGCCGACGTAGAATCGACCTGCGTGCGCTGCGCAGAGTTTCATTTATTTTTCAGCGCTGGTCGAACGGTAAACAGCGTGCGAATACCGCACCATATCCTCGAGGACGCCTGCGCAAAGCCTCGGCGTTTCCCTAGAATCCGGCCAAGCGCAGCAGTGCTGCCACATAAGAACAACAGCTATCGGAAACCCAAAATGCGCCTTGCATCCGTACTCGCAGCCCTGCTGCCGTTGCTTCCCCTGTCCGCCTTCGCTCAATCCACCGAGATCAAAGTGTTGAGCGTCGATCGCTATGCCGACGACGAGCAACCCGGCAGCCTGCGCTGGGCCATCGATACCAACAACCTCGATCCCGGCCACTATCGCATCGAGATCCAGGCGGTGGGACAGGCGCCGTATGTCATCCGCCCTACCCGCGCGCTGCCCGCCATCAAGGGCCCGGTGCAGATCATCGGGAGCCCCTGGGCACGTGATGGCCAGTATGTAGCCATTGACGGTTCCTCCTACATCAAGGGCGAAGGTGCCCACGCCTGCCCAGGCGCCCTGCCCGGCCAGTACGGCACCAACGTACGTACCACCACGGGCCCGGGCCTGGTGCTGCGCGACACACAGGGCGTGGAGCTGACCGGCCTCGAGGTGCGCAACTTCTGCATCGGCATCCTGGTCAACCGCGCCAGCCACAACGTCATCCAGGACAACCGCATCATCGCCAACAAGGGCGGCGCCGGGATCATGCTCACCGGCGACGATGGCCAAGGCAATCCGACCGCCACCAGCACCGTGAACAACAAGGTGCTGCGCAACCAGCTGATCGACAATGGCGACGGCCTGGAGCTGACCCGCGGCGCGGCATTCAACCTGATCGCCGACAACCTGTTCCGCTCGACCCCCGCCAATCCCGAGCCCTCCCAAGGCATCGAGATTCTGCTGGGCAATGACAATACCGTGGTGCGCAATCGCTTCGAGAACTACTCGGACGGCTTGCAGATCAACTGGGGCCACCGCAACTACCTGGGAGCCAACACCTTCAGCGGCAACTCCAACGGCGTCAGCATCACGGGCGACGGCAACATGCTCGACGGCAACCTGATCCACGGCAACCGCATCGGCGTGGCGCTGCGCCCTGAGCCGAACACCACACGCACACGCCTGTCGGCCAATCGCATCTGGGGCAATGGCCTGGATATCCGCCGTTGCGAAGCCGGCGGCTCCTGCGTGCCTGGCCAGCATACCGGCGCCATCGTCCTGGGCGTGCCGGCGCAGGCTCATGCGTTGTACGTGGGATCACGGGGGATCGGTGCCGATTTGCCCAGCAAGGATCAAGCGGCCATCTGCGACGCCCAAGGCGCGCCGAGCGGCTGCCAGCCGCTGCCCAATCAGAACCAGCAGCCGCCCAGGCTGACCGGCATCGAGGCAGGACGGCTGATGGGTGAGGTCCAGGGCCCGCCCTCGAGTCGCCTGCGGGTCGAGGTGTTTGGCAACGTGGGTGATGGCAATGAGGCGGAGCAGTATCTTGGCGCCGTGCTGGTGACCAGTGATGCCCATGGACTGGGCCGGTTCGGATACGAGATCGGGGACGCCATGGGGTTGGGCAGCTTCACCACCACAGTGACCACTGCCGAGGGCGCGACTTCGGCGCTGAGCCTGCCCATCAGGCGGTGACATCATCCTCTGTGGGAAGCAACCGACTTGCCCGGCATCATGCACACCCCGCACAATGTCGGGTCTCTAACGCGTCAACCGCAGGAATCTGCATGAAACTCGACAAACCCACCGCCATCGCCCGGCGCAACGCCTCGCTGGCCAGGCCGGTGCTCACCAGCGACAACACCCTGTTCGCCATTCTCGACCGCAAGCGCAACCTGTGGTGGTTCGAGGTTCCCGTAGGGCTGCTGCGCAAGGGCCAGCCCGACTGGGTCAACCTCTTGCTGCACACCCCGGAGTCCGATGATCTGCAACACCTGAAGGTGCCGATCAATTTCCTCAGTGCGCATCTGGAGCAGCTGGAAGTGCGTCACCCGGGCAAGCGACGCTCCACCATCAGCCTGGCCCTGAGCGCCGACCGTGACTCGCTGCTGCGCGACATCCGCCCAGGCGGCGAGAACCTCGACTTCAAGACCTTTGTGCAGGTCTGATCACTTTCGCTCGATGCGATCGTCAAGGATGACGATCCGGCCTTCCTTGTACAGCGCACCAATGGCCTTCTTGAAGTTGCCCTTGCTGACGCTGAACATGTCACTGATCAGCTGCGGGTCGCTCTTGTCGCTGACCTGGAGCACGCCGTCGTTGGCCAGCAGCCGTGCCATGATCTGCTCCGGCAGGCTGGTGGCCAGGGTTTCACCCGGCGGCTGCAGGCTCAGGGCGATCTTGCCGTCGCTGCGCACTTCCTTGATGTAGCCGGTCTCGTGCATGCCCGAGCGCAAGAAGCCGAACACTTCGTTCTTGTGGATCAGGCCCCAGTGACGGTTGTTGATGATCGCCTTGAAACCCATGGGCGACTGGCCCGCCACCAGCAACTGCACTGGCTGCCCGGGCTTGTAGTCCACCGGCGCCTTGTCCAGGTAGCGGTCGAGCTTGGACGTCGCGGTGATGCGCCGGGTACGCTTGTCGAGGTAGGCGTGCACCACGCAGTAGTCACCGACCTTGAGCGGATGCTTCTCCTCGGAGTACGGCATCAGCAGGTCCTTGGGCAGGCCCCAGTCCAGGAAGATACCGATACTGTTGATGTCCTTGACCTTGAGACTGGCGAACTCGCCTACCTGCAGTTTGGACTTCTCGGTAGTGGCGATCAGCTTGTCTTCACTGTCGAGATAGACGAAGACATTCAGCCAGTCCTCGTCCTCGGTCGGCTGGTCCTTGGGGATATAGCGATTGGGCAGGAGGATCTCGCCATCGGCCCCACCGTCCAGGTACAGACCGAAGTCCGTGTGTTTCACGATTTGCAAACTGTTGTAACGCCCGACTAGAGCCATATCCAGAAATCCTCATCACAAGGCGGCCATTCTACACCCGAACCGGCTCGATCGCCCGACTGCAGGTTTGCGGAACCGCCGCTGCCATCCTGCGTCTACAACCAGGCCAGCCCTTGCAAGGATTCGCACATGTCGCCCAGCCTGTCCAAAGCCCTGCGTCCCCTGCTGCTGATAGCCGCGAGCCTGCTGATGGTGGCCTGCAGCCGCATCGACCTGGCCTACCGCAACCTCGATGTGCTGGTTCCCTGGTCGCTCGCCGACTACCTTGACATGAACCGCGAGCAGAAGAGCTGGCTCGACCAGCGCCTCAAGCAGCACCTGGCCTGGCATTGCCAGACACAGCTACCGGGCTATCTCGCCTGGCTCGACCAGATCCGCCAGATGGTCGCCGAAGACGACGTCACCGACGAGCAGTTGCAGCGACGCACCGCAGAGGCTCGCGAGGCCATTGGCCGGGTCACCGAAGAGATCACCCCTTCGGCGGCGGAACTGCTGCGCGGGATGGATGACCAGCAAGTGCGCGAGATGCGCGAAGCCTTCAGCGAAGATATTCGTGAACGCCAGGCCAAGTACGTGGACACCCCACTCGTGCGCCAGATCGAGAGACGCGCCGAGCGCATGGAAAAACGCCTCAAGCCCTGGCTGGGCGAGCTCAGCGCCGAGCAGCGCGTGCGCGTCATGGCCTGGTCCCAGGCGTTGGGCGAGCAGAATCGCCAATGGATCGCCAACCGTGCCCATTGGCAACAGCAGTTGAGCCTGGCCATGGACCAGCGCCAGGACGCCAGCTTCGAGCCACGCCTGGCGCAATTGCTGCAGCAGAAGGAACGCTTGTGGACCCCCGAATATCGCGCCGCCTTCCAGAACACCGAGGCCCAGGCACGTAGCCTGCTGGTCGACCTGATGCGCCAGAGCAGCCCGGCGCAGCGTCAGTTCCTGCAGGACCGGCTGACCAAGGTGCGGGCTGATTTCAGTGGGATGAAATGCCTCAAGGACTGATTTGACGGATTGCGCCCTTACCGCTGCTTGCGCCGGTACGGGAACACATCGATCACTTTCCCCTCGCGGATCGCTGCCTGGAGGCTCTTCCAGTAATCCGCGTCATACAGCTCCCCATGCAAGCGGCTGAACAGCCGCCGCTGGCCCATATCGGCAAACAGGAAGGGAGGAAATTCCTCGGGGAACACGTCGTGCGGCCCGATCGAATACCAGGGCTCGCCCGAAAGCTCATCCTCGGGATACCGCGCAGGCGGAATATGACGGAAGTTGACCTCGGTCAGGAAACTGATCTCGTCATAGTCGTAGAACACCACCCGGCCATGACGGGTGACACCAAAGTTCTTGAGCAGCATGTCGCCCGGAAAGATGTTCGCCGCCGCCAGCTGCTTGATTGCCAGCCCGTAATCCTCCAGCGCCTCGAGCACCTGGCCTTCGCTTGCCTGCTCCAGGTACAGGTTGAGCGGGGTCATGCGTCGCTCGGTCCAGCAGTGGCGCACCAGCACCGTGTCGCCCTCGAGACTGACGGTGGAGGGCGCGACCTCGAGCAGCTCGTCCAGGCACTCGGGCTCGAACTTGTCGAGCGGAAAGCGGAAATCGGCGAACTCCTGTGTATCGGCCATCCTCCCCACCCGGTCGACACTCTTCACCAGCCGGTACTTCAAGATCACCGTCGCCCGATCAACCGTCTTGGAAGGTGAGAAACGGTCCTTGATGATCTTGAATACCGTGTTGAAGCCCGGCAGCGTGAACACGGTCATGACCATGCCCCTCACCCCGGGCGCCATGACGAAACGGTCGTCGGTGCCCGCCAGGTGATTGATCAGCGCGCGGTAGAACTCCGACTTGCCCTGCTTGTAGAAGCCGATCGAGGTGTACAGCTCGGCGATATGCTTGGCGGGCAGGATGCGCTTGAGAAAGCCGACGAACTCGGCCGGTGCCGGCACATCGACCATGAAGTAGGAGCGTGTGAACGAAAAGATGATCGATACCTGTGCCTCATCGGTGATCAATGCATCGATTTCGATCCCATGGCCCTCCCGATGCAGCAGCGGGATCACCAGCGGCCACTGCTCGTCCAGCGTATACAGCCGACCGACCAGATAGGCGCCTTTGTTACGGTAGAGCACCGGCAGGAACAGCTCGACGCTCAGGTCGGGGTCCTTGCATACCCAGTCGGGCAGGCTCTCGCGCAACTGGGCCTCGAGGCGGGCCAGGTCCCCCTCCAGATCGCCATAAGGAATGCTGAAGTCATAGTCACTGAATATCTGCTGCAACAGCCAGGACAGCTTGCCCTGCGGACGGTAGGTACGCGTCTGGGCCGCGCGGTGATGGGCGCGTGGAGAAGGCCTTGTCGTATGGATGAACATGCAGCCATCGCTGATCAGGTCGTGGCTGAACAGGCTGCAGAAGATCGAGTTGTACCAGGTTTCGGAGAGCTCATCGTCCAGCCGCGGGTCGATCAGGTTGATATACGCGTTCTTTACCAGCGGCCACTGGCTGACGTCCAGCAGCACCGGTTCGGCGAATCCCCCACGCAGCCAACCGCCGACCTCGCTGACCTTCTCCTCATAGAGATTGATGCGCGCTGCGGCCGCGTGCTGGATGTCCTGCCAGCGAGCCTGCTCGAAGCGCTCACGGGCACCAATGGTGATCTGCCGGAAGTGCTCACGGTAGCTATCGAATCCGTCGAGGATCATCCGGGCGATCTCGGCCGCCGGCCATGACGGGGGCATAAGCAGCACCTCAGCAAAGGGGTCAAGGGCTGAGCTTAGTCAGGGGGTGGGCGGATTCGCCAGTGCGAATGCACCGCAAGAAAGCACAAGAAGCCCCCGCGCGAGGTGGCGTACACTCGCGCCCTGCCCTCGTTGCCGGAGACTTGCGTGAGCCCCATTGCCCTTACCCGCCTGCTGACCCTCGCCGCTGTGTGGGGTGCCAGCTTCCTGTTCATGCGCATCATCGCGCCGGTGCTTGGCACTGTGCCAACAGCTTTCTTCAGGGTGTCGATCGCCTGCCTGGGACTGGTGGTGATCCTCGCGGTGATGCGGGTCCGCTGGGATTTCCAAGGCAAACTGGGCGCCTGCCTGGTGCTGGGCATGATCAACTCGGGGATTCCGGCCACCTTCTATTCGGTTGCGGCGCAGGTGCTGCCAGCCGGCTACTCGGCAATCTTCAACGCCACCACGCCGCTCATGGGCGTGCTGATCGGCGTGCTGTTTTTCCGCGAACCGATGACCGCCGCCAAGCTGTGCGGCATTTTCCTTGGCCTGTTCGGCGTCGGAATTCTCAGTGGCGCCGGCCCGGTCGCGCTGGACATGGCGCTGCTGCAAGGCGCGCTGTCGTGCCTTGCGGCTACCACCTGCTACGGTTTTGCAGGTTTTCTCGCGCGCCGCTGGATCGATGGGCTGGACAGCCGCCTGGCGGCGCTGGGCAGCATGCTGGGCGCGACCTTGCTGCTCACACCGCTGTTCATCTGGAGCGCGCTGACCCAGCCGCCGGCCAGCTGGGGCGGCTGGCCGGTATGGTCCTCGCTGCTGGGGCTGGGGCTGGTGTGCACGGCCTTCGCGTACATCCTGTACTTCCGCCTGCTCGCCGAGATTGGTCCGGTCAAGGCCAGCACCGTGACCTTCATGATCCCGGCGTTTGGCGTGCTGTGGGGGGCCTGGTTGCTGGATGAGCCACTGTCGATGGCGCATCTTTATGGCGGGGTGCTGATTGCGGCTGCATTGTGGCTGGTGCTGAAGCCAACCCGGCGCCGGGGCTGAGCCCCGTGGGCCGGGCCTGGATCAGAACAACCAGCGATACAGCAGATACGCCACCACCACCGCCAATACCGGACGAAGCACACGGTAGGCTTTTGGATTGGCGCGCTTGAACGTTTTCACCCGGGCGCTGATGACATTGCTGAAGCGCTTGGTCCACGCATACGCCTGATTGATGCCACCCACACGCTCGTCGTCGGTGTTCTGCGGCGCGGTGGCGCGGCCGAGGAAGGCACTGACCTTGCGGTTGATACGGGTCATCAGCGGGCTGGTGAGCGGGCGCTCGACGTCGCAGAAAAGGATCACGCGGGTGACGTCGGTCTCGTTCTTGACCCAGTGCACGTAGGTTTCGTCGAACATCACGTCTTCGCCGTCCCGCCAGGCATAGACCTGGCCGTCGACGTAGATGCGGCAATCATCGGAGTTGGGCGTGGACAGCCCCAGGTGATACCGCAGGGAACCGGCGAACGGATCACGGTGCGGGTTCAGGTGGCTGCCACCGGGCAGCAAGGCGAACATCGCGCCTTTGACGTTGGGAATGCGGCTGACCAGTTCGACGGTCCTTGGGCACAGGGCCTCGGCCGATGGCAGTGGCTTGTCGTACCATTTCAGGTAAAAGCGCTTCCAGCCCTTCTTGAAGAACGAGCCGAAGCCTGCATCATTGTCTTTTTCGGCGGCGCGGATGTAACCCTCGTCGAACAGGCGCATGGCTTCTTCGCGGATCTCCTGCCAGTTGTCCTTGAGCACGTCGAGTTCAGGAAAGCGGGTGCGGTCCAGGTACGGCTTGGACGGCACCCCGGAGAACAGGTACATCAGGGCGTTATACGGTGCGAACAGCGCCGAATGGTTGACGAACTGGCGCAACACCGGCAACCGCGCCTTGCCGCGCAGGTGCACGAACAGGACACTGCCGATAAACAACAGCAGGACTCCCGCCTTGGCGACAAAGGGAAAGGTCATGCAACACTCCTTGAATAGGGATCAGGCCATCACTGCCTGCCTGCATACGAAATCAGCCAAACATGATAAACCCATCCAGCCCCGGTAAACACATCCGGAGCTGGACAGCAGTGTTGAAGATCTTGCAACAAAGCCCCGTGCTACACCTTGCCCGGGGTCAGCAGGACTGCGCTTACTGCTGGATTTCCTGGTCGGTGAACAGGTCAGCGAAGAGCATGCTCGACAGGTAGCGCTCGCCCGAATCCGGCAAGATGACCACCATGGTCTTGCCCTGCATCTCGGGCTTCTCGGCCAGGCGCACCGCTGCCGCCATGGCCGCGCCGCAGGAAATCCCGCAGAGAATGCCCTCCTCCTGCATGAGGCGCAACGCCATCGCCTTGGACTCTTCGTCGCTCACGGTCTCGACCTGATCCACCACCGTCAGGTCAAGGTTACCGGGCACAAAGCCCGCGCCGATGCCCTGGATCTTGTGCGGGTTGGGCTTGAGCTCGAGGCCGGCCAGGGTCTGAGTGATCAGCGGCGAAGCCTCGGGCTCGACCGCCACCGCCAGGATCGACTTGCCCTGGGTGTGCTTGATGTAGCGCGACACGCCAGTGATGGTGCCGCCAGTGCCCACGCCCGCCACCAGTACGTCCACTGCGCCGTCGGTGTCGTTCCAGATCTCGGGGCCGGTGGTCTTTTCATGAATCGCCGGGTTGGCCGGATTGTCGAACTGGCCGGGCATGAAGTACTGAGCGGTATCACTCGCGACGATCTCGGCGGCCTTCTCGATCGCGCCTTTCATGCCCTTGGCCGGATCGGTCAGCACCAGCTCGGCCCCCAGGGCCTTGAGCACCTTGCGGCGCTCCAGGCTCATCGAGGCCGGCATGGTCAGCATCAGCTTGTAGCCGCGGGCGGCGGCGACGAAGGCCAGGCCGATGCCGGTGTTGCCCGAAGTGGGCTCGACGATGGTCATGCCAGGCTTGAGCTTGCCGCTGCCTTCGGCATCCCAGATCATGTTCGCGCCAATCCGGCACTTGACCGAGTAACCAGGGTTGCGCCCTTCGATCTTGGCCAGGATGGTCACCCCGCGCGGGGCAATGCGGTTGATCTGCACCAGCGGCGTGTTGCCGATGGAATGCGCGTTGTCAGCAAAGATGCGGCTCATGACAGGGGTTCCTATTACACCGTGCGGAAAACCCAAAGGGTAAGCCTGCCGCGAGAAGTCGTCTACCCCGTCGAACTCCCCGCCGCAGACAACGGTCAACCGATCGGTCACCTGCCGGAGAACTGTCCATGAAACGCCGCTACAGCTGGCCTCTGATAGGGCTGGCAAGCCTTGTCGTCTTGCTCGTTGCGCTGCATCTGGCGCTGCCGGGACTGGTGCGCGACTACCTCAATGACAAACTCGCCGACATGGGCGATTACCGTGGCCAGGTCACCGACGTCGACCTGGCGTGGTGGCGAGGCGCGTACCAGATCAATGGCCTGGAAATCGTCAAGACCACCGGCAAGGTGCCGGTGCCGTTCGTACAGGCGCCGCTGATCGATATTTCGGTCAGCTGGCATGCACTGTGGTACGACCACGCCGTGGTGGCCGAGGTCGCGTTCGTCAAACCGGTGCTCAACTTCGTCGATGGTGGCAGCAAGCAGGCCTCCCAGACCGGTCAGGGTACGGACTGGCGCCAGCAGCTGGACAAGCTGTTGCCCGTCACCCTCAACGAAGTGCGCATCGACGACGGCACCCTGACCTTCCGCAACTTCAATTCCAAGCCCCCGGTCGACCTCAAGGCCACCGAACTGCAGGCCAGCATCCGCAACCTGACCAACGTCAAGGACGTCAAGGGCCGCCGCGATGCCAGCTTCGAAGCCACCGCCCGCATGCTGGGAGATGCCCGGGTCGAGACGCGCGCGACCTTCGACCCGTTCAGCGAGTTCGAGGATTTCGATTTCCGCCTGCGCGCCAATGGCATCCAGCTGCGTCGACTCAACGATTTCGCCAGTGCCTACGGCAAGTTCGACTTCAATGCCGGTCACGGCGACGTGGTCATCGAGGCCCAGGCCAAGGACGCCCAGCTCAGTGGCTATATCAAGCCTCTGTTGCGGGATGTGGACGTGTTCAACTGGCAGCAGGACGTCAAGGACGAGGACAAGGGGTTTTTCCGCTCGATCTGGGAAGCCGTGGTTGGCGGCACTGAAACGGTGCTGAAGAACCAGCGCAAGAACCAGTTTGCTACCCGCGTCGAACTCAGCGGCAGCGTGCATAAGAGCGACATCAGCGCCTTCGAGGCTTTCTTGCAGATTCTGCGCAATGGTTTCGTCCAGGCGTTCAGTGCGCGGTATGAGCAAGAATCACCCAAGTCCGACTGAGTCACCGGGTGACGGGTCATTCAGGGACTGAATGGCCCATGCACGTTCACAGCCGGGCAGACGCCGCGCTATAGTCCTCAATGACAATTCCAATACTCAAGGCCCCGCCCTGCGGCGCCCTTTCCAGAGGACAGGTTCATGAAGTTCGAAGGCACCCGCGACTACGTCGCCACAGACGACCTGAAACTGGCAGTCAACGCGGCGATCACCCTCGAGCGTCCCCTGCTGGTCAAAGGCGAGCCGGGGACCGGCAAGACCATGCTTGCCGAACAACTGGCCGACTCCTTCGGCGCCCGCTTGATCACCTGGCACATCAAGTCCACCACCAAGGCCCATCAGGGTCTCTACGAGTACGATGCGGTCAGCCGCCTGCGTGACTCGCAGCTGGGCGTGGACAAGGTCCACGACGTGCGCAACTACCTGAAGAAGGGCAAGCTCTGGGAAGCATTCGAGGCCGACGAACGGGTCGTCCTGCTGATCGACGAGATCGACAAGGCCGACATCGAGTTCCCCAATGACCTGCTGCAAGAGCTCGACAAGATGGAGTTCTATGTCTACGAGACCGACGAAACCATCAAGGCCAGGCATCGCCCGATCATCATCATTACCTCGAACAATGAGAAGGAGCTGCCCGATGCCTTCCTGCGCCGCTGCTTCTTCCACTACATCGCCTTTCCCGACCGCCACACGCTGCAGCAGATCGTCGACGTCCACTACCCCACCATCAAGCAGTCTCTGGTCAGCGAGGCACTGGACGTGTTCTTCGATGTCCGCAAGGTGCCGGGCCTGAAGAAAAAGCCCTCCACTTCAGAACTGGTCGACTGGCTCAAGCTGCTGATGGCCGACAACATCGGCGAAGCCGTACTGCGTGAGCGCGATCCGACCAAGGCAATCCCGCCGCTGGCCGGCGCCCTGGTGAAAAACGAACAGGACGTGCAACTGCTCGAACGCCTGGCGTTCATGAGCCGGCGCGGCAACCGCTGACGGGAGCCGGGCCATGCTGCTCAATCTGTTCAATGAAATGCGCGCGGCCAAGGTGCCGGTGTCCGTGCGCGAACTGCTCGATCTGCTCAATGCCCTGCAGCAGCGGGTCATCTTTGCCGACATGGACGAGTTCTACTACCTGGCACGCGCAATCCTGGTCAAGGACGAGCGGCACTTCGACAAATTCGACCGTGCGTTCTCGGCTTACTTCAACGGCCTTGAGCACCTGGACCGCCACCTCGAAGCCTTGATTCCCGAAGAATGGCTGCGCAAGGAATTCGAGCGGTCACTCAGTCCGGAAGAGCGCGCGCAGATCCAGTCCCTGGGTGGGCTGGACAAGCTGATCGAAGCGTTCAAGCAACGCCTGCAAGAACAGAAGGAGCGCCACGCCGGGGGCAACAAGTGGATCGGCACCGGTGGTACCAGTCCATTCGGCTCAGGCGGTTACCATCCCGAGGGGATCCGCGTCGGCGAGGCAGGACAGCGTCAGGGCAAGGCCGTGAAGGTCTGGGACCAGCGCGAATACAGGAACCTCGACGATCAGGTTGAGCTCGGCACGCGGAACATCAAGCTGGCCCTGCGCCGCCTGCGCAAGTTCGCACGCCAGGGCGCGGCCGAGGAGCTGGACATTGATGGCACCATCGACCACACCGCCCGTGATGCCGGCCTGCTCAATATCCAGATGCGCCCCGAGCGGCGCAACAGCGTCAAGTTGCTGTTGCTGTTCGACATCGGCGGTTCGATGGACGCCCACGTCAAAGTCTGTGAAGAGCTGTTCTCGGCGTGCAAGACCGAGTTCAAGCACCTTGAGTACTACTACTTCCACAACTTCGTCTACGAGTCGGTGTGGAAGAACAACCTGCGCCGCACTTCCGAACGTTTCTCGACGTTCGACCTGCTCCACAAGTACGGCGACGATTACAAAGTCATCTTCGTGGGCGACGCGGCCATGGCACCGTACGAGATCACCCAGCCCGGCGGCAGTGTCGAGCACTGGAACGAAGAGGCGGGCTATGTGTGGATGCAGCGGTTCATGGAGAAGTTCGGAAAGCTCATCTGGATCAATCCGTACCCCAAGGACACCTGGGGGTACACAGCATCGACGCATCTCGTGCAGGAGCTGGTCGAGCAGCGGATGTTTCCCCTGACGCTGCAGGGACTGGAGGACGGGATGAAATTCCTGTCGAAATAAGCGCCCCGGGGCTGGCTAGCGCCAGCTCTCCTTCACCACCTTGCGCCGTCCGCCAAGCGCGGCCCAGGCCAGCAGCATCAACACGCTCTCGATGACCAGCGCCAGCAGCAGGCCGCAGCTCAGCCCCCAGGCAACCGCTTCGGGCACCAGCAGGACCTGGTAGCTGTAGCCTTTGAGCGTTTCATCGCGCAGCTGTGTGTCCGGGGTCACCAGCACATGCCAGGTGCGCGCCAGCCAGGGGCCCTGGAGAATCCGCCATTCACGTTCGAACGTCTGGTTGCGGATCAGGATGCTCTCGATGCTGTTGGCATCGCTGTTGAACACCGGGTCGTTGCTGCTGCGGTAATGCCGCACCAGTGCCTGCAGGTCACCGTTGAAGAAGCGTTGGGCGGTCTGCTCGAAACCCTTGAGCGCTTCGCGCGATTCCAGCAGGTGCGCCTGCACGCGCTGGGTGTAGTCGGTGATCAGGCCCGGGACCTGGATGCCAGCCAGCAGCCCAAAGGTGAACAGCAGCAACCGCAGGTAACTTCTGAACATGATGCGACTTCCCTGGCTTCAGCTCTGTCCCTGGGCGACGCACTCGCCATGCCGCCACAGGGCCCATTGACCTGGCGTGTAGCGGTGCCAGGTCTCGTTTTCGGTGAGCGGCTCGGTGGCAATCACCGTGACCACGTCATTGGGGGTGGTCTCGGCCTGGAAGTCGACGATCACATCGACATCCTTGAGCCGCGCCGGACCGAATGGCGCGCGCCGGGTGATGTGCACGAGCTTGGTCGAGCAGAAGCAGAACAACCAGTCGCCATCGCTGAACAGGCAGTTGAACACACCCTTGCCGCGGTACTCCGCACAAGATTCGACCAGCACAGGGAGCAGTTGTTCGACCTCGACAGGCTCGGGAAACGCAGAACGCACGCGGTTGAGCAGATCACAGAACGCCGCTTCGCTGTCCGTGTCGCCCACCGGGCGGTAGAAGCTGACCTGCCCGTTGAGGCCGGCAAGCTGGCCGTTGTGCGCGAAGCACCAGTTCCGGCCCCAGAGTTCGCGCACGAACGGGTGGGTATTGGTCAGGCAGACCTTGCCCACGTTGGCCTGGCGAATATGCCCGATGACCACTTCGCTCTTGATCGGGTAACGCTGCACCAGGTTGGCGACCTCGGACTCGCTGCTCGCCGCCGGGTCCTGGAACAGGCGCAGGCCGCGCCCTTCATAGAATCCGATGCCCCAGCCGTCGCGGTGCGGGCCGGTACGCCCTCCCCGCTGCATCAGGCCGGTGAAGCTGAACACGATATCGGTCGGGACGTTGGCACTCATGCCCAGCAGTTCACACATGGCTTGGCTCCGACTTATAGCTTGGGCTCGACCCGGCCACGGCCGGTGGCGCCCGGCATCGCAGGTTGCGGGTCCTGATAGCGGTCGCGGTGGTCGGCGGCGAAGGGCTCGTCTGCCACCACGTCCTGGGCAGCGTCGCGGGCAGCGGCGGCCTCGGCGAGCTCGCGGCGCTCACGGGCACGCTTTTCAAGCGGCCAGCGCAGCAGTACAAAGATCAAGTACAGACCGAACGCGATCATTCCGTACATGGCAAGGTCGGACGCCGCGCGCCAGGCGTTGTTACCTACCTTGAACAGCAGGTCGAGGGCAGTGATCGCGATCGCAGGGGCGAAGCTTTCCTTGACCGGATCGATGATGGTCGGCGTCAGCAACAGTACGGCCATCACTACGCGCAGAGGTTCGCGCAACCAGCGCCACATCCAGCGGGTCAGGCGAAAGCCTACCAGCAGGCAACCCAGGGCAGCCACGGCGTACAAGCCCCAGGCCATCAAGTAATCGTTCTCGGTCATGGTGTTCGTGCAAGCCAGGCGAAGAGGCGCTTATCATAAACACTTTTGCGTGCACAGGCGCCCTTATCCAAGCCCGTGTGGCAATTCCAGCCAAGAGAGCCCCGCATGCCAGCCAACAATACCGCTCCCCATGCCCCGATCGCCCACCAGGACCCGGGGCCCGATCCCTACGCCTGGCTGCAGGCACGCGACACGCCCGAGGTGCTGGCCTACCTGCAGGCGGAGAACGCCTATCAGGAAGCGCTGCTGGCCGATCAGGCTCCCCTGCGCCAGCAGCTGTTCGAGGAGATCAAGGGCCGCATCCTCGAGACCGATCTGTCGCTGCCCTCCCCCTGGGGGCCGTGGCTGTACTACACCCGCACCACTGCGGGTGACGAATACCCCCGCCACTACCGCTGCCCACGTCCGGCCGACGATTCCAACAGCGTCGACCCGTCACGGGAGCAACTGCTGCTCGACCCCAATGCGCTGGCCAACCACGGCTTCCTCTCGCTTGGCACGTTCAGCATCAGCCAGGACCATCGCCTGCTCGCCTACAGCCTGGATACCACGGGCGACGAGGTCTACACCCTGTACGTGAAGGACCTGGCCTCTGACGCCGTCACCGAACTGCCCTTCGAGGACTGCGACGGCAGCATGACCTGGGCCAATGACAGCCAGACGCTGTTCTTCGCCGAGCTCGACGACACTCACCGCCCGTGGCGCCTGATGCGCCACCGCCTGGGCCAGGACAGCGCCGAGCAGGTGTTCGAGGAGCCCGACGGCCGGTTCTTCCTGCATTGCTACCGCACCAGCTCCGAGCGCCAGCTGGTGCTGCTGCTCAACAGCAAGACCACCAGCGAAGCCTGGGTGCTGGATGCCGAAACCCCACAGGCCGCATTCACCTGCCTGGCCCCGCGTGTCGAGGGGCACGAGTACTTCGCCGACCACGGCCAGCTCGATGGCCAATGGCGCTGGTTTATCCGCAGCAACCAGGACGGCATCAACTTCGCGCTGTTCCATGCCCCGGCTGACCTCGTGCCTTCGCGCGAGCAATGGCAGGTGCTGGTGCCACATAGCGACACCGTGATGCTCGAGGGCCTGAGCCTGAACGCCACTGCCCTCAGCCTGAGCCTGCGCGAAGGCGGCCTGCCTATCATCGAGGTCCGCCCGCAGGGCCTTGCCGCCTATCGCGTGGAGCTGCCGGACGCGGCCTACAGCCTCTATGTACAGGACAGCCTGGAATTTTCCAGCACGCGCATCCGCCTGCGCTACGAGTCGCTGAACCGTCCCGCGCAGGTCCGCCAGCTGGACCTGCACACCGGCGCCCAGCAAGTGCTCAAGCAGACCCCAGTCCTGGGTGCGTTCGATGCCGACGACTATGTCAGCCAGCGCCTGTGGACCACGGCAGGCGATGGCATCCAGGTGCCTATCAGCCTGGTACGCCGGCGCTGCGACCTGGACCGGCCTGTGCCGCTGTACCTCTACGGCTATGGTGCCTACGGAGAAAGCCTCGACCCGTGGTTCTCCCATGCCCGCCTGAGCCTGCTGGAGCGAGGCGTGGGCTTTGCCATCGCCCACGTGCGCGGTGGCGGCGAGCTGGGGGAAGCCTGGTACCGCGCGGGCAAGCAGGAGCACAAGCAGAATACGTTCGATGACTTCATCGCCTGCGCCGAGCACCTGATCGCCGAAGGCGTCACGGCTGCCGACCGCCTCGCGATCAGTGGCGGAAGCGCAGGAGGCCTGCTGATCGGCGCCGTGCTCAACCAGCGCCCGGAGCTGTTCCGCGCGGCGATCGCCGAGGTGCCCTTCGTCGATGTGCTCAACACCATGCTGGACCCGGAGCTGCCGCTGACCGTCACCGAGTATGACGAGTGGGGCAATCCGCAAGAGCCGGACGTGTACCAGCGCATCAAGGCCTACGCCCCGTACGAGAACATCAAGACCCAGGCCTATCCCGCGATGCTGGTGGTGGCGGGCTACAACGACAGCCGAGTGCAGTACTGGGAGGCGGCCAAGTGGGTGGCGCGGCTGCGCACACGCAAGACCGACGACAACCTGCTGCTGCTCAAGACCGAAATGGGCGCAGGGCATGGCGGGATGAGCGGACGCTATCAGGGGCTGCGGGATGTGGCCCTTGAGTATGCGTTTGTGTTTGGTGAGATGGGGATTGTCTGACGGCAGTCGTGGCTGATATCCAGAACCGACATCAAGGACGATCCAGCTTGGGTCTTGGCTTGGGCTGCTCATGCTGCAGACCCGGCAACGGCTGGTCACGTGGCGGCCCGGGCACGGGAATCGGAGGCAGCAGGGGCGCTCCCGGCTTGATGTCGCCGGCCCTGGGAGGAGTGACAGGGGTGATCTGCGGATAAGGCGTGGGCGTGGCAGTGCCAGGTGCGCCGGGCACTGAGCCAATGCTGCGCGGTTGCAGCTCGGCAGCGTGGGCCAGCTGCAGCCCGGCAAGCAGCAGCGCTGCAATGATTGCGAGGGGCATGCGCGGCCTCCTGTCGGATACGTCCTCACAGCCTACCTGCAACCGCGCGCTTTTGCCTGTTCGCCATGCATCACGGCGCGCTAGACTCACCGGTATAACCGTAATCAGCCAGACCAGAAAAAGGTAAATCCCATGAGTTCGGCCTCCAACGCCGCCGCTACCGCCCGCCTCGACCGCATCCTCGCCGATGCCAAGCGCGACAAGGAAATGGGCTATCGCGACAAGGCCCTGAAGATGTATCCGCACGTCTGCGGCCGCTGCGCCCGCGAGTTCGCAGGCAAGCGCCTGAGCGAGCTGACCGTGCACCATCGCGACCACAACCATGACAACAACCCGCAGGACGGCTCCAACTGGGAGCTGCTGTGCCTGTACTGCCATGACAACGAGCACTCGCGCTACACCGACCAGCAGTACTTCAGCGAGGGCTCGCTGAGCACCCCGAGCATCGCCAAGGCGACCCACAACCCGTTCGCGGGCCTGGCGGGGTTGCTCAAAAAGGATTGACTGCAATCGCGTATAATCACGTTCTTTTTTTGCGAAGGCGCATCGAACGTGGCGAACAAACGCTATAGCTGCATTGGTCTGTTCAACCCCAAGTCAGCAGAGAACGTAGGTTCGGTGATGCGCGCCGCGGGCTGTTATGGCGTCAATTCGGTGTTCTACACCGGCAAGCGCTACGAGCGCGCCCGCGACTTTGTCACCGACACCAAGCGCGTGCACTACGATATTCCGCTCATCGGGATCGACGACCTGCAACGGATCATCCCACTGGGCTGCACGCCGGTGGCCGTCGAACTGGTCGACGGTGCCCGGCCGCTGCCCGAGTACACCCATCCGGACCGCGCCATCTATATCTTCGGCCCCGAGGACGGTTCGCTCGATGCCAGCGTGCGGGCCTGGTGCGAAGAGACCATCTATATCCCGACCCAGGGCTGCATGAACCTTGCCGCCACGGTCAACGTAGTGCTGTACGATCGCTTGGCCAAGGGCCTGAACACTCGCTCCGGGCCGAAATTCAAGTAAGTCGAATGAACACTTTGGCAAGGGCGCAAGTCTGCTGATAACCATCGCCCTTACCGGAGAATCATCATGCTTGAGAAACCGACCCTCATCTCGAATCATTCGACGCCTTCGACCGAACATAATGTCCATGGCCTGGAACGTGCGGGCTCCCTTGCCGGCGGCGCGCTGATGCTCGCCAAAGGTGTGCGTCGCGGCGGCGTGGTGGGCATCTTGCAAGCGGTGGTCGGCGGTCTGGCGCTGGTGCGCGGTGTACGCGGACAATGCGCGACCAAAGCCTGGCTGCAACGTCACCGCAGCGAGTTGGACAGCCTTCGCGGCGATGTCGAGCGTGGCGCAGCCGACCTGGCCCTGCTAAAGGCCAGCGCCGACGCCGCGACACGAACCGCCACCGTCACCGGCAACACTTCGCTGACCACTCCCAAGCTCTAGCTTCTAGCGCAGCAGCTTGCTGTCGAGTACCTCGGAGCGGCGGCCCAGGACGTTTTCGCTGATCTGCACGAAATCGCTGGTGCTGACGCTCTGCAGGCGCATGAGGGCTCGGGTCACGTCGTCCAGCGAGCGCTTCTCCTGATTGTGCAGGCGGATCTCGCGGTCCAGGGCCTGCAACAGCAGTAAGCCACGGGCGATCTGTTGAGTGCTTGCCTGATCCCCGCGCAGGTGCGTCACCTTGGCTCCCTGCTTGTGCAGCCGGGCCTGCAACGCGCGGTAGCGATCCTCACTCATGCCCCCCGAGCGATACAGCAGCACTGTTGCGTAATAGTCTGCCAGGCTTTCGCTGAGCCAATCGCTACCATCCCGGTCGTGGACCTGGGCGAATTGATGCACCAGTTCACGCAGCAGTGCACTGGTGCCATTCTCGCTGATCAGCGGCCGACCGCTGTGCAGGTAGATCGAGTGATGGGCACTGCGCGCCCCGCGCCACATCTCGTCGCGCGCCCCGACCAGCAGCAGCTTGGGTGGATTACGCGGGAACACCGCCTGCAACTGCGGCCAGATGAAAGTCAGCAAGGTCAGCGTGTCCATGCGGTGCATACCCTGCCCCTGAGGCGCGGCGACGGTAACTTCGGTATCTCCCAGTCGGGCCCGCCGACTGCCGCTGTTGCCAGCGAGCATCCAGCCCGTTGGGCGGTCGAACAGGCGCGAAACGTTGTCGATGCGAAAGCGCTGCTTGCCGATCCGTGGCCACGGCGTTTCGATACTCTTCCAGCCCGCGGGCAGCTCGAAGGTCAGGCGTGATACCAGTTCGGTGCCGTCGTGCTGGTCGAGACGTGCCGGCGGGACGAGCTGGTCGCCGCGAAACAGTGCCCATTGAGGGGTGATCCGGGTCTCATACGTTCCGCCGGGCTGGCGCTGGTCAAGCTGCACTCGATAGCTCAGGCTCGTCTTGCCCGGCCCCGGTTGCCAGATGCCTCGCTGGCCCTGTTCCTTGAGCAGCCACTGGCCGTCAGACGTGAAATCGCTGTAGGCGTTGCTCTGGCCCAGATCGAAATCCAGGCTGCGCACCATGGCACCCTCAGCCAAGGTCAGCAGCACTTCGGCCTGGCCACTTTCAGGCAACAGGCGCACGTGATACTCCAGGTCGACTTTCTTGGCCCAGGCGGACATACAGGCCAGGAGCCCCAGGGCCAGCACCAGGTAGCGACGCACACGCATACACAAACTCCTTGTTGCCAATGGTTGCAACCCGGCAACCCCGGGCGGCTCAACCGGCGCGGAATATCAGATGGTCTTCCCAGTCGTCCTCGGCCACGTCGCTCTCGCTGAGCATGCGCCCCGACTGGGAGATACGCTGTTCATGCACCTGCTGGCGGTCACCGCATACCAGATGGTGCCAGCTCGGCAGGTCCTGACCCTCGCTGACCAGGCGATAACCGCAGGTAGTCGGCAGCCATCTGAACTGGTCAGCCTTGCCCGGTGTGAGCTGGATGCAGTCGGGAACATGCTTGAAGCGCCCGGGATAGTCACTGCACTGGCAGGTCTTGAGGTCGAGCAGTTTGCAGGCAATGCGCGTGTAATAGACGCTGTTGTCGTCCTCGTCCTCGAGCTTCTGCAAGCAGCACAAGCCACAGCCATCGCACAGCGACTCCCACTCTTGCGGGTCGAGTTGTTCGAGGGTCTTGCGCTTCCAGAAGGGCGCGGGGTTGGCAATCATCAAGCGGTGGTCCTGTCCGAATCGGTACGCCAAGGCGTGGCGGCGCCAGTCTAGGGCCTGTCCCCGGCCAATACCAGACCGCTTGTCAGTGTTCGCCGGAGGCAGTAGCGTGGGCCGCGATCTTTCCATTCATTCCTGCAGGAGCAACCATGAGCGCCAATCTTCGCGTCGCCGATTACGCCATCCACGAACAGTTCATCAACCGCTGGTCACCACGCGCGTTCAATGCCGAGCCGATCAGCCAGGAAACCCTGCTGAGTTTCCTCGAAGCCGCGCGCTGGGCGCCGTCGGCGTACAATTCCCAGCCCTGGCGCTTCCTGTATGCCCGCCGCGATACGCCCCAGTGGGAGCGCTACCTGGAACTGCTCAATCCCTTCAATCGCAGCTGGGCCCAGCAGGCTTCGGCGCTGGTGCTGATCATCTCGAAAACCACGTTCACCGCCCCAGGCGCGAGCGAAGAATCCCCGGCGCTGTGGCACACCTTTGATACCGGTTCCGCGTGGGGTCATCTCGCGTTGCAGGCGAGCCTGAGTGGCTGGCACACCCACGGCATGGCCGGCTTCGACCAGACCCTGGCACGCCAGGAACTTCAGATTCCCGAGGGTTATGAGCTGCATGCCATGGTGGCAATCGGCAAGCGAGGCGACAAGGCAAGCCTGGCTGAGGGACTGCAGGCGCGCGAAGTGCCCAGCCCGCGCCGCCCACTGAGCGAGCTGGCGGCTGAAGGAACGTTCACGCTGTAAGGCACCGCTGACATCCTGTCGCCGTCCCATCATGGGCGGCGGCAGATAGAACCTGGTCAAGTGTTAGGCAGCACGGCTGCGAATGCGACGCTTGCTGCGCAGTACGCCGTAGGCACCCAGCAGCGGGCCGACCGCAAGGCCGATAAGCAGGGCGGCGATCACTGGCACCGCTACCGGCACCACCGGGGCCGTCCAGCCAAACATGACGAGCCCTACGGCTTGCTGGTTCTCCAGTACGAAGAACAGCACCAGCGCGGCGAGCGCGAATACGAACAGCGCCGCGAGGACGCGCTTCAGGTTACGCATGGGTCACTCCCCCGACTTCAGGTGATTTCGTGTTCATCTTCTTCGTTGACCCGGTCGCGGAGTTCCTTGCCGGGCTTGAAATGCGGCACGAACTTGCCGTCGAGGCTGACGGACTGGCCGGTCTTTGGATTGCGCCCAACGCGAGGGGCGCGGTAATGCAGGGAAAAGCTGCCGAAACCGCGGATTTCAATGCGATCGCCGGTGGCGAGGCATTGAGACATCTGTTCAAGCATGGTCTTGATGGCCAGCTCGACGTCCTTGGACGAGAGTAGCCCTTGATGGGTGACAATACGTTCGATCAGCTCCGACTTCGTCATATTTTTCCCTTCTTTATCAAGCAGCTAGATCATTGCTCTGATTGTTTGTAGCACGCTCGGGAGGATTTGAACAGGGCGAGTCTTGACTTGATTGGAAAATTCAAGATGAAGGGTCTTGATGCTGAACGGGTTTGTGCGTGCGGATGAATGGCAAGGACGTGCAAGCGACCGGAGATGGGGATGGATACGGCGGGAAACTGCGGGCATGAAAAAGGGCGACCGAAGTCGCCCTTTTTCTTCCAATCAGAACTTAGTTCTGTTTGGCCATAGCCTGGCGCAGCAGCGCGGCCATGGTGGTGTCGGCGGCAGCTTCTGGAGCGTCTTTCAGGCTCTGGATAGCTTCGCGCTCTTCAGCATCGTCCTTCGATTTGATGGACAGGCTGATGACACGGCTCTTGCGGTCGACGCTGATGATCTTGGCTTCGATCTCTTCGCCTTCCTTCAGGACGTTACGCGCGTCTTCTACGCGGTCACGGCTGATTTCGGAAGCTTTCAGAGTGGCTTCGATGTCGTCGGCCAGGGTGATGATGGCGCCCTTGGCGTCAACTTCTTTAACGATACCTTTTACGATAGCGCCTTTGTCGTTGACAGCAACGAAGTTGGAGAACGGATCGTCTTCCAGCTGCTTGATGCCCAGGGAGATACGCTCGCGCTCTGGGTCAACCGACAGGATGACGGTTTCCAGCTCGTCGCCCTTCTTGAAGCGACGCACGGCTTCTTCGCCGGCTTCGTTCCAGGAGATGTCCGACAGGTGAACCAGACCGTCGATGCCGCCGTCCAGGCCGATGAAGATACCGAAATCGGTGATCGACTTGATGGTGCCCGAGATCTTGTCGCCCTTGTTGAACTGGCCAGAGAAGTCTTCCCATGGGTTCGACTTGCACTGCTTGATGCCCAGGGAGATACGACGACGCTCTTCGTCGATGTCCAGAACCATGACTTCCACTTCGTCGCCGACTTGTACGACTTTCGACGGGTGGATGTTCTTGTTGGTCCAGTCCATTTCGGAAACGTGCACCAGGCCTTCAACGCCTTCTTCCAGCTCAGCGAAGCAGCCGTAGTCGGTCAGGTTGGTGACGCGCGCCATGACGCGGGTGCTTTCTGGGTAACGAGCCTTGATAGCAACCCATGGATCTTCACCCAGTTGCTTCAGACCCAGCGAAACGCGGTTGCGCTCGCGATCGTACTTCAGGACCTTGACGTCGATCTCGTCACCAACGTTGACGATTTCCGACGGGTGCTTGATACGCTTCCAGGCCATGTCGGTGATGTGCAGCAGGCCATCGACGCCGCCCAGATCCACGAATGCGCCGTAGTCGGTGAGGTTCTTGACGATACCCTTGACCTGCTGGCCTTCCTGCAGCGATTCCAGCAGAGCTTCGCGCTCGGCGCTGTTTTCGGCTTCCAGGACACTGCGACGGGAAACGACAACGTTGTTGCGCTTCTGGTCCAGCTTGATGACCTTGAATTCCAGCTCTTTGCCTTCGAGGTGGGTGGTGTCGCGCACTGGGCGGACATCAACCAGCGAACCTGGCAGGAACGCACGGATACCGTTAACGTCGACAGTGAAGCCGCCTTTAACCTTACCGTTGATAACGCCCTTGACCACTTCTTCGGCGGCGAAAGCTGCTTCCAGAACAATCCAGCACTCGGCGCGCTTGGCTTTTTCACGGGACAGTTTGGTTTCGCCAAAGCCGTCTTCGACCGCGTCCAGCGCAACGTGAACTTCGTCACCGACCTTGATGGTCAGCTCGCCAGCTTCGTTGTAGAACTGCTCGAGCGGGATGACGCCCTCGGATTTCAGGCCAGCGTGAACGGTCACCCAGTCGCCGTCGATGTCGACAACGATACCGGTGATGATCGCACCAGGCTGAAGGTTGAGGGATTTCAGGCTTTCTTCAAAGAGTTCTGCAAAGCTTTCGCTCATTTTAATTCCTGTAGATTCGGGCGAAACAGACGCCCATCAGCCACATTCCAGACAATGTGGGTTTCGTTATATAAAGAAAAGCAAACAGGCCGTTGACTGGTGCCCCTGCCCGCTTTCCTGTCATCAGGCGAGATCGCGGAGTGCGATTTCGCTCTTGATGGATTGCAACACCTGCTCGATGGACAACGTAGTCGAATCCAGCACTAGCGCATCGGCCGCCGGCTTGAGCGGGGCCACTGCGCGCTGGGTGTCGCGTTCATCACGCGCACGTATCTCATCTAGCAGACTCGACAGACTAACAGCTTCGTCCTTGTCCTTCAACTGCAGGTAGCGGCGGCGTGCGCGCTCCTCCGCACTGGCAGTGAGGAAAACCTTGAGCGGCGCGTCCGGGAACACCACGGTACCCATGTCGCGGCCGTCTGCAACAAGACCTGGCGCCTCGCGAAAAGCACGCTGGCGTTGCAGCAAGGCATCGCGTACTGCCGGCAAGGAGGCGACCATCGATGCACCGGCACCGACGGTTTCGGTGCGGATGACGTGGCTGACGTCCTCGCCTTCAAGGATGATCTGTTGCAGTTTACCCGGCTCGGCGGCGATGAACTGCACGTCCAGATGGGCGGCCAGTGCCTTGAGCAGCTCTTCGTTGGTCAGGTCGACGCCGTGATTGCTGGCATTGAAGGCCAGCAGGCGGTACAGGGCGCCAGAGTCGAGCAGGCGCCAGCCAAGCTCCCGGGCGAGGATACCGGCGACGGTCCCCTTGCCAGAGCCGCTTGGACCGTCGATGGTGATGACCGGTGCTGGGGTTTTCACGACTTGTCCTCTTCGGCGACGCGGATGCCGACTTCGGCGCACAGGGCAAGGAAGTTGGGGAACGAGGTGGCGACGTTGGCGCAGTCATGGATGCGGATGGGCGCGCTGGCACGCAGCGAGGCAACGCTGAAGGCCATGGCGATGCGGTGGTCGCCGTGGCCGTGCACTTCGCCGCCGCCGATCTGGCCGCCGTCGATGATGATGCCATCAGGCGTCGGCTCGCACGTGACACCCAGGGCGATAAGGCCGTCGGCCATGACCTGGATGCGGTCCGACTCCTTGACGCGCAGCTCTTCGGCACCGCGCAGGATGGTGCGGCCTTCGGCGCAGGCGGCGGCAACGAACAGCACAGGGAATTCGTCGATGGCCAGCGGAACGAGGTTCTCGGGAATCTCGATACCTTTGAGGCGAGCCCCGCGCACACGCAGGTCAGCCACCGGTTCGCCGCCGACTTCGCGCTGGTTTTCCAGGGTGATGTCGCCGCCCATCAGGCGCAGGATGTCGATCACGCCGGTACGGGTCGGGTTGATGCCGACGTGCTCGAGCACCAGCTCCGAGCCCTGGGCGATGGAGGCTGCCACCAGGAAGAATGCCGCCGAGGAAATGTCGGCAGGGACTTCGATGCGGGTAGCGGTGAGCTTGCCGCCGGACTGCAGCGAGGCAACCGGGCCGCTCGTGTCGACCGGATAACCGAAACCGCGCAGCATGCGCTCGGTGTGGTCGCGGGTCGGGGCAGGCTCGGTGACGGTAGTCTTGCCTTCGGCGTAGAGGCCAGCCAGCAGCAGGCAGGATTTGACCTGGGCACTGGCCATGGGCAGCGTATAGGTCAGGGCCTTGAGCTTGCTGCCGCCACGGATGGTCATGGGCGGGCGACCTTCAGGCCCGGTCTCGATGACCGCGCCCATCTCGCGCAGCGGATTGGCGACGCGGTTCATCGGGCGCTTGGACAGCGAGGCGTCGCCGGTCATGGTCACGTCGAAAGGCTGTGCGGCGAGCAGACCCGAGAGCAGGCGCATGGAGGTACCCGAGTTACCGAGATAGATCGGGCCAGGCGGCGGCTTGAGGCCATTGAGGCCTACGCCGTGGATCGTCACGCGGCCGTGGTGCGGGCCTTCGATGACCACGCCCATGTCGCGGAAGGCCTGCAAGGTCGCCAGGGCGTCCTCGCCTTCGAGGAAGCCTTCGACTTCGGTAGTGCCTTCGGCCAGGGAGCCCAGCATGATCGAGCGGTGCGAGATCGATTTGTCGCCGGGTACGCGAATGCGTCCGGACAGTTGGCCACCAGGTTGTGCCAGGAAAATCAGGTCGTTGGAGTTCATAGCGTCCACATAGGCCCGGCGGGCCAGGATTTTACTGAAATGCTCGCGGGCAACCCGAGCGCGGGTGAATACACCCAGCAACTGGTGCCCATCCCCTGCATCGACCGCGTCGCGCAAGGCGTCGAGGTCGCTGCGAAATGTATCCAGTGTGCGCAGGACGGCCTCGCGATTGGCGAGGAAGATGTCGTGCCACATGACAGGGTCGCTGCCAGCGATTCTCGTGAAATCGCGGAACCCACCGGCAGCGTACCGGAAGATCTCGAGGTTTTCATTGCGCTTGGCCAAAGAGTCGACCAGACCGAAGGCCAGCAGGTGCGGCAAGTGGCTGGTCGCGGCCAGGACTTCGTCGTGGCGCTCGACCGCCATGTGCTCGACGTCGGCGTCCAGAGCACGCCACAGGCGGTCGACCAGGGCCAGGGCCTGGGGGTCGGTCTCGGGCAGCGGGGTGAGGATGACCTTGTGACGGCGGAACAGGGCCGCGTTGGAGGCCTCTACCCCGCTCTGCTCGGAGCCTGCGATCGGATGACCGGGGACGAAGCGTGAAAGATCCTCAAGGAACACTGCCCGTGCCGCGCGGGTGACATTGCCCTTGGCGCTGCCGACGTCAGTGATGACGGCGCTGCCCAGGTCGAGTGCCGCCAAATGACCGAGCAGCTTTTCCATGGCCAGGATCGGCACGGCGAGCTGGATCACGTCGGCGCCCACGCAGGCGGCGGCAAGGTCTTCTTCACAGCGGTCGACCACGCCGAGGGACACGGCGAGCTTGCGGGACTGGGCGTCGAGGTCGACGCCCACTACTTCGCGGCACAGGCCGCTTTCGCGCATGCCCTTGGCGAAGGAGCCGCCAATGAGCCCCAGGCCCACGACGACGAGGCGGCCGATGACCGGGGGCAATCTGTCTGTTACATCAAGCACGAGCGCGAACCCTGTTGTAGATGGCAGTGCTGCCGGGGAAGTTGCTGTCTTGCTCTGCAAGGGCACACCTGCATCAAGCTCAGAGCACCGCTTTGGGATACGAGCCCAACACTTTCAACGCCACGGCTTCCTGGCTGATCTGATCCAGCACGGCCTTGATCAGCGGATCGCGGTGGTGACCGACGAAATCGATGAAGAAGACGTAGGTCCACTTGCCACTGCGCGACGGGCGGGTCTCGATGCGGGTGAGGTCGATGCCATTGGCATGGAACGGCACGAGCAATTCGTGCAGTGCGCCAGGCTTGTTGCTCATCGACACGATGATCGAGGTCTTGTCGTCACCCGTCGGCGGGACTTCCTGGCTACCGATCATGAGGAAGCGCGTGGAGTTGTCCGGCCGGTCCTCGATCTTTTCGGCAAGGCGGGTCAGGCCGTAGAGCTTGGCCGCCATGTCACCGGCAATCGCCGCGGAATTCCACTCGCCCTTGACGCGCTTGGCCGCTTCGGCGTTGCTCGAGACCGCGATGCGCTCGACGTTCGGATAGTGCGCGTCCAGCCACTTGCGGCACTGGGCCAGCGACTGGGCGTGGGAGTAGATGCGGGTGATGCTGTTGGTCTTGGTGCTCTCGCCCACCAGCAGATGATGGTGGATGCGCAGCTCGACTTCGCCGCAGATCACCATGTCGTGCTCGAGGAAGCTGTCCAGGGTATGGCTGACCGCGCCTTCGGTGGAGTTCTCGACGGGCACCACGCCGAAGTTGACGGCTCCGGCCGCCACTTCGCGGAACACTTCGTCGATCGCCGCCATCGGCAGGCTGATCACCGCATGGCCGAAATGCTTCATCGCCGCGGCCTGGGTGAAAGTCCCCTCAGGGCCGAGGTAGGCAACCTTGAGCGGCTCTTCGAGGGCCAGGCAGGAGGACATGATTTCGCGGAAAAGCCGGGCCATCTCTTCGTTGCCGAGGGGACCTGGGTTGCGCTCCATCACCCGCTTGAGCACCTGGGCTTCGCGTTCGGGGCGGTAGAAGACTGGCTTTTCGCCGGCAGGCAGGGACGCAGTCTTGACCCGGGCAACTTCCTGGGCACAGCGGGCACGGTCGCTGATCAGCTCGAGGATCTTCTCGTCGAGGCTGTCGATGCGCACGCGCAGTGCCTTGAGCTCGTGTTCGGACATCAACCGTGCTCCTTCTCGAATTCGGCCATGTAGGCGACCAGGGCTTCCACCGCGTCCATGCCCAGGGCGTTGTAGATGGAGGCACGCATGCCGCCAACCGAACGATGACCCTTGAGGTTGAGCAGGTCGCGGGCGTCCGCGCCGGCCAGGAAGGCCTTGTCGAGGCGCTCGTCAGCCAGGCGGAAAGGCACGTTCATCCACGAACGGGCGTTGACGCTGATCGGGTTGGTGTAGAACCCACTGTTATCGATAAAGCCGTACAGCCGCTCTTTCTTGGCGCGGTTGCGCTGCTCCATCGCCTCGACGCCGCCCTGCTCCTTGACCCATTCGAACACCAGGCCAGAGAGGTACCAGGAATAGGTGGCGGGCGTGTTGTACATCGAGCCGTTGTCGGCGGCGACCTTGTAGTCGAGCATGGTCGGGCAGCTGCTGCGGGCGCGGCCCAGCAGGTCTTCACGCACGATCACCACGACCAGGCCGCTTGGACCGATGTTCTTTTGCGCACCGGCGTAGATCATGCCGTAGTCGCCGACGTTGATCGGGCGCGAGAGGATGTCTGACGACATGTCGACCACCAGCGGAACGTCGCCGGTCTGCGGCACCCAGTCAAACTGCAGTCCACCGATGGTTTCGTTGGAGGCATAGTGGACGTAGGCGGCGTCGGCGGTCAGGTTCCACTCGTTCTGGCCCGGGATGGCGAGGTAATCGAGAGGCTTGGCGCTGGCGGCGACGTTGACGTTGCCGAAGCGGCGGGCTTCTTCGATGGCCTTCTTCGACCAGATGCCGGTCTCGATGTAGTCGGCGGTACCGCCCTCAGGCAGCAGGTTGAGCGGGATCTCGGCAAACTGCTGGCTGGCGCCACCCTGCAGGAACAGCACTTTATAGTTGGACGGGACGGACAGCAGGTCGCGCAGGTCTTGTTCGGCCTTTTCGGCGATGGCCACGTAGTCGTCGCTGCGGTGGCTCATCTCCATCACCGACAGGCCTTTGCCGTGCCAGTCCAGCATCTCGGCCTGGGCACGCTGCAGGACAGCGCCGGGAAGCGCAGCAGGGCCTGCGCAGAAGTTAAAGGCTCGTTTGCTCACATCCACTCTCGCTCTGCTCTAGGAAGTCAACGGGGCGGCCATGGCCGCCCCGTCCGGGTTGTTGCGCTGTTATTCCTGGGGTGCCTCTTCGTCGGCACCCGCGTCGTCAGCCGCCACGTCGGCCACTTCGCCCGCTTCGGCCACGACGCCCTCCTCGCCCTCCTCGATGAGGTCGTCGCCGACTTCCTCGGATGGGTCCTGGACACGCTCGAGACCTACCAGCGTCTCGTCGGTGGCCAGCTTGATCAGCGTCACGCCCTGGGTATTGCGACCCAGGCTCGAGACCTCGCCGACACGGGTACGCACCAGCGTGCCCTGGTCGGAAATCAGCATGATCTCTTCGCCTTCCTGCACCTGGATCGCGCCGATCAGCATGCCGTTGCGACCCTTGGTGCCCATGGCGATAACGCCCTGGCCGCCACGTCCGCGACGCGGGAACTTGGACAGCGGGGTACGCTTGCCGAAGCCGCGCTCGGAGGCCGTGAGGATCTGCGCGCCAGACTCGGGGATCAGCATCGAGATGAGACGCTGGCCCTTGCCCAGTTTCATGCCGCGTACGCCGCGGGCGTTACGGCCCATCTGGCGGACGACGCTCTCGGCGAAGCGAATGACCTTGCCGGCGGTCGAGAACATCATGACTTCCTTGGCACCGTCGGTGATGGCCGCGGCGATCAGGGTGTCACCTTCCTTGAGCTTCAAGGCGATCAGGCCGCTGGTGCGAGGACGGGCGAACTGCGACAGCGGGGTCTTCTTGACGGTACCGGAGGCAGTGGCCATGAAGATGAAGGCACCGGTCGGCTCGGCGACCAGCTCGGGCGTGTCGCCCTCTTCCTCTTCGATTTCCTCGGGCTCGACGATCTCGCCTTCGATCACCGAGTCATCGGTCTCGTCCAGGTCTTCTTCGGCGCCAATGCTCTGCTGCAGGGCCTCGAGGTCGATCTGCAGCATGGTGGTGATGTATTCACCCTCCTCCAGCGGCAGCAGGTTGACCAGGGGGCGGCCGCGCGCGGCACGGGAAGCCTCGGGGATTTCGTAGGTCTTGAGCCAGTACACCTTGCCTCGGCTGGAGAACAGCAGCAGCGTGGCGTGGCTGTTGGCAACCAGCAGGTGCGAGATGTAGTCCTCGTCCTTGACGCCGGTCGCCGACTTGCCCTTGCCGCCACGGCGCTGGGCCTGGTACGACGACAGTGGCTGGGTCTTGGCATAGCCGCCGTGGGAGATGGTCACCACGCGCTCTTCTTCCGGGATCATGTCACCCAGGGTCAGGTCGAGACGCGCGTCGAGGATCTCGGTGCGGCGCACGTCGCCGTACTCGGCGCGGATGGCCTCGAGCTCTTCGCGGATCACTTCCATCAGGCGCTCGGCGCTGCCCAGGATGCGGATCAGCTCGCCGATCTGGTTGAGGATCTCCTGGTACTCGGCCAGCAGCTTCTCGTGCTCCAGGCCGGTCAGGCGGTGCAGGCGCAGGTCAAGGATGGCCTGGGCCTGCTCCGGCGACAGGAAGTACTTGCCATCGCGCATGCCGTATTGCGGGTCGAGGTTTTCCGGACGGCAGGCATCGGCGCCGGCGCGCTCGACCATGACTTCCACCGCGCTGGATTCCCAGGCGGTGCTGGTCAGGGCGATCTTGGCCTCGGACGGCGTCGGCGATGCCTTGATCAGGGCGATGACCGGGTCGATGTTCGACAGGGCAACGGCCTGGCCTTCGAGGATGTGACCACGCTCGCGCGCCTTGCGAAGCTCGAACACCGTGCGACGGGTGACGACTTCGCGGCGGTGGCGCACGAAGGCCTCAAGCAGGTCCTTGAGGTTGAGCAGGCGCGGACGGCCGTCGATCAGCGCGACGATGTTGATGCCGAACACGGCTTGCAGCTGGGTCTGGGCGTAGAGGTTGTTGAGCACGACCTCCGGCACCTCGCCACGGCGCAGCTCGATGACCACGCGCATGCCGTCCTTGTCGGACTCATCGCGCAGCTCGGTAATGCCTTCGATTTTCTTTTCCTTCACCAGCTCGGCGATCTTTTCGATCAGACGTGCCTTGTTCAGCTGGTAAGGAAGCTCAGTGATGACGATCTGCTGGCGGCCGCCGACCTTGTCGATGTCCTCGATCTCGGAGCGGGCTCGCATGTAGATGCGGCCACGGCCGGTGCGGTAGGCCTCGATGATGCCTTGGCGGCCGTTGATCAGCGCTGCGGTCGGGAAGTCCGGGCCCGGGATGAACTGCATCAGCTCGTCGACCGTGACCTCAGGGTTATCGATCAGCGCCAGGCAGCCGTCGATGACTTCACCCAGGTTGTGCGGCGGGATGTTGGTCGCCATGCCCACGGCGATACCGCTGGAACCGTTGACCAGCAGGTTGGGGATGCGCGTTGGCATCACCGCCGGGATCAGCTCGGTGCCGTCGTAGTTGGGCACCCAGTCGACGGTTTCCTTGTGCAGGTCGGCCAGCAGCTCGTGGGCCAGCTTGGTCATGCGCACTTCGGTATAACGCATCGCCGCGGCGTTGTCGCCGTCGACCGAACCGAAGTTGCCCTGGCCGTCGACGAGCAGGTAGCGCAGCGAGAATGGCTGGGCCATGCGCACGATGGTGTCGTACACGGCAGTGTCGCCGTGCGGGTGGTACTTACCGATGACGTCACCGACCACACGGGCGGACTTCTTGTACGGTTTGTTCCAGTCGTTGCCCAGTTCGCTCATCGCATAGAGAACGCGGCGATGCACGGGCTTCAAGCCATCACGTGCATCAGGCAGCGCACGCCCGACAATGACGCTCATCGCGTAGTCGAGGTAGGACTGTCTCAGTTCGTCTTCGATATTGACCGGGAGGATTTCTTTGGCCAGTTCGCCCATGAGAAGCCTGATTCCTTTTTCTGGTGAAACTTCGTTACATCCATAGGGGGGCGAACGAAGCTCGCCGCCGCAGCGCTTGGCCATGCGACGACTTACGACAAATCAACGAGTTGAGGCATGGATCTGCGCAAAGAAGGCCGCCTGTATGGGCGACCTTGGAAACCGTCGGATGTTACCACAAAGGCTGGGCGCTTGGGAGGGTGGGGATGTCGGTGAAGCGGTGATGTTTTCCCAGTGCAGCAGGCGCCGTGGGCGCGGGCGCTGTGGCGCGGAAGGGGTGGGGCAGGCAGCACCATTGTGTGGGAGCGGGCTGGTCCCGCGATCGGGCCCGCAGGGGCCGTGAACCAGACGGCGCGGTGTGCCAAATTGATCGGGGCTGCCGGATTTACGGCCCCTGCGGGCCCGATCGCGGGACCAGCCCGCTCCCACAGGTATGTATGTGTGTGTGAAGCACAGTTACAGGGCACAGCTACAGGGCACAGATTCCGAAACAATACCCGGCTGGCCAACCGGGGCTTGGGAGCTAGCTTTAGCCACTCACCCACAAGGAGAACGACATGGAACGTCCAAGCTCCCATCTGCTGCGCCGGGGCCGCGTGTCCGAGCCTGGCAGG
Source organism: Pseudomonas sp. JE3303 (assembly GCF_056312565.1). Taxonomy (NCBI): domain Bacteria; kingdom Pseudomonadati; phylum Pseudomonadota; class Gammaproteobacteria; order Pseudomonadales; family Pseudomonadaceae; genus Pseudomonas; species Pseudomonas sp. JE3303. Next base: position 196,002 of record NZ_JBWGIF010000009.1, read on the forward strand.
ATCTATCTGCTCACGACCGTGACCCGAAACCGAATTCCTTTTTTCACGACACTTCCAATGGCCAGGACGGTCATCCAGCAAATGCGCCAAGCCGACCAGGAAAACGCATGCCGCTCGCTAGCCTGGGTCGTCATGCCAGATCACCTCCACTGGATGATTGAACTCCAGGACTCCACGCTCTGTAGCCTGATGCGCCGATTCAAATCCCGCAGCAGCTGCGCGCTATACAAGATCAGCAATATCCAGGGCCGTATCTGGCAACAGGGCTATCAGGACAAGGCTCTGCGGCGGGACGAAAACGTACGGACCGCCGCCCGATACATCATCGCCACCCCCCTGCGCGCAGGCCTCGCCGAGCACGTTGGCGACTACCCGCACTGGGACTGCGCCTGGCTCTGATTCAATGCAAACGCTTGCGGCACATGAGCTGGGCCAGCTTGGCGGTATCCGGCCGCTCGACGATGCCTTTCTCGGTGACGATCACGTCGATCAGGTCTGCCGGGGTCACGTCGAACATCGGGTTGACGGCGTCGACTTCGGCGCCAAGACGCTGGCCTGCCAGTTCGAGTGTGTCGCGGGCGAGGCCCTCCTCGATGAAGACGTCTTCGCCGCTGGCCAGATTCAGGTCGATGCTGGAGCTGGGCGCAACCACCATGAAACGTACGCCATGGTGCATCGCGGTAACGGCGAGCTGGTAGGTGCCGATGCGGTTGACCACGTCACCATTGGCGGTGATGTGCTCGGCGCCGACGATCACCCAGGTGATGCCCTTGGTCTTCATCAGATGGGCAGCGGCGGAGTCTGCATTGACGGTGACCGGGATGCCGTCCGCCTCCAGCTCCCAGGCGGTCAGGCGCGAGCCAAGCAGCGCTGGCCGTGTTTCGTCGGCGTAGACACGCTCGACCATTCCTTCGAGATAAGCGGCGCGGATCACTCCCAAAGCAGTGCCAAAGCCGCCAGTGGCAAGGGCGCCAGCGTTGCCGTGGGTCAACAGGATCTGCTCGCTGCCCTGGTGCTTGCGGATCAGGTCGACGCCGAACTGTGCCATGGTGAGGTTGGCTTCCCGGTCGCTGTCATGAATGGCGATCGCTTCGGCCTCCATGATGGCCAGCACGCCGTCGCCTTCGCGCACCCGCAACAGCCGGTCGCGCATGCGGTTGAGCGCCCAGGCCAGGTTGACGGCGGCAGGCTGGGTTTGCGCGAGCGCTTCGAAGTCTTCTTCAAGGGCCATTTCCCAGTCGTCATCCACACCCAGGCGTTCGCGCAGCCCGAGGACGATGCCGTAGGCAGCGGCGATGCCAACGGCCGGAGCACCTTGCACGACCTCGGCACGGATGGCCTCGGCGACGGCAGCGGCGGTGGCAAGCGGCAACCAGACGGGCTCGAACGGCAGGCTGCGCTGGTCGAGCAGATGCAGGACGCCATCACACCACTTGATGGACGTCACCTTCTCTGCCGCCAAAAGTCGCTCGCGCATTGCTTCTCCCCATCGTTCGGACATCAAAAGCGGGCGATTATAGCGAGCCTCAGGCGCGGACGCTCGGGTATACTGCGCCTTTCGCCCTCCAACCCCAGGTAACCTGCATGCCGAAACCCGCCGCGCCTCTCGACCTGCTGCTCCTGCCCACCTGGCTGGTGCCCGTCGAACCGGCCGGAGTGGTACTGGAGGGCCATGCGCTGGGCATACGCGACGGACTGATCGCCTGGCTCGGCCCACGCGAACAGGCGCCGGCGGCGATCGAAACCCGCGAGCTGCCCGGCCAGCTGCTCTGCCCCGGGCTGATCAACGCCCACGGTCATGCCGCAATGACGCTGTTGCGCGGCATGGCTGACGACCAGCCACTGATGACTTGGCTGGAAGACCATATCTGGCCGGCCGAGGGTCGCTGGGTCGACGAAGCGTTCGTGCGCGATGGTACCGACCTGGCCATCGCCGAGCAGCTCAAGGGCGGCATCACCTGCTTCGCCGACATGTATTTTTTCCCGAAGGAAGCCAGCGAGCGGGTGCACCAGAGTGGTATCCGCGCGCAGATCAGCGCCCCGCTGCTGGATTTCCCGATCCCGGGGGCGCGCAGTACCGAAGAGGCGCTGAACCTGGCCGTCGAGCTGTTCAACGACCTGCGCCACCACCCACGCATTACCGTTGCCCTGGGCCCTCACGCCCCTTATACGGTGAGTGACGAGAACCTCGAGAAGCTCCGCGTCATCGCCGAAGAGCTGGACGCGCCGCTCCAGATGCATATCCACGAAACCGCCTTCGAGGTCGAGCAATCCCTGGCCGAGCGCGGCGAACGCCCGCTGGCGCGTCTTGCCCGGCTAGGCCTGCTGGGCCCGCGCCTGCAGGCGGTGCACATGACCCAGATCAGCGACGACGACCTGGCGCTGCTGGGGGAAACCAACACCAGCGTAGTCCATTGCCCTGAGTCGAACCTCAAGCTGGCGAGCGGCTTCTGCCCCGTCGAGCGGCTGTGGCAGGCTGGTGTGAACGTGGCCATCGGCACCGACGGCGCCGCCAGCAACAACGATCTCGACCTGCTGGGCGAGACCCGCACCGCCGCGCTGCTGGCCAAGGCCGTGGCAGGCTCGGCCTCGGCGCTGGACGCACATCGCGCCCTGCGCATGGCCACGCTCAACGGCGCCCGCGCTTTGGGGCTCGACGCGTGCATCGGCTCGCTGGAAACCGGCAAGTCCGCTGACCTCGCCGCCTTCGACCTTTCGGGCCTGGCCCAGCAACCGGTCTATGACCCGGTCTCGCAACTGATCTACGCGACAGGCCGCGACTGTGTGCGGCACGTCTGGGTCGCCGGCAGGCAACTGCTCGACGATCGCCGCCTGACCCGCCTGGACGAACAGGCCCTGATCGCCACGGCCCGAGCCTGGGGCGATCGTATCGCAGGGCGTACCGAATAACCGGCCGGCAGCCGCCGCTGCCGGCCCGTGACACCTTTATCGAAGTTTCAGAGGACTGTTCAATGAGCAACGTCGACCACGCCGAAATCGCCAAGTTCGAAGCCCTGGCCCACCGCTGGTGGGACCGCGAGAGCGAATTCAAGCCGCTGCACGACATCAACCCGCTGCGCGTCAACTGGATCGACGAGCGCGTGAGCCTGGCCGGCAAGAAGGTGCTGGACGTCGGCTGCGGCGGCGGCATCCTCAGCGAGGCAATGGCCCTGCGCGGCGCCACCGTCACCGGCATCGACATGGGCGAAGCACCCCTGGCCGTGGCCCAGCTGCACCAGCTCGAGTCTGGCGTGGAGGTCGAGTACCGGCAGATCACCGCCGAAGCCCTGGCCGAAGAAATGCCCGAGCAGTTCGACGTGATCACCTGCCTCGAGATGCTCGAGCACGTGCCCGATCCGTCGTCGGTCATCCGCGCCTGCTTCCGCATGGTCAAGCCGGGCGGCCAGGTGTTTTTCTCCACCATCAGCCGCAATCCGAAAGCCTACCTGTTCGCGATCATCGGCGCCGAATACATCATGAAGCTGCTGCCACGCGGCACCCATGACTTCAAGAAATTCATCCGCCCTTCCGAGCTGGGCGCCTGGAGCCGCAGCGCGGGCCTTGAGGTCAAGGACATCATCGGCCTTACCTACAACCCGCTGACCAAGCACTACAAGCTGAGCAGCGACGTGGACGTCAACTACATGATCCAGACCCTGCGCGAGGAATGAGCATGCGTTTGCGAGCGGTACTCTTCGACATGGACGGCACCTTGCTGGACACCGCGCCGGACTTCATCGCCATCTGCCAGGCCATGCTCGCTGAACGCGGGCTGCCGGCGATCGAGGGCAAGTGTATCCGCGACGTGATCTCGGGTGGCGCGCGGGCAATGGTCGCGGCGAGCTTTGCGATGGACCCGGAGGAAGAGGGATTCGAGGCGTTGCGCCTGGAATTCCTGGAGCGCTACCAGCGCGACTGCGCAGTGCACAGCAAGCTGTTCGATGGCATGGGCGAACTGTTGTCCGATATCGAGAAGGGCAACCTGATCTGGGGTGTGGTCACCAACAAGCCGGTACGTTTTGCCGAGCCGATCATGCAGCGCCTGGGACTGGCCGAGCGTTCGGCGGTATTGATCTGCCCGGACCATGTGAAAAACAGCAAGCCTGATCCTGAGCCGCTGACCCTTGCCTGCGCAACACTGGGCCTGGATCCGGCAAGTGTGTTGTTCGTGGGTGATGACCTGCGTGACATCGAGTCTGGCCGTGATGCCGGCACCCGCACGGCGGCAGTGCGCTACGGTTATATTCATCCTGAGGACAATCCCAACAACTGGGGGGCGGACGTGGTGGTGGATCATCCGCTGGAGCTGCGCAAGGTGCTCGATAGCGCGCTTTGCGGCTGCTGACCCCGGGATCGCTCGGCGCTCCCCTGTACTGAAAAGGACAACTCCATGTTCGACTACACCGCCCGCCCCGACCTGCTCAAGGGCCGAATCATCCTGGTCACCGGCGCTGGCCGTGGTATCGGCGCGGCCGCTGCCAAGACCTATGCAGCCCATGGCGCCACCGTGCTGCTGCTCGGCAAGACCGAGGCAAACCTCAACGATGTCTATGACGAGATCGTCGCCGCAGGCCACGCCGAACCTGTAGTGGTGCCGTTCAACCTGGAAACCGCCCTGCCCCACCATTACGAAGAGCTGGCGGTGATGATCGAGGACACCTTCGGTCGCCTGGACGGCCTGCTGCACAACGCCTCGATCATCGGCCCGCGCACGCCGGTCGAGCAGCTGTCGGGGGAGCACTTCATGCGGGTGATGCACATCAACGTCAATGCGATGTTCATGCTGACCAGCACCCTGCTGCCGTTGCTCAAGCTGTCCGAGGATGCCTCCGTGGTATTCACATCCAGCAGCGTCGGGCGCAAGGGCCGGGCCTACTGGGGCGCCTATGGCGTGTCGAAGTTCGCCACCGAGGGACTGATGCAGACCCTCGCCGACGAACTCGAAAACGTCGCTGCGGTGCGCTCCAACAGCATCAACCCGGGCGCCACCCGCACCAGCATGCGCGCCCAGGCCTATCCTAGCGAGAACCCGCAGAACAACCCCCTGCCCGAGGAAATCATGCCGGTCTACCTGTACCTGATGGGACCGGACAGCGTCAGCGTCAACGGCCAGGCCCTCAACGCCCAGTAGGCCTCAGCCGGCAGCCAGGGCCGGGCGCACACGCCGGGTCTCGCGCTGCTGCTCCATCTGCAGGCAACGCTCCAGGAAGTGGAACATGCAGTCGTAGCTCTTGCAGATAGCCTTGCGCAGTTCTGCGCGCAGGGCCTGCGCAGGGTTTTCCCCGGCCAGCGTGCAGATGATCTCCAGCGCCTCCCACGGGTGCGCATCATCGTAGTGGGCGTGCATCTTCAGCCATTTCATGGCGCGCTTGCGGCCTTCCTCGGGGAAACCCTCGGCATAGCCGCCCGTGGAGCAGACCAGCGCCGACCATTCGCCGGTCGCACCTTCGATGGCATAGTTGGTGGCAGCAATGGCCACCACCAGCGACTCTGTCGCGCACACCCGCCAGCACCAGTCATTGAGCGCATTGAGCTCCAGCGGCACTTCCTGAGCCTGCAGGTCATGCAGGCTGACCCCATGGGCGTGGCACCAGTGGACCCAGTAGTCGGCATGGTTCAGTTCGACGCGGATGTTGCGCATCAGCCAGCGCCGCGCGAGATCTTCGCCGGGGTGGCGGGCATAGCGCGTCTTTGTGAGGTTGTGTGCCATGTACAGTGAAAACTGTTCGACCACCGGCCAGCCACCGATCAGGTACTGGCGGATGGTCTTCTGGTCGAGTCGTCCGTCGCGCAGGCGATGGTAGAACTCATGGTCGACCACCCGGCGCTTGCTCTCGCTGCAGTCTTCGATCAGTTGCTGGGCCCAGGTGGGGTAGCTGTTGGGGTCCATCAGTGGCCCGAGACGGATGAATGCGTTGCTCACTTCACACTCCTTGTATCCCTGTGATTGTTTTGGCAGAACACAAACACGGACTCAGCGAAACGTCCCCGGCGCCTTGCAGAGCAGAGGCCTGGCAGCGGTCCGTTTACGCTGCAAGCTGTCGCAGGTGAATACCTGTGGGCGTTCGATCAGGTATCCCTGGGCGTAATCCACACCGATCTCGACAAGGGCTTGCTCGATCACCGGAGTCTCGACGAACTCCGCGATGGTGCGCTTGCCCATGACATGGCCGATGTGGTTGATCACCTCGACCATGGCGCGATTGACCGGATCGTCGAGCATGTCCTTGACGAAGCTGCCGTCGATCTTCAGGAAATCCACGGGAAGGTGCTTGAGATAGGCAAAGGACGACATCCCGGCGCAGAAGTCGTCGAGCGAGAACTTGCAGCCCAGGCCCTTCAACTCATTGATGAACCGAATGGCGCTGCCCAGGTTGGAGATGGCGCTGGTCTCGGTAATCTCGAAACAGATCATCCGCGGCGGAATCCCGTACTCCACGAACATCCGCTGCAGGTACTCCAGGAACTTGTCATCGCCGATGCTGGTGCCCGACAGGTTGATCGCGCACAACGCCAGCGGCCCGTCCCGAGACTGGTCCAGAGCCTGGCGAATGACCTGGAACACATTGCGGACCACCCAGCGGTCCAGTGCGGTCATCAGGCCATAGCGCTCGGCAGCGGGGATGAAGCTGTCCGGCAGGATGGTACGGCCGTTCTCGTCGTGGAGCCGAAGCAGAATCTCGACATGGCTGCCGCCTGCCTGCGGGCTCAGGGGAGCGATTTCCTGGGCATACAGGCAGAAGCGGTTTTCCTCGAGCGCGAGATGCAAGCGCTGAACCCAGGCCATTTCACCAAAACGCATCGAAAGCTCGCTGTCGTCGGCGTGATAGACCTGGACGCGGTTGCGGCCCTTTTCCTTGGCCATGTAGCACGCCATGTCGGCAGCCCGCAGCGAGGCTTCGAGCGTGGTCGGGGCATGCGCGATGTGCACCAGGCCCAGGCTCACGGTGGTCACGAACGGCCGTCCCTTCCAGACAAAGTGCAGGCTCTGCACGCTCTGGCGCAATTGCTCGGCGATGCGCTCGGCTTGCTCGGACGGGCAGTTTTCAAGCAGCACGCCAAATTCGTCACCGCCCAGCCGCGCCAGGGTGTCGCCCTCGCGCAGGCCGGATTGCAGCACCGCGCAGATATGGCGCAGCAGCTCGTCCCCTGCCGCGTGGCCGCAGGTATCGTTGACCAGCTTGAACTGGTCCAGGTCGAGGAACATCAGCGAATGCCGCGCCGCCTGGCGAACCAGGCCATTGAGCGCCTGCTCGAGGCGGTACTCGAACTCGCGCCGGTTGGCCAGCCCCGTGAGGGCGTCATGGGTCGCCTGCCAGGACAGGTTGGCGATGTACTGGCGCTCCTGGGTCATGTCGTGCAACACCAGCACGATGCCGCCGACCTGGCCGTCGTTGAGAATCGGCGAACCGACCAGGTTGACGGAAACGGTACTGCCGTCCAGGCGCTGGATCAGCCGGGTGTGCTCGGTGCCATTCTGCAGACTGCCGCCAAGCACCTGTTCGACCAGGTTCCGGCTGTCGGCTTCGGCGTGCTCGTCTAGCAGGCTGAACAGCGCCGCCAGGGACAGGCCCATGGCCTGCTCGGCGTTCCAGTGAGTCAGTTGCTCGGCAGCCGGATTCATGTAGGTGATCGCGCCTTCGACATCGGTGGTGATCACCGCGTCGCCGATCGCCTCGAGGGTGATCTGCGCACGCTCCTTTTCCTCCTGCAGGGCGCTGGCGAAAGCCTGGCGCTGGGAGAGCAGCTTGCTTGAACGGCGCCAGGCCAAGGCGATCAGGAACAGCGCGGTGACCATGTTGGTGATCAGCAGCACCCGCAACAGCATGCGCGACGCTTCGCCAAGGGCGTCGCTGAAGGCCTTGGAAGACGGGGTCACCGCGTCATTGATGGCAATGATGCGCGCTTTCCACTGAGCTACCTCGACTGGATCGACCTGGCCAGTCTTGAAGCCCTGGTGCATCTCCGTGGCCAGGATATCGAGCTGCTGAAGGTACTTCTCGCCGTACTCCCACAGCTCGATGGCCCTCTGGAAGTAGCTGACGTGACGGAAATTGAGGTAGAGCCAGATGACGCTGGAGACGTCGTCGGGATGATTGCCGCCCTTGAGGATGCCTTGGCGCGCGGCTTCGAGGTCGGGAAGGGGCTGCTCGAGCGCCATGCGCATCTCGTAGTCGCCCTGGGGAACAGCGATAGCCTGGCGGTAGCGCTGCATCAGTTGCTCGTCGCCGCTGTCGGCATACAGGCTGAGGTAATAAATGGCGTCTTTCTGACCCTTCGACCACAGGCTTTCGCCGCCCACGTAGCCGCGCACTGCTGACAGCGCATAGAGGCTCAGCCCCCCTAGCAGCGCCTGGAACAGCACAACGGCGACAAACGGCCAGATGATTCCCAGCAACCTTGGCGCTTCGAGAGCCCGATTTCCCTTCATGTATTCCCTGTCGCTAAGGCGTGAACTGCTACCTGCACAAGCACAGCGTAGGTGATTTGCCATGCATGAGAGAGGAATTTTTCCACGGCCCTCAGCCCCGTGCAAGGAGCCGCGATGGGATCAGGTCTGCTGCAGATGCCCGTACAGCTTGGCGTACAACCCACCCTCGGCAATCAGCTGCTGGTGATCGCCATCCTCGGCCACGCGCCCGCCATCAAACACCAGGACGCGGTCGGCCTGCTTCACCGCCGACAGCCGGTGAGCGATGATCAACGTGGTGCGCGCACTGAGAAAGCGCGACAGGGCCTGGTGCAGGTTGTACTCGGTGGCGGCGTCGAGCGCCGAGGTGGCTTCATCCAGAATCACCACCTTGGGCTCGGCCAGCACCATGCGCGCAATCGCCAGGCGCTGGCGCTGTCCGCCAGAGAGGCGCACGCCGGACCGCCCGACCACACTGTCCAGGCCCTGGGGCAGTGCGGCGATGGTGGTATCAAGCTGGGCGACGCGCAGTGCCTGCCAGCAGGCATCATCGGTGCAGTCGCGGCCCATGGTGAGGTTGGCGCGCACCGTGTCGTTGAACAGAGAGGGATGCTGGAGCACTACGGCGACGTTCTCGCGCAGCGTTTCAAGACCGATCTCCTGCTGGCTCGCGCCGCCAAAACGGATGGTTCCCGCCTGTGCGCTGTACAGCCCCAGCAGCAGTTGCACCAAGGTACTCTTGCCGCCTCCACTGGCACCGACAATGGCCACCTTCTCGCCCGCTGCTATGGACAGGTTGAGCTGGTCGAGCACCGGCTCATCGGCATAGGCGAAGCGCAGGTCGCGCACTTCGATACCGACGGTTTCGCGGCCCGTGAACGGATCGGTGGCGGCCGGGTACTGCGGCTCGTCCGCCCGTGCCAGCAGCTCGTTGAGACGGCTCAGCGCGCCACCAGCGGCATAGTAGGCGTACTGCAGGTTAAGCAGTTGCTCTACCGGACCGATCATGAACCACAGGTAGCTGAACACCGCGAGCATCTGGCCGATCGACAGGTCTGAAAACAGCACAGTCAACATGGCGGCGGCGCGGAAGATATCGATGCCGAACTGGAACAACAGCCCGCTGGCGCGTCCGCTGGCATCGCTCTTCCACTGGGAGGCAACGGCGTAGTCGCGCACTTCCCGGGCGCGCAGACCAAGACGGCCCAGGAAGTAGCCCTGGCGGTTGCTGGCGCGGATTTCCTGGATCGCATCCAGGGTTTCGGTGAGGGCCTGCGTGAAGCGCGAGGTACTGTCGTTTTCAAGCTTCTTGAGGTGCTTGACGCGCTTGCCCAGCTGCACGGTGAAATAGATCACCAGCGGGTTGAACAGCAGAATGAGCAAGGCCAGCTGCCAGTGCATCCAGATCAGGATCGCCGAGGTGCCGGCAAGGGTCAGCATCGCGACAAGAAAGCGACTCAGGGTTTCGCCGACAAACTTGTCGAGGGTGTCCAGGTCGGTGACCAGGTGCGTGGCCACCGTGCCGCTACCAAGGCTTTCATACTCGCTCAGCGAGATGCGCTTTAGGCGTTCGATCAGGCGGATGCGCAGGCGGTAGACGATGTCCTTGGCAAGCCCGGCGAACAGCTTGGCCTGGACCACGTTGAAGGCCAGGGAGCCCAGGCGCAGGCACAAGGTGGCGACCAGCATCAGGCCAATGTAGCCGGCAGCGACCTGCCAGCCGGCAGGCAACAGGTGGTTCATCCACTTCAGCGCTGCGTCGCCATGACCGAGCAGTACTTCATCGACCAGCAGCGGCAGCAACAGCGGGATTGGCACGCTGCAGAACGCGGCCAGCACCGCAACGCCGTTGGCGCTCCACAGGGCTTTTCGGTGATGCAACGCCAGGCGGCGGATTTCGGCCCAGCTCAAGCGGTCGGACGCGGCCGGGGATGGCCCAGGCACAGGGTCGGATGAGCCTGGCAGGTCAAGCACAGGCGGCCTGCTGCAGCCACCGGCCCAGCAAGGGCTGCAGGCTCTCGAGCGGCTGATAGCCATTGGTCAGCAAGGCCAGCTGGCCGTTGCGTTCGGCAAGCAGGGTGGGGAAGCCGGCAATACCGAGGTCTTGCACCCAGCTGAAATCCGCGGCCGTGGCGGCGCGGATGTCGGCTCGGGAGAAAGCCTCGGCAAAGGCTGCACGGTCATAACCTGCCTGTTCGGCAAGGTGAACCAGTTGCGGCGCGCGGGTGACATCTTCGCCCGCCTGGTAGAAGCCCTGCTGTATCAGCGCAAGCAGCGCCCATACGCGGGAGGCATCGAGCTCGCGCGCCGCCACCAGGGCACGGCAGGCGGGCTCGGTGTCGTAGACGAAACCCTCGGGCATGGCATCTTCGAAGCGAAAGCTCTGGCCGGTGGCGTCTGCAACCGCTTGCCAGTGCTCCAGAATGTAGCGCCGGGTCGAGGCATCCAGGGCACTGGTGCCCGTGCGCAAGCCGCCTGGCACCAGGCGGGTCTCGATCCCGGCGTCACGCGCCTGCGCGATCAGGGCCTCGGCCACCGGCGCGAAACCCCAGCACCAGGAGCACATCGGGTCCATCACATAGAGCAGGCGTGCGGACATGCATCAGGCCTCGGCGTTGCGGTAGTTGTAGCCGATCGGATGAGGCTGGTTGCGAGCCTTGGCCAGGTCGATCTGCTTCTGCCGATCGACGGCGCTGCGCCGGGTCTTCTCGCTCAAGCTGTCCCAGCAATGCGGACAGCTGATGCCTGGCACGTAATGCTCGGACGCACGTTCCTCGACGCTGATCGGGTGACGGCAGGCGTGGCACTGGTCGTAATCACCCTCGGTCAGGTCGTGACGCACCGTGACGCGGTTGTCGAAGACGAAGCAGTCGCCCTGCCAGCGGGTTTCTTCCTGAGGCACCTCCTCGAGGTATTTCAGGATCCCGCCCTTGAGATGATAGACCTCTTCGAAACCTTCACCGAGCATGTAGCTGGAGGCTTTTTCGCAACGGATGCCACCGGTGCAGAACATGGCGACTTTCTTGTGCCTGCTCGGATCGAAGTTGGCCTTGATGTACTCGGGGAACTCGCGGAAGGTCTCGGTCTTCGGGTCGATGGCGCCCTCGAAGGTACCGATGGCCACTTCGTAGTCGTTGCGGGTGTCGATGAGCAAGACTTCAGGGTCGCTGATCAGCGCGTTCCAGTCCTGCGGCTCGACGTAGGTGCCAACCTTGTGGTTGGGGTCGACGCCTGGCACGCCCAGGGTGACGATCTCTTTCTTGAGCTTGACCTTGGTGCGGTAGAACGGCTGTTCGTCGCAATAGGATTCCTTATGGTCGACGTCGACCAGGCGCGGATCGGTACGCAGCCAGGCCAGCAGCGCATCGATGCCCTCGCGGGTGCCCGAGACGGTGCCGTTGATGCCTTCTTCGGCCAACAGCAGAGTGCCCTTGACGTCGTTGTCCTGCAGAGTCTTGAGCAGCGGCTCGCGCAGCTCGACGTAGTCTTTCAGGGTGACGAACTTGTACAGCGCCGCGACGACGATAGCGTGGGTCATGCGATGAAACCTCCAGGTGGTCACCCTCGTAAGGGGCGGACCGGATGCCAAAAAAAACGCGCCGACGGGCGGCGCGCTGGGCATTCTAACAAATTCGCGGGAGTTGTTGGAACCGGCTCAGTGCCCGCCGCCCGCGCACACCGGCGAGGCCGGGGCCGCACCGACCTTGGCCCACTCTTCAGGCGTGTAGGTGTGCAGCGCCAGGGCATGGAACTGCCCCATCAGTTCGCCGAGGGTGGCGTAGACCTTCTGGTGACGCTTGACGCTGTTGAGCCCTTCGAACTGGTCGCTGACCACCACGGCCTTGTAGTGGGTCTGCAGGCCGCGGCTGTGCATGTGGCTTTCGTCGAGCACCTGCAGGTGCCGCGGGGACAACTGGGCCAGCTGCTGTTCGATCTGTTGCTGCATGGTCATCGGCGGGCTCCGCTTACTTCTTCGCCGGAGCGGCGGCTTTGCCGGCGTTCGGGTCGAGCTCTTTGGTCATGTCTTCAAGCAGCTTGTTGACCACTGGAACCGCAGGCTCGAGCTTCTGCTGGGTCAGTTGTGCCGACTGCTGGGTAACCTGCGGCATCTTGGTCATGACCTTGCGGCCCAGCGGCGACTCGTAGAACTTGACCAGGTCATTGAGCTCGGTTTCAGAGAAGTTGGCGGTGTAGAGCTTGACCATCTCTGGCTTGAGCTTGGTCCAGCCGATGGACTGGTCCAGCGCGGCATTGGCCTTGGCCTGGTAGCTGTCGAGGACGGTCTTCTTGGCGCCTGGCACCTTGCTCTGGATCTGCTCGAAGCGCTGGCCGAACATCTGCTGCACCTGCATGTATACCGGGGTGCCCAGCTTGTCGGCGTTGGCCAGCTTGAGGAATTTTTCCGCAGCGGCGTTGTGGCTGGCGGTATCGGCAAGCACCTGGCCGCTGGCACAGGCCAGGGCGGCAGCGACGCAAAGGGCGCGGAGACGGGTCATTGGATTTCCTTCAATAACGGAGGAGGTAACACCTCAAGAGAGTAAGCATTCTGCGCCTGAAGGGCACAGCGCTCAAGCAGGACGACGGGCGATGGAACTGCCCGGCTGGATCAGGGCCTAAACTGCGGATTCAGTCAACGAAGGAGTGAGCGCAGCATGAGCCGTATCGAAACTGACAGCCTGGGGCCGGTCGAAGTTCCTGAGGAGGCCTACTGGGGCGCGCAGACGCAACGCTCGCTGATCAACTTTGCCATTGGCAAGCAGCGCATGCCGCTGGCGGTATCGCATGCCCTGGCATTGATCAAGAAAGCCGCCGCGCGCGTCAACGACCGCAATGGCGACCTGCCCGCCGATGTTGCCCGGCTGATCGAACAGGCCGCCGACGAGGTACTCGCAGGTGAGCACGACGACCAGTTCCCGCTCGTCGTCTGGCAGACCGGCAGCGGCACCCAGAGCAACATGAACGTCAACGAAGTCATCGCCGGGCGCGCCAACGAGCTGGCCGGCAAGGGCCGTGGCGGCAAGACACCGGTGCACCCGAACGATCACGTCAACCGTTCGCAGAGTTCCAACGACTGCTTCCCGACCGCCATGAACATCGCCACGGTGCAGGCGGTGCAGAACCACTTGCTGCCCGCGATCACAGAGCTGTCCTCGGGCCTGGCGGAACTGGCCGCGCGCCATCAGTCACTGGTCAAGACCGGCCGCACCCATATGATGGATGCCACGCCGATCACCTTCGGCCAGGAGGTCTCGGCGTTTGTCGCCCAGCTCGACTATGCCCAGCGCGCGATCCGCGCGAGCCTGCCGGCGGTCTGCGAGCTGGCCCAGGGTGGCACGGCGGTGGGCACCGGGCTCAACGCGCCCCACGGCTTTGCCGAGGCCATCGCGGCCGAGCTGGCGGCGTTGTCTGGCCTGCCGTTCGTGACCGCGCCCAACAAGTTCGCCGCCCTCGCCGGCCACGAACCGCTGGTCTCCCTCGCCGGCGGCCTCAAGACACTGGCCGTGGCCCTGATGAAAATTGCCAACGACCTGCGCCTGCTCGGCTCCGGGCCACGCGCCGGGCTTGCCGAGGTTCGCTTGCCGGCCAATGAGCCCGGCAGCTCGATCATGCCCGGCAAGGTCAACCCGACCCAGTGCGAGGCCTTGTCGATGCTGGCCTGCCAGGTGCTGGGCAACGACACGGCGATCGGTATTGCCGCAAGCCAGGGACACCTGCAGCTGAACGTCTACAAGCCGGTGATCATTCACAACCTGCTGGAATCCATCGAGCTGCTGGCCGACGGGTGCCACAACTTCCACGAACACTGCGTGACTGGCATCGAGCCGGACGCCGGGCAGATGGCCGAGCACCTGGAGCGTGGATTGATGCTGGTGACGGCCCTGAACCCGCACATCGGCTATGACAAGGCCGCAGAGATCGCCAAGAAGGCGTACGGCGAAGGCCAGACCCTGCGCGAGGCCGCCCTGGAGCTGGGCTACCTGAGCAACGAGGAGTTCGACCAGTGGGTAAGGCCGGAGAACATGCTCGCGCCAGGGGGCAAGGGCTGAGCCTGCGGACCCACGATCAGGCCAGGCGCGCCCTTCTGGCGCGCCAGCCGGCGACCATCGAGGGCCCCAGGGCCACCACGGCCGAGCCTAGCACCACCACCAGCGCGCCCACATACCCCAGCAGGTTGATCTGTTCAGCCTGGACAAAGTCCGGCCAGAACCACGCCGCCAGCGCCACTGCGACAAAGGTCACCAGTGGCGTCAAGGCCAGGGTCGCGCTGACCCTCGACGCTTCCCAGTGCGCCAGGGCCTCGGCAAAGGCGCCATAGGCGACAAGTGTATTCAGGCAGCATGCAAGCAGCAGCCAGCCTTGCGACGGGCTCAGCTGCAAGACCTCGAGCGGGTGCACGTAGGGCATCAGCAACACGGCGCATGACAGATAGATCACCATCATCACCTGCATCGAATTCCACACTGTCAGCAACTGCTTCTGGGCGAGCGCATAGAAAGTCCAGATGCTGGTCGCCAGCAGGATGGTCAACACGCCGGTGGTGTAGGTGCCGAGCGACGTCAGCAACTCTTCGAGACGCTGGTTGAAGAACAGGCCAAACCCTGCCAGCAGAAGGACAAGCCCTGCGCCCTGCCCCAGGCTGAAGCGCTCCTTGAACAGAAACACGCTGGCGACCAGCAGCAGCACCGGCCCGATCTGCACCACCAGCTGCGCGGTGCCGGCGCTGAGCATGCGCAGGCCGAACAGGTACAGCACGTAGTTGCCCAAAAGTCCACAGATTGCCACTGCCACCAGCCCCAGGCCCTTGCGCCCCAGCAGCGAAAAACGGGGCAGGCGCCGGGTAGCCGCCAGCCAGGCGAACAGCAGGCTGCCCGCGACGAAAAAGCGGTACCAGGTCACGGTAACCGGGTCCATGACCTGCAAGACCTGCTTGAGCTTGATCGGCAGGATGCCCCAGAGCAGCGCGGTCAGCAGTGCCAGGAAAAGGCCATGGACCCAGCGTCCGGATGAAATATGCATGTCCTGCCTCGATAAGCCCTATGGTGGGGAATCCTTGATGATATGAGGTTGCCAGATGCAGTTGTCGGAAAAAAACTCAACAAGTCATTCCCTGGGGGCATGCCAACGGGGACGCCGCCCACGAGAATCTATTTATCACGCGCAAACGCCGCCTCCAGCGCGTCATTGATCGTGCGCAGCACTTTCACCCGCGCCCAGCGCTTGTCATTGGCCTCGACCAGCGTCCACGGGGCGATCGAGGTGCTCGTGCGGTCGACCATGTCCTCCACGGCCCCTGCGTAGTCATCCCACTTCTCGCGATTGCGCCAATCCTCTTCGGTGATCTTGAACCGCTTGAAGGGCGTTTCCTCGCGTTCGTTGAATCGCTCGAGCTGGGTCTGCTGGTCGATCGACAGCCAGAACTTGACGACCACCACGCCGGCATTGGTCAGTTGCTCTTCAAAATCGTTGATCTCGCCATAGGCGCGCATCCAGTCGGCCTGAGTGCAAAAACCTTCGACCCGCTCCACCAGCACACGTCCATACCAGGAACGGTCGAACACGGTGAACGTGCCACGCGCCGGGATATGCCGCCAGAAACGCCACAGGTAGGGTTGGGCGCGTTCTTCCTCGGTCGGAGCGGCAATCGGCACGATGCGGTACTGGCGCGGGTCGAGCGCCGCAGCGACGCGGCGGATGGCGCCGCCCTTCCCCGCCGCATCGTTACCCTCGAACACGGCCACCAGGGCATGCCGGCGCATGCGCTTGTGGCGCAGCAGGCCAGACAGCCGCGCCTGCTCGATGATCAGCTGATCCTGGTAGTCCTTCTTGTCGAGACGGCGGGTCATGTCCAGGCTGCCGATCAGCCCGCGGCCATCGATGCTGCGGCCCAGGGGCGTGATGTTGGGCTGGGCCTTGGCACTGGGTTCCACGGCCAGGGCCGCCTGCATGCCTTCAAGCAGGATGCGGCCGACTGCCAGGCTGCGGTAACACGGGTCGACGCCTTCGATCACATGCCAAGGGGCGTAGTCGCGGCTGGTACGGCGCAGCACCCGTTCGCCGAAGCGCACGAAGCGGTCGTAGGTCCGCGACTGCTGCCAGTCCAGCGGACTGATACGCCAGCTGTGCAAGGGATCGTCCTTGAGCGCCTTGAGCCGCGCCTTCATCTGCTTCTTGGACAGGTGGAACCAGAACTTGAAGATCAGCGCGCCTTCATTGCAGAGCATCTCCTCGAGGCGTTCGGCACCGCCGATGGCCTGGTCGAGCACCGCATCCTTGAACTCCCCATGCACGCGCCCCTGCAGCATCTGGCTGTACCAGTTCCCGAAGAACACGCCCATGCGTCCTTTGGCCGGCAACGCGCGCCAATACCGCCAGGCCGGTGGCCGGGCGAGTTCTTCGTCGGTCTGCTGGTCGAAGGTGCGGACCTCGATGAGGCGCGGGTCCATCCACTCGTTGAGCAGCTTGACCGTCTCGCCCTTGCCAGCGCCTTCGATGCCATTGATCAGCACGATGACCGGAAAGCGCGCCTGCTGCTTGAGCTCGTTCTGAACCTCGAGGAGAGCCTGGCGCAGGGCCGGGACCTCGGCTTCATAGGTGTCTTTGTCGATGCTGTGACCGATTTGTGCGGATTCGAACATCAGTGCCTCCTTACCTGGATTGCCAAGACTAGTGGACCGAGAGACACGGTGTTGGCACCTGATGGGATAGAATGCCTGACCTGCTGTTGCCGAGCCCCTCCATGTCCGACACCACCCTGCCCTCCTATGCTCAAATCGACTGGGATGAATACGGTCGCCCTCATTCGCGGCAGTACGACGACATCTATTTCTCCAAGGACCAGAGCCTTGAAGAAACCCGTCATGTGTTCATCGAGCAGAACCAGCTGCGCCAGCGCTTCAGCGCCTTGGGTACTGAAAGCTGCATGGTGATCGGCGAGACCGGCTTCGGCACCGGGCTCAACTTCTTTTGCGCATGGCAGCTGTTCGCAGAACTGGCCCCAGCCACTGCCCGGCTGCACTTCGTCAGCGTCGAGAAGTATCCGCTGAGCCGCGGCGACCTGCAGCGGGCGTTGCAGCTGTGGCCAGATCTTGCACCCTTCACCTCTCAGTTGCTCGAGCAGTATGTGGCCGTGCACCCTGGCTTCCAGCAATTCAGCCTGGCCCAGGGCCGGGTCACGCTGACGTTGATGATCGGCGATGTGCTCGACCAGTTGCCACAGCTCGATGCGCGGATCGATGCGTGGTTTCTCGATGGCTTCGCGCCAGCCAAGAATCCGGACATGTGGACCCCCGAGCTGTTTGCCCAGATCGCCCGGCTGTCGCGCCCGGGCACTACGCTGGGCACGTTCACCAGCACCGGCTGGGTGCGCCGCTCGCTGATGGCCGCGGGCTTTGTGATGCGCCGCGTGCCGGGTATCGGCAAGAAATGGGAAGTGATGGGTGGAGTGTTCCAGGGAGAGGCAAGCAGGCAGTCCGCGCCCTGGTATGCCCGGCCCTCTTCGCTGGAAGGGCCGCGCGAAGCGCTGGTGATCGGCGCTGGACTGGCCGGTTGCGCGACTGCCCGGAGCCTTGCCAGCCGGGGCTGGCACGTCAAGGTACTGGAACGCCACGCCGCCGCCGCCCAGGAAGCCTCGGGTAATCCGCAAGGGGTGCTGTACCTCAAGCTTTCGGCGCACGGCACGGCGCTGTCACAGATGATTCTCGCCGGCTTCGGCTACACCCGTCGATGGCTGGAACGGCTGCAGAGCGGCCAGGACTGGGATGCCTGCGGGGTACTGCAGCTGGCTTTCGATGACAAGGAGTCGGCACGTCAGGCCAAGCTGGCCGCCGCGTTCGACAATTCGCTCCTGCAAAGCCTGGAGCGAACCCAGGCCGAGGCGATTGCCGGAGTGCGCTTGCCCAGTGGTGGGCTGTTCTACCCCGAGGGCGGATGGGTACATCCGCCAGCGTTGTGCCAGGCGCAGTTGCAGCATCCGGGTATCGAGTTGCTGCCACACCATGAGGTGATCAGCGTGCGCAAGGTTGAGGCCGGCTGGCAGGCCTGGGATGGCGAGCGCCTGCTGGCTAGCGCGCCATTGGTGGTGCTGGCCGCCGCTGCTGAAATCCGCGCCTTCGAGCCCTGCGCCGCGCTGCCGCTCAAGCGTATTCGCGGGCAGATCACCCGCCTGCCCGCCACCGCTGCAAGCCGCGCGCTGGGTACGGTGGTGTGCGCGGATGGCTACGTGGCGCCGCCCCGAAGGGATGAGCACACCTTGGGAGCCAGCTTCGATTTCCACAGCATGGACCTGGCCCCTACCGCCGCCGAGCATCAGGGAAATCTTGGCATGCTGCAGGATATTTCCAGCGACCTGGCCGAACGGCTGGGCGCACCCGAGCTCGATCCGGCCCTGCTCGAAGGGCGTGCGGCATTCCGGTGCACCAGCCCGGATTATCTGCCGATAGTAGGCCCGGTCTCGGCCCCCGAGGCGTTCGCCAAAGCCTATGCCGTGCTGCGCAAGGACGCCCGCCAGCTGCCTGATATCGCCTGTCCCTGGCTCGACGGATTGTATGTCAACAGCGGTCATGGCTCACGCGGCCTGATCACCGCGCCCCTCAGCGGCGAGCTGATCGCGGCGTGGGTGACCGGCGAGCCGCTGCCAGTCCCACGCCCAGTGGCCGAGGCCTGTCACCCCAACCGGTTCCAGCTGCGCGAGCTGGTCCGCGGCAAGCACTGACCCCTTGCCCGGCACGCCGGGCACAGCTGGATCAGCCTGCGCATCCGCCGATATATAACTTTTTGATCTAAAACTCCTGCAATCCTCACCGGTCACTTACTAACTGCCCCACCTTGGGGCGTTTTCCCCAACGGCAAAACCGGTAAGGACTTATGTGCGGATTAGCAGGAGAGTTACGCTTCACCCCGATCGACCAGGCACCACGCCCGGCGGACCTCGCCGCTGTCGAACGGATGACCCATCATCTCGCGCCCCGGGGCCCTGACGCCTGGGGCTTCCATAGCCAAGGGCCGATCGCCCTGGGCCACCGCCGCCTCAAGATCATGGACCTCTCGGATGGCTCCGCCCAACCGATGATCGACAACGCCCTGGGCTTGTCGATGGCGTTCAATGGCGCGGTCTACAACTTCCCCGAACTGCGCGCCGAACTCGAAGCGCTGGGCTATGCCTTCCTGTCCGATGGCGACACCGAGGTACTGCTCAAGGGCTATCACGCCTGGGGCGAGGCGCTGCTGCCCAAGCTCAACGGCATGTTCGCGCTGGCCATCTGGGAGCGCGACAGCCAGCGGCTGTTCCTGGCCCGCGACCGTCTCGGCGTGAAACCGCTGTACCTGTCGCGCAATGGTGAACGCCTGCGCTTTGCCTCGACCTTGCCTGCGCTGTTGAAAGGCGGCGATATCGACCCGATGCTCGATCCGGTAGGCCTCAACCACTACCTGAACTTCCACGCCGTGGTACCGGCGCCGCGCACCCTGCTGGCCAACGTGCAGAAGCTCGAGCCCGGCACCTGGATGCGCGTTGACCGCCACGGCCAGGTCGAGCGCAAGACCTGGTGGCAGCTCGAGTACGGTCCACGTGCCGACGAGCAGAACCTGACGCTCGAAGACTGGACCACCCGCGTCCTGGACGCTACCCGCGAGGCCGTGGCGATTCGTCAGCGCGCGGCAGTGGACGTGGGCGTGTTGCTGTCAGGCGGCGTTGATTCCAGCATGCTGGTCGGCCTGCTGCGTGAAGTCGGCGTCGAGGACCTGTCGACCTTCTCGATCGGCTTCGAAGATGCCGGTGGCGAGCGCGGCGATGAGTTCCAGTACTCCGACCTGATTGCTCGCCACTACGGCACCCGGCACCACCAGTTGCGCATCGACGAGCGCGAGATCATCGAGCAGTTGCCAGCGGCGTTCCGCGCCATGAGCGAGCCGATGGTCAGCCACGACTGCATCGCCTTCTACCTGCTCTCCCGCGAAGTGGCCAAGCACTGCAAGGTGGTCCAGAGCGGCCAGGGCGCGGACGAGCTGTTCGCCGGCTACCACTGGTATCCGCAGGTCGACGGCGCCAGCGACGCGTTCGCGGCCTATCGCGGTGCATTCTTCGACCGTGACCATGAAGAATACCGCGACACCGTCAAGGCGCCCTGGGTGCTGGACCATGACGCCGCGGGCGACTTCGTCCGCGAGCACTTTGCCCAGCCTGGCGCCTCGGCCGCAGTGGACAAGGCGCTGCGCCTGGACAGCACCGTGATGCTGGTAGACGACCCGGTCAAGCGGGTGGACAACATGACCATGGCCTGGGGCCTGGAAGCGCGCACGCCGTTTCTCGACTACCGCCTGGCCGAGCTGTCGGCGCGTATCCCTGGCCGCTTCAAGCTGCCCGACGGCGGCAAGCAGGTGCTCAAGGAAGCTGCGCGCCGGGTCATCCCTCATGAGGTCATCGACCGCAAGAAGGGCTACTTCCCGGTGCCGGGCCTCAAGCATCTCGAAGGCGCGACCCTTGGCTGGGTGCGCGATCTGCTGACCGATCCAAGCCAGGACCGTGGGCTGTTCAACCCTGCCATGCTCGACCGCCTGCTGAGCAATCCGCATGGCCAGCTCACTCCCCTGCGCGGCTCCAAGCTGTGGCAACTGGCGGCACTCAACCTGTGGCTCAGCGAGCAAGGAATCTGATCGATGAAAGCCCATGCAACCGCCTACGAACAGCGCCTGCAGCGCGTGCAGACGCCGTCCTACGAGCGCCTGCAGGCGCGCCTGGCCGGTGACGGCAGCGAGCCGCATGACCAGCCGCGTGCCCTGCACTGCGGCTGGGGCAGGCTGCTGATCGGCCACACCTACCCGGACCCGGCTTGCCTGGCCCAGGCGTTGCTGGAAGAACAGCAAGGCGAGCGCGACATCGCGCTCTACGTGGCCGCTCCCCAGCAAGTGCTGGCCCAGGCGCCGCAGCAGTTGTTCCTCGATCCATCCGATACCCTGCGCCTGTGGTTCAGCGACTACCGCCAGTCGCAGCGGGTGTTTCGCGGGTTTCGGATCCGCCGGGCGCAGAACGAGGCCGACTGGCAGGCGATCAACCACCTGTACCAGGCGCGCGGCATGCTGCCGGTCAATCCCGAGTTGCTCACCCCGCGCCACCAGGGCGGGCCCGTGTACTGGCTGGCCGAGGACGAAGATACCAATGCGGTGATCGGCAGCGTCATGGGCCTGAACCACAGCAAGGCCTTCGATGATCCCGAGCACGGTTGCAGCCTGTGGTGCCTGGCGGTCGATCCACAGTGCAGCCGACCGGGCGTTGGCGAGGTGCTGGTGCGTCATCTGGTCGAGCACTTCATGAGCCGCGGCCTGGCATACCTTGACCTGTCGGTCCTGCATGACAACCGCCAGGCCAAGCGCCTGTACACCAAGCTGGGGTTCCGCAACCTTCCGACCTTTGCGGTCAAACGCAAGAACGGCATCAACCAGCCGCTGTTCCTGGGCCCTGGACCCGAGGCAGGACTCAACCCCTATGCACGAATCATTGTCGAGGAGGCCTACAAGCGCGGTATCGACGTGCATGTCGACGACGCCTCGGCGGGGCTGTTCACCCTGTGCATGGGTGGCCGGCGCATTCGCTGCCGCGAGTCGCTCTGCGATCTGACCAGCGCTGTCAGCATGACACTCTGCCAGGACAAGAGCCTGACCCAGAAAACCCTGAACGCTGTCGACCTGTGCGTGCCGGCGCAGCAACTGGCCGGTAACGCCGATGACAACCTGGCGTTCCTGGATGAATACGGCGCGGTGGTGGTCAAGCCGCTGGACGGCGAGCAAGGCCATGGCGTGGCGGTCAACCTGACCAGCCTGGACGAGATCAACGCGGCCATCGAGCACGCCAGGCGCTTTGACAGCCGCGTGCTGCTGGAGAGCTTCCACGAAGGCCTGGACCTACGCATCGTGGTCATCGGCTACGAAGTGGTGGCTGCGGCCATTCGCCATCCGGCCGAAGTGATCGGTGATGGCGTGCACGATATCAAGACCCTGATCGAAGCCCAGAGCCGCCGTCGGCAGTCTGCGACCGGTGGCGAGAGCCGCATCCCGATGGACGATGAAACCCAGCGCACCTTGCGCGGCGCGGGCCTGGACTACGGCAGCATCCTGCCGTCCGGCCAGCGCCTGGCCGTGCGCCGCACCGCCAACCTGCACACCGGCGGCACGCTGGAAGACGTCACCGACCGCCTGCACCCCGTGCTGGCCGATGCCGCCGTGCGCGCTGCCCGCGCGCTGGATATACCGGTGGTCGGCCTGGACCTGATGGTCCGCGCTGCCGATCAGCCCGACTACGTGATCATAGAAGCGAACGAACGTGTCGGACTGGCCAACCATGAACCGCAACCCACCGCTGAACGCTTCGTCGACCTGCTGTTTCCGCACAGCCGCCCGAACGTTTGACCCCAGGAGTGCGCATGCCTGAACAACCGCTTGAACCCGATCTCGAGTACCTGCAGAAAGTCTTGCTGGAGATGCTTGCCATCCCCAGCCCTACCGGTTTCACCGACACCATCGTGCGGTACGTGGCCGAGCGCCTTGAAGAGCTCGGCATCCCCTTCGAGCTGACCCGCCGTGGCACCATCCGCGCCACCCTCAAGGGCCGGCAGAACTCACCCGACCGCGCGGTCTCGGCGCACCTGGACACCATCGGTGCCAGCGTACGTTCGTTGCAGGACAATGGCCGGCTGTCCCTGGCGCCGGTGGGCTGCTGGTCCAGCCGCTTTGCCGAAGGCAGCCGTGTCAGCGTGTTCACCGACACCGGTGTGTACCGCGGCAGCGTGCTGCCGCTGATGGCCAGCGGGCACGCCTTCAACACTGCGATCGACCAGATGCCGATCAGCTGGGACCACGTCGAAGTGCGCCTGGACGCCTACTGCGCCACGCGGGCCGACTGCGAGACGCTAGGGATCAGCATTGGTGATTTCGTGGCCTTCGACCCCCTTCCCGAGTTCACCGAAAGCGGGCACATCAGTGCCCGCCATCTGGATGACAAGGCCGGTGTCGCGGCGCTGCTGGCATCGCTGAAAGCCGTGGTGGAAAGCGGTCGGCAGCCGCTGATCGACTGCCACCCGCTGTTCACCATCACCGAGGAGACCGGCTCGGGAGCTGCCGGGGCGCTGCCTTGGGATGTGAGCGAGTTCGTGGGTATCGACATCGCCCCGGTAGCGCCGGGCCAGGCGTCCAGCGAGCATGCCGTGAGCGTGGCGATGCAGGACTCTTCCGGCCCGTACGACTATCACCTGTCGCGGCATCTGCTGAAGCTGGCCAGCGAGCATGAGCTGCCGGTACGGAGAGACCTGTTCCGCTATTATTTCAGCGATGCGCATTCGGCGGTGACGGCGGGGCATGATATCCGCACGGCACTGGTGGCGTTCGGGTGTGACGCGACGCATGGCTACGAGCGCACCCATATCGACAGCCTGGCGGCACTGAGCCGCTTGCTGACGGCTTATCTGCTCAGTCCGCCGGTATTTGCGAGTGATTCGCACCCGGCCAATGGGTCATTGGAGCGATTCAGCCATCAGCTGGAGCATGATGCGCAGATGGAGAGTGATACACGGGTACCGCCGGTGGACACTCTGGTGGGGCACAAGGCCTGAGTCGTGCCCTTGACGGGATTCAGGGGATGCAAAGCAGCCCCTGAATCCCGCTGATAGCGTAGCATTCACTGACATCCCAGCGACTATCGAAAACCATGCTAATCCCCTACGACCAGCTCGAAGCCGAAACCCTTACCCGTCTTATCGAAGACTTCGTCACTCGCGACGGCACCGACAACGGCGACGACACGCCACTGGAAACCCGGGTATTACGCGTGCGCCAGGCCTTGGCCAAGGGTCAGGCATTCATCCTCTTCGACCTCGAGAGCCAGCAGTGCCAATTGCTCGCCCGCCACGACGTGCCGCGCGAATTGCTCGACTGACCCAGGCTCAGCCCTTTTCCTCCTGCTTGGCCGCCTTCGCGAGAATGCGTCGGTAGACTTCGGTCCTGTGCACCTCCACCTCACGCGGGGCGCAGATACCGAAGCGCACCTGTCCGCCTTCGATCGATATCACCTTGATCTTGATGTCGTCGTTGATGGTGATCACTTCACCGACTTCGCGTCCAATCACCAGCATGCTCCGATCCTCCAGCCTCAGGGAAAGCCGAAGCCTGCATCGGTCATGGCGGCCTATACAATGATCCAGGGGAGAATTAGACGGATCCTACAGCGGAAGGTAATTTCTCCTACAGACGCTTCCTACATTCAGCCTTGGTGGAGGCGAGGACCCAGCACGATGATGCCCGCCCCTACCACACAGAACAGTGCGCCAAGCCAGTCGCTGCCCAGCGGCCGGGCCTTTTCCACCAGGGCCAGCCAGAGCAGCGACGAGACGATATAGATGCCTCCGTAGGCCGCATAGGCACGCCCGGCGTAGGCGGCTTCGACGCGGGTCAGGATCAAGGCGAACAGGGTCAGGCTGAGCAGCGCGGGCACGACCCACCAGCCGCTTTTGCCCAGGCGTAGCCAGAGGTAGAAGGCGTAGCAACCGGCGATCTCGAACAGCGCCGCCAGAAAAAACCACAGGTAATTGATCACGCATGGGCCCCTAGCGTTTGAAAAAGGCGCCCAGCATAGCCGATCAATCGTTTCAGGATTGCCCTGGACGCGCCTTGGCGCGCATCTTTGTTGCCATGTCGGCCATCTCGTCATAGAGCCGCTGGGGCGCCTGCTGCTTGAGTTGCCAGGCAAGGCGGCCGGCCTCATGGGGAAGGATCAGAAAATCGCCAGCCTCGACCTGCTGGTGAATGTACTCGGCGATGTCGACGGCGCTGATCGGTGAGCTTTCGAGCAGTTTGCCGACCTGGGCCTTCATCGCGGGCGTCGGGCCGCGGAAAGAGTCGAGCAGGTTGGTCTGGAAGAACGACGGGCAGACTACATGCACCGCAATGTCCAGGCCACGCAACTCGACCAGCAGACTTTCCGACAGCGCCAGCACGCCTGCCTTGGCGACGTTGTAGTTGCTCATGCCGGGCCCCTGCATCAGGGCAGCCATCGATGCGATGTTGATGATCCGGCCTTTGCTGCGTTCGAGCAGCGGCATGAACGCCTTGCAGCCCTTGACCACGCCCATCAGGTTGATCGCGATCTGCCAGTCCCAGTCCTCCAGCGACAGCTCGCTGAAAAATCCGCCCGAAGCGACGCCTGCATTGTTGACGATCACATCGATACCGCCGAGTTTTTCATCGCAGGCCTGGGCCAGTGCGGTGAGCTGGCTGTAGTCGCGTACATCGCAGCGCTGCACGAAGCCGTCGCCCCCCGCCTCGCGCACCAGCGCCAGGGTCTGCTCAAGGCCAGGCTCGTTGATATCAGCCAGCGCCAGGTGCCAGCCCTCGCGTCCCCAGCGCAGGGCGATCTCGCGCCCGAGCCCCGAGCCTGCGCCGGTAATCATCATGCGGTTGTGCATAGCGGCTTGCCTTGTCATGGGAGGAAAGTGCCTGCCAGTGTAGCCAGGCAACACCCCCAGGCGGCGTGCTATCAGGCTGCTGAATGGTGCGGACAAAGAGACGGGCAGGCAGCGGATTAAACTTTTGCGCGCCTGCGCGAGTCCCATTCAACAAGCGGCCAGAACAACGCAAGGCCGCATGGAAGGCTGTATTCGACATCCTCTTCATCACGCAAGGACAACGACATGACCACGATCCTTATCATCATCCTGATCCTGCTATTGGTTGGTGGCTTACCCGTGTTCCCCCACTCGCGGTCCTGGGGTTACGGCCCGTCCGGCATCATTGGTGTAATCCTGGTTGTCCTGCTGGTTCTGCTATTGCTCGGAAGGATCTGACCCCGTAACACGCGTATGCCGCAGGGCGGCCCGTTCATCACGACGGGCCGCCCTGGCGGCGCAGGGGTATCCGGTGCCCCTCCAGATGCTGTTCAAGCCGCTTCAAGGCAGCTCGCAGCGCTTGAACCTTTCCTGGCAAACTGCCGGGAGTCTCCTCAGCCAGGGTGCATTGCCCTTCCACCGCTTCGCACGCCGCTACTACATCCTGTGCACGAATGAGGCGCGCTGCGCCCTTTATGCGATGCGCAAGCGCGGACAGCGCGTCCAGATCCTTGCGAGCAAGCAAGACCTCCAGCCGCTGGAAGTCGTTGCGATGGCTGTTCACCAACTCCTCCAGCAAGACCGCCAAGGCTTGCGGCTCGCAACGCAGCATGCGTTGCAGGTGGTGGAGATCCACCCTGTGTATGCCATTGGCCGGTTCATGGACACTCCCATCGGATGTGCACGGCGTGCTTTGCGCAATCGCTTGGGCCAGGCCGTCAACCCCCAGGGGCTTGAACAGGCAGTCGTCCATGCCTGCCGCGCGACAGCGGCGGCGCTCGCCCGGCAGGGCATTGGCAGTCAGGCCCAAGACCCAGCACCGCGCCTTGCGGGTGCGCCGCTCGTGCTCACGTATGGCCCTCGCAAGCGAATAACCGCTCAGGACCGGCATGTTGCAGTCACAGATGACCACATCGAAAGGCTCCGCCAACCAGCGGCGCAGGCCTTGGGCGCCATCGTCGGCGACCGTCACGCGATGCCCGAGGTGATGCAGTTGTTGTTCGACCACCAGACGGTTGACCGGGCAATCGTCGACAATCAGCACATGCCGCCGTGGCCCGGATTCTGCAGTGGTGGGGAGCACTGGAGCAGGCGTGGCGGCAGCCTGCTCGGCCACGCAAGCCAGCGTCAGGTGGATTTCGATCCGCGTGCCCTGCCCCAGGATGCTGTGCACCTGCATCTGGCCACCCATCCGTTCGCACAGGCTGCGACTGATGTCCAGGCCTAGTCCGGCGCCACAGCGGGTCGATCGGCCTGGATCGCTCGCCTGCCAGAATGGCTGGCCCAGGCGGGCCAGGTCTGCCTGGGAGATACCGATGCCGGTGTCTTCGATGCACAACGCCAGGTCCAGGCGCTCAGCGTCGCGCCGTGCGTCGACGCGCACGCATACCCGCCCGCCATGGGTGAACTTGATGGCATTGCTCAGCAGGTTGCCGAGGATCTGCCTGAAGCGCAGGGTATCGAGCATCACCTGCGCATCGTCCGGCCCCTGCCATTCGAGCACCAGCTGCAGGTCCTTGGCGCGTGCCTGTTCATCGAACAGGTGGACGATCAGTTCAAGCTGCTCGCGCAGCTGCGCGGGTTGCAACAGCAACTCCAGGCGTCCGGCCTCGATCCGTGACACATCCAGTACATCGCCGATCAGCTCCAGCAAGCTGCGCGCCGCATTGGCTGCCACGTCAATGCACAGACGGTCGAGTACGCCGTCGGCGGCCTTGCGCGATGCCAGCTCCAGCATGCCGAGCACGGCATTCATCGGCGTGCGGATCTCGTGGCTCATGGTCGCGAGAAAGCGGGTCTTGGCGCGGTTGGCGCGCTCGGCCCGGTCCTTTGCACGGCGCAGCCTGGCCATTCGGCGCTTGAGAATGACCACCCACGCACAGGCGAGGCACAACATCATGCCAAGCGCAGCCATTGGCCAATGGCGCGCCGAGGCAGCCTGCGCAATGGGAAGGAGACCACACACCCAGGTGGTCAGGACAACATGCACGGACACGAGCGCAGGGAATCTATAGCAACCGGTTTCGCCTTGCCAGATCGGCAAGATCGACCACCGATTTGACCCTGAGTTTTTCAATCAGGCGAGACTTGTAGGTGCTGATGGTCTTGTTGCTCAGCAACATGACTTCGCCGATTTCCTTGTTGCTCAGGCCTCTCGCCAGCTGCTGCAGGATCAACACTTCGCGGTCACTGAGCTGGGCAATGCATTGCTGCTCGCTGGTGTGCAGGTCCTGCCGGCTCACCGAACTGAGCGCGACTTCGGGAAAATAGGTGTAGCCGGACAATACGGCCCGCACCGCCATGCTCAGCTCCCTGAGATCATCGGTCTTCGAGACGTAGCCTGCGGCACCGGCCTGCATGCACCGCAGTGAAAAGTAGTCGGGAAGGTGGGAACTCAGCACCAGCACCTTGGCGGGGTGCTCCATGGCCTTGATCCGCGTGGTCACCTCCAGGCCATCGAGGCCGGGCATGGCGATATCCAGGATCACGATGTCCGGCAGCGCATCGCGCGCCAGCCGCACGGCGTCAACGCCGTTGTCCGCCTGGCCGACCACCTTGATGCGCTCCTGACGCAATAACATGCAGACGCTGGAACGGATGAACGGGTGGTCATCCACCACTAATGCTTTGTACATATCCCTGTGCTCCGATCCTTGTGCTGATACGTGTGTCAGCGATTGATGGCCATTTCCTGGCGCTTGTCACCTTCCTGCAGTTCAAAACGGTAGAGACGGCCGGGATGCTCGGGGAATTCGCGGCTGCGGCCCGGCAGGAGGTGATGCTTGGTGGCGGTGGCGCATTCGAGCCCGGCGGGTTCGCAGTGACGGAAGTGGTCAAGGACTACGGTGGAATTGCCGTCGTTACTCACCAGAAGACGCCCTCCCTCCATGCGCACGGGTGTCTGGTAATGGGTCTCGCCGGGGCGCACGAACAGCAAGGTGCCATAGCCGGCCAGCAGCTGGACGCCGGCCTTGAGACTGTCCCCATAGGCCTTGGCTTCTTCGGCGCTGACAGCAAAGCCATCACCCTGCTCCGGCAGCACCGGGATGAAGCGCATGCGGAAGTAGCGCTCCTTGTTACGTTCGCCGCGGTACAGCACGCGCATCGCCTGCATGCCGCGAGCCGGCACGATCAGGCGCGCCGGGCTGACCACCAGACCGCGTTCGGCCAGAGGCATGCCCTCCAGGTCTACCTCGCGGGCGACGCCTTGAGCGTCGTAGACCAGTTCGACCACGCTGACTTTGACAAAGGCGGTGCTGTCCCCGCCATTACGCACTCGTTTGAGCAACGTACTGGAGCCAGGCTCCAGGTAGTCGTACAGCGTGCCGACGTTGAGCTCTGGTACAGCGTGTGCGGGCGCGTGCAAGAGCAGCGCCGCTGCGAGCACTACACATTTGCGCAAGTCCATCAGGACACTCCTCGATAGTAGCCACTCAATATCATTGGATCCCATTATCCATGGCTGGATTGAAATTCACTGTGGGAAACTTCCGAAAGAAGATCGGAAATTTCCGACGGCGGAGACCTACAATTCCGCGTCGAACACCACCGTTACCTCCCCCTGGTACACGCTGCCAGCATTGGCCATCATCCCTGGCAGCTCGCTGCCACGGACCTCGAGGTTCAGTTGGCCGGGGTGGTTGCCCAATATCTGTTGCGGCTCGAACACCGGCGCATTGACGAGACCCGTGGGCAGGCGCACCTTGCGGGCCGGACCGCTGCCGTGCTGGACGTCGCCAGGTAGTGTCAAAGCGACCTCGACGGGCACCTGGTGGCCTGCGGGGTTGCGGATGCCACAGCTCCCGGAGGCTTCGTACTGGCAACGCTTGTAGACCTTGAACGGGCCGGTCGACCAGATGCGCAGCGGCAGGTCGCGCTGCAGCCGCGGCGGCTGCCCGCGACCGCCCAGCCAGGCCTGCCATCCACCCGGCGGCTCGAGCACGGCACGCCCGGCGCCAGGTGGCCAGATCACGGAGAGGTCATGCTCGACCGTGAGATCGAAATTCACCGTGAGCAGACGATCGTTCAAATCGGTGACCCCGTTGCCGAAGTCCATGTCACCGCCCGGGCCCAGCGTGAACTGGGTGCTGCCGGTGTAGGTGCCCTGGGGGATCCCCACAGGCCGGGGCATGATCATGCGGAACTTGATTCCGGTATTGCTCACCACGCTGGAAATGGTCGTCCCGGCAGCGCCCGCCTCCGCCCAGCATGGCTGGGGTGCCTGTGGGTTCCTGAGGTCCCAGATGAATCGCGCGCTATCACGCTGGGAGGCGTTGACCCGTAGATCGCAGCCTCCCTTGGGAACATTCATTATCGGCATCGTACCGTCGCCGGTGATGCGCTGGAGCCCCTGGCTGAACTGGAGAAATTCGAATGTCAGGTTGTAGTGCGCTCCCGTGGAGCGGTTGGTGACCTGGATCTGCCGGCGCGGCGGCATCTGGAAGAAGAAGCGGTCACGGTTGTCAGCGGTGCCCTGGACGGTCAGCTTCGTGTAGCTGATCGGCAGTTCGACCGTGGGACTGCCGGTGGTCAAACAGTTCCACTGCCATTGCGAACAGAAACTGGCGGGCGGCGTGGTATTCACGAATTCCCCGGCCGCGTCCCCACGGTAGCTGGCCGAGATCGTCACGTCCGCCGCCAGCGCAGGTCCCATGCCAACGCCTTGCAGGGCTAGGACGAGCCCCAGGATCCCCCAGGGTCTGACCCTCATCGTCATGCCTTTGAGGCTGACCAGTGCTCGGTTCAACTTTCACCTCCGTCGACAGGCTTCCTGGCTTGTGCCAGGTGATTACGGCTGCAAGACAGGTCGCCGGTCAGCAGGACCGCCTCCTCACGCTCGAACGTGGCAAGGTCCAGATCGAGCAGGCACAGTGGTTCACCGTTGCGGCGGATCTCCAGCGACGGTGCCGATTGGCTCATCTGCACTGCAAAATAGCCATCCGCTTCGCTGACGCTGCGGCTGGCATGATTGATCACCGATACGCCCGCCAAGCCCCGGCCATGCTCGTCGACCAGCCGTCCCAGCACTGTGACGGTACGAAGGACGCGCAACTGCCGGTAATCGACTCCACCGCGGTTGAGGTGGTAATCAATGCTGGCGGGCTGGATCACCGCCGCGGGGTCATGACTGGCGGTGAAGTCGAATTGCACATGGCCTGCCTTGTAGGCCGTCACCGGGATGACATTGCGCCCAGGCCGCAGCTGGGTGCTTGACCCCTGGGCATCGTCGGCACGCAGGCTCAGGTCGGGCAGATCGGTTTCGACATCGACGATCAGCCCGGCTTCCTGCGGCATGAACTGGCCGCTCATCGCCAGCTTGCCACTGCCCATTGCCACCAGGCTCTGCATGTTCAGCCCGGCGCTCAGCTCACCGTTGTATGACGAGCTCTGGGCGTAGGCGTCGCCATATAGGTACTGGTTGTGAAACTGCGCATTGCCCGACAGTCCGGCGCCATAGCGGTCGAGGCTGGCGGTGCCGGCCAGTGTGCGTACAGCGCCAAAGTCCACGTCCTGCTGGTAAGTGAGCGAGGCGTTCTGGTCACGGTCGCCGTCGCGCGAGGTCCGGCTGCCCAAGCTGGCGCCGAAGCGGCGTCCGGGCTCGCCCAGGCTCATGCTCAGGCTCAGATTGACGCCGCGGTTGCGCGCATGGCCGGTGCTCAACGAACCCGGCCGGTCAAACAGCGACAGACGCCAGTTGGCGTCCGACCCCAGCAGTTTGCCGTAGAACGCCCAGCCCAGGTCGACGCCCATGCCATTGGCCGCGCCAGTGCTGTGGGCCAGCCGGACAGTGGCGGTGCTGCGGTTGCTGACCCGGTGGTTCAGCGACAGCGAGGTCTGCATCACGTCCTGCTGGTCCGCCAGGTCGCTGCGCACGGTACGGGACAACAGCACCCGGCTGCGGCTGTGGCTGAACACCAGGGATCCGTAGTCATGGTTGCGGATCACTTGCAGGTCGTATCCATCGCCTCTGCCGTCGGTCTGGTACAGGTTGGCATAGAGCTTGAGCCGCTCGTGCAGGTCCCAGTCCAGCGAGGTGCCGTACTGCATGGTCTGGTCGACGTGCTGGGCTGACAGCCCGAGGACTGCGGTGGGATGCAACAGATAGTTGGTCAGCACCCCGCCGCTGAGGCTGTTCTCATGCTCGTCATCCCAGTTGCTCAGCAGGCTCGACTGCTGGCCCAGATACAGGTTGTAGCGCCAGCGGCTGTCCAGGTTGCTCCAGTTCGACGGTTTGTAGATGAACTCCTGGTTGCGCGAGGTCTCCTGGCCATCCTCCACCAGGCGCACCTCCACTTCATAGATGCCCGCCGGCAGCACGCGCGTGTCCAGCGTCTGCAGTCCTGGCTGCACCGGCTGACTGTTGATCAGCACGCCGTTGCGATAGACCTCGACGATACCTGGGCGGTTGGGTGTGACATAGATCGGCGTGGAACTGGGCTGGCCGCTATCGACCAGCAGGCTGTCGCTGCTGCCAAACATCACGCCAAGGGTGGTATCCGGGGTAGAGCCATAAAGCCTGGGCTGACGGGTCAGCCCCTGGGCACTCGGGGTAAAGTAGCCCAGACGGTAGAAATGGGCGTCGATCAGGCGTTCGCCGTAGAGCTGGTCGAGACGGTGACGGGTTCCCTCGCGCTGGTCGCTGCCGCGGTCGACCTGGCCATCGGCCAGCGCGGTCCAGTTGCCGATGCTGCCCTGGCCCTGCAAGGCATAGCGGCCGGTAGTGGCGCTATCCCCGCCTACCAGATTGAGCTGGTTGCGCACCAGCAGTCCGTATGCGCCCTCCTCAGGCAGGGCATGGTAACGAGGCACATCATCCTGATGCTCGACACTGTCGGTGAGCAGTGACAATTGCGAGTTGACCAGGCTGTAGTGAATGGCCCGCAGCCCATCAGGGCAATCGCGCAGGCAGTCGCCGAGAGCCCGTCCACCGGTCAGGCGCTCTTGCCACCGGCGCCGCAAGGCGGGAGGCTCCTGGCTTTCCTGAATGTCAGTGAACTCCAGCAACTGAACATGCTCGTCACGCGACAGCACCACCATGGCATCGCCCAGGTAACGACCATTGATGTCGACCCGTACCGCCAGCGGCACGTCGTAGAAATGCGCCTCGAATTCACGCGGCAAGCCTTGCGTCTGGCTCACGGATGTCAGGACTGATGCCAGGGCCTGGGGTGGTGCCCCCAGAGCCCCCAGGCACAGGCAAGCGGCAATCCATCCCCGCAGGGAAGGTTGTACAAGAAAATTGGCCATCGAACTGTCCGTTGGCAGTACCCGCCCTCCTTCCTGCGCATGAGCGCAGGAAGGAGGGCGGGCAGTGACGGATTGGAAAATATTCGACCCGGGTGGGCGAATCAGGGCGCAGCTGTTTCGAACACCATGCTTACCAGGCCTTGATAGCTGCCCGGCAGGAAGGTGCCTGTCGCAGGAGCCTTGGCAGCGACCTGGAAGCCCACGGTCGCCCCAGGGGCAGCCTGGCTTGCACTGACCACTTCAGCCGAAGTGGTGGACAGGGACAGCCCACCGACCTTGACGTCCAGGTCAATCGAATTAGGTCCGCTGGAGATCACCGCAGGCGACAGCAGGTAGGCCGAGATCGCGCCGACAGTGCTCTTGACCTGCAGCTGCTTGTCGATGGTCTCGAAGGCGGACTGGAACGAGTTCCAAGGCAACTCCTGTGGGTCGTTCATCCAGCCGCCACCAACCGGTTCAACATAGAAAGCGGCGGTCGGCACCGTGGCAATGACTTGCACCTGCTTCTCGATTGGATCGGCGGCCCATGCATTGGCAGCACTCAGAAGGGCAAGCGGAAGGGCCAGAAGGATGCGTTTCACGAATTCAATCTCCTTGAAAAGATCTGCGAACAGGTCGCAGAGGAATGTCAGCCCGGCGACATGCCGTTGACTCCGTGAATTATTTGTAAAAACTTCCTGGGCAACATTCAGACCGTTCCGACAGCTTTGTGGAAATTTCCCAAGGGGCTGATAGGTGCCCGGTAACATGCAGTTTCCGCCACCAACGAAAACGCCCCGAAATCGGGGCGTTTTGTCTAGCGGTGGTAGTCAGTTCAGTGCGAAACCGCCCCGCTGGCCCCAAGGCCAGTCTGCGAGCGCACGAACTGCGGGTAGAACAGCGCGCGTTCTTCGTCAGCCGCCTTGGACTTGTCGGTGACAGAGAAGAACCAGATCCCGACGAAGGCAATCAGCATCGAGAACAGTGCCGGGTACTCGTACGGGTAGATCGCTTTCTCGTGACCAAGGATCTGCACCCAGATGGTCGGGCCCAGCACCATCAGGCCAACGGCGCTGATCAGGCCCAGCCAGCCGCCGATCATGGCGCCGCGGGTTGTCAGCTTCTTCCAGTACATCGAGAGCAGCAGTACCGGGAAGTTGCAGCTGGCGGCAATCGAGAACGCCAGTCCGACCATGAAGGCGATGTTCTGGCTCTCGAACATGATCCCCAGGCCGATCGCCAGCACCGCCAGGGCAATGGTGGTGATCTTCGAGACGCGGATCTCATCCTTGTCGTTGGCTTTGCCTTTGCGCCAGACGCTGGCGTACAGGTCGTGGGAAACCGCTGAGGCACCGGCCAGGGTCAGCCCTGCGACCACCGCGAGGATCGTGGCGAAGGCCACGGCCGAGATGAAGCCCAGGAAGATACTGCCGCCCACCGCGTCGGCCAGGTGCACCGCCGCCATGTTGTTGCCGCCGATCAGGGCGCCAGCGGCGTCCTTGAAGGCCGGATTGGTGCTCACCAGCAGGATCGCGCCAAAGCCGATGATAAAGGTGAGGATATAGAAGTAGCCGATGAAGCCGGTGGCGTAGAGCACGCTTTTGCGCGCTTCCTTGGCATCGCTGACGGTGAAGAAGCGCATCAGGATGTGGGGCAGGCCAGCAGTACCGAACATCAGCGCAAGGCCCAGGGAGAACGCCGAGATCGGGTCCTTGACCAGGCCGCCCGGGCTCATGATCGCTTCACCTTTGGGGTGCACGTCGATGGCTTGGGAGAACAGCGCGTTGAAGTCGAAGTTGACGTGCTTCATCACCATCAGCGCCATGAAGCTGGCACCGGACAGCAGCAGAACGGCCTTGATGATCTGCACCCAGGTGGTAGCCAGCATGCCGCCGAACAGCACGTACAGGCACATCAGGATGCCAACCAGGATCACCGCGATGTGGTAGTCGAGCCCGAACAGCAGCTGGATCAGCTTGCCGGCACCGACCATCTGCGCAATCAGGTAGAAGGCCACCACCACCAGCGAGCCCGAGGCCGACAGGGTGCGGATTTCCTTCTGCTTGAGCCGGTAGGAGGCAACGTCGGCGAAGGTGTACTTGCCCAGGTTGCGCAGGCGCTCGGCGATCAGGAACAGGATGATCGGCCAGCCGACAAGAAAGCCGATCGAGTAGATCAGGCCATCGTAGCCGGAGGTGAACACCAGGGCGGAAATCCCCAGGAAGGATGCGGCCGACATGTAGTCGCCGGCAATCGCCAGGCCGTTCTGGAAGCCGGTAATGCGACCGCCCGCGGCGTAGTAGTCGGAGGCGGACTTGTTGCGCTTGGAGGCCCAGTAGGTGATGCACAGGGTGGCGCCGACGAAGGCTACGAACATGAGGATCGCGGCGACGTTGAGCGGTTGTTTCTGCACCTCGCCGGTCAGGGCATCGG
The DNA here is from genome assembly GCF_056312565.1 of Pseudomonas sp. JE3303. Classification (NCBI taxonomy): domain Bacteria; kingdom Pseudomonadati; phylum Pseudomonadota; class Gammaproteobacteria; order Pseudomonadales; family Pseudomonadaceae; genus Pseudomonas; species Pseudomonas sp. JE3303. The sequence continues at coordinate 231,657 of NZ_JBWGIF010000009.1, forward strand.
CGGCCCACACGGCAGGTGCGAAGGCCCCGATGGCCAAGGTTGCCAGTACGCGCGGGATCATTGCTGAGCCTCCTTGAGAATGGCCTTGTTCAGCTCATCGAACTCACCGTTGGCGCGACGCACGTAGATGGCGGTGAGGATGAATGCCGAAATGATCAGGCCGACGCCCATGGGAATGCCCCAGGTGATCGACGAATCGGCGCTGATGCGCGCGCCGAGCACTTGCGGACCATAGGCGATGAGGAGGATGAAAGCGCAGTAGAGGCCAAGCATGATCGCCGAGAGAATCCAGGCGAAGCGTTCGCGTTTGCTGACCAGTTCCTTGAAGCGCGGACTGTTTTGTATCGAGAAGTAGATGCTGTCGTTCATTGTTTTTGTCCTAGCAGCACAGAGTAGGTAAAACCCGTTCCTACTTTATGCTGCCGTTGGACGCCAGCCAGACGACCTTAGTCTTAGATGCAATGGTGTTTTACAGAATTGGTAACAGCTCATAGATTCATGACTGCCAATGCTGTCGTGTAGGAGCGGCCCGTTTCGCGACACGAGGCCGCTCCTACAGGGTTATTTCCCGGTCCAGTCCTTGACGCGGTCCGGATGCTTGGCCACCCAATCCTTGGCCGCGGCTTCGGGCTTGGCACCTTCCTGGATGGCCAGCATGACTTCGCCGATCTCATCCTTGGACTGCCAGGAGAATTTCTTCAGGAACTCCGCCACCTCGGGTGCCTTGGTCGCCAGCTGCTTGCTGCCGATGCTGTTGACGGTTTCGGCTGCGCCATACACGCCTTTAGGATCATCAAGGAACTTGAGCTTCCACTTGGCGAACATCCAGTGCGGAACCCACCCCGTCACGGCGATGGATTGCTGCTTGGCATAGGAGCGGCCAAGTTCGGAAGTCATCGCGGCGCCAGAGCTTGCCTGCAATTTGTAACCCGTCAGGTCGTAGTCCTTGATGGCCTGGTCGGTCTTGAGCATCACGCCCGAACCTGCGTCGATACCGACGATCTTCTGCTTGAAAGTGGTATCGGTCTTGAGGTCGGCGATGCTGCTGGCCTTGACGTATTCGGGGACAATAAGCCCGATGCGCGCATCCTTGAAGTTGGGACCGTAGTCGACCACAGCGTCCTTGTTCTTGGTCCAGTAGTCGCCATGGGTAACTGGCAGCCAGGCCGAAAGCATGGCGTCGAGCTTGCCGGTTGCCACGCCCTGCCACATGATTCCGGTGGCCACGGCTTGCAGCTTGACGTCGTAGCCCAGCTTCTGCTTGATCACCTCGGCGGCGACGTTGGTGGTCGCCACACTGTCGGCCCAGCCGTCCACGTAACCGATGCTCACCTCCTTGGCCATCGCCTGCGCGGCACTCATGGCCATTACCAGGGCGGTGCCCACCCCCAGGACTCTTCGCATTTTCATCAAGGCATCCCCTCGTCAGGTCTCGGAGATTGCATCATCGACCTGCGGGGGTGGACAACCTGCTCTGCCAGCGACCTCCATCCAGCGATCAACGACATCACATAGCCATTAACGCCATCCCCTCTCCCAGGCCTGCGCGATCTTTGCATGCCCAAGCGTTGACGGCGGGCGTTTGCGGTTACTATCGCTGTTTTTCCCTCGCCGACGGACCGCCCATGACCAGCACTGCCCGCTTATTGCTGCCCACCTACCTGTCCGCCTGCCTGCTGGCATTGCTGGCGCTGGCAGCGCTCTGGTACGGGCTGGGCAAGCCGGTGCAGCTGCCGGATGCGGCCAGCGCCACACACAAGCTGCAGTGCGCTTCCTATACGCCGTTCGACAAGGACCAATCGCCGTTCGACCAGCCGTTCAAGCTGCGCCCGGCGCGGATGGACGCCGACCTTGCCTTGCTGGCCGAGCGATTCGAGTGCATCCGCACCTATTCCATGACCGGCCTTGAGGCAATCCCGGCACTTGCGCGCAAGCATGGGCTCAAGGTGATGCTAGGGGCCTGGGTCAACGCCAACCCGGCGGATACAGACAAGGAAGTAGCCGCACTGATCGCATCGGCCAACGCCAACCCCGACGTCGTGAGCGCGGTCATCGTCGGCAACGAGGCCCTGTTGCGCAAGGAAGTGACCGGCGAGCGCCTGGCCAGCCTGATTCAGCGCGTGAAAAGCCAGGTGCAGGTGCCGGTGACCTATGCCGATGTGTGGGAGTTCTGGCTGCAGCACCCGCAGATCGCCCCGGCGGTGGATTTTCTCACCATCCACCTGCTGCCTTACTGGGAGGATGACCCGCGCGGCATCGACGACGCCCTGCAACATGTTGGCGAGGTGCGCAAGGAGTTCGGCACGCGCTTTGCACCCAAGGACATCGTGATTGGAGAGACTGGCTGGCCAAGTGAGGGCCGCCAGCGCGAGACCGCCCTGCCCAGCCGCGTCAACGAAGCAAAGTTCATCCGAGGTTTCGTGGCCATGGCCGAACGCAACGGCTGGCACTACAACCTGATCGAGGCGTTCGACCAGCCATGGAAGCGCGCCAGTGAGGGCGCAGTGGGCGGTTACTGGGGTCTCTACGACGCAGATCGCCAGGACAAAGGCATTCTCGAAGGCCCGGTGAGCAATCTGCCGTTCTGGCCGCAGTGGTTGCTGGCGGGGGTGTTGCTGTTCGGTGCCACGCTGCTGCTGGCCGGCCCCGTGCGCGACCGTCGCGCGGCCCTGCTGCTGCCGATGCTGGCCGCGCTGGGGGCGGGTTGCCTGGGCCTGTGGGGCGAGCTGATGCGCACCAACGCGCGGTTTGCCGAAGAGTGGGTCTGGGCACTGCTGCTGGCCGGGCTTAACCTGCTGGTGCTGGCACATGGAGCGCTGGGCCTGGCCCGGCGCGAAGGGTGGCGTCAGCGGGCATTTGCCTGGCTGGAGGCGCGCGCCTGCTGGTGGCTGACGGCAGCAGGCTTCGCGGCGGCGGTGAGCATGCTGGCCATGGTGTTCGATCCCCGCTACCGCAGTTTCCCCAGCGCAGCACTGCTGTTGCCGGCGCTGGTGTATCTGCTGCGCCCGGTGGCCGGGCCTCGGTCAGAGATCAGGCTGCTGGCAGTAATCGTCGCGGTGGGGATATTGCCGCAGCTGTACCAGGAGGGCTTGAGCAATCAACAGGCATGGGGCTGGGCGGCAGTGAGCGTATTGATGGCAGGGGCTTTGTACCGTAGCATCACCCGGACGCCGCGGCAGGTATAGAAACGGTCTGCGTCACGCCGCAGAGGTGCGCACCAATCGCAATCCGGCCAGCACCACGGCGAACACCGCCAGGCTGGCCGTGTAGAGCACCAGCGCCGGGAGTCCGAGCACCAGCGCCAGCATCGCCAGCCACCACCCTGCGTTCCCCCGCACGACCTGGGCAATCACTGCCAGCCCCAGGGCGCCCCACGCAATCACGCGAAAATGAATGCCCAGCCCCAGCAGCGAGCGTGCCTGGCATTGCCAGTACGCCCCTGGCTCGGCACACAGCCCGACCCACTGTCCGTCCTCCATCAGCCCATAGCGCACTCCGTAGCTTGCGGCCAGCCACAAGGCAAGAAATGCCAGCAAAGCGATCAAAGGTAAAGAACGGGACATAGGCCTCTCCGGCAACGTTTACAAACAGCCAGCATACGTGCGCGGGATGTTCAGAAGATACGTTTTGGGCGATAAATACCCCAGCGCCCGGCAACTTTGCCCCTCGGTCCAGGGTCTTAGCCTGCGTACCGCACTGTGCAGTATCTTTTTTGGGGGTTTCAATGCTTCGACCTTTGCGCTTCGCTGCCCTGCTGGGCGGCCTGCTCCTGAGTGCGGCCGCCACGGCGCGGGACATCGACGCCGCAAGCTACGGCTACCCCTTGACCAACCCGTTCGAGGCGACCATCGCCACCACCCCGCCCGAGCTGCGCCCGACGCTGCCCAGCGACGAGGATATCAATCAGAACGACTACAGCCTCACCCTGCGTCCAGAGCGCTCCTTCACCCTGCCGGACAACTTCTGGCCAGTGAAGAAACTCAGGTATCGCCTGGCCCGCCAGGACCATGCGGCCCCGCTGATCTTCCTGATCGCGGGCACCGGCGCACCGTTTTCCAGCAGCATCAACGAATACCTCAAGAAGCTCTATTACCAGGCTGGCTTCCACGTGGTGCAGCTGTCGTCGCCCACCAGCTACGACTTCATGAGCGCTGCCTCGCGCTTCGCCACCCCTGGCGTGAGCAGCGAGGATGCCGAGGACATGTACCGCGTCATGCAGAGCGTGCGTGCCCAGCATCCACGCCTGCCGATCACCGAATTTCATCTCAGCGGCTACAGCCTCGGCGCGCTGGACGCCGCGTTCGTCAGCAAGCTCGACGAGACCCGGCGCAGCTTCAATTTCAAGCGGGTGCTGCTGCTCAACCCGCCGGTCAACCTGTACACCTCTATCAGCAACCTGGACAAACTGGTGCAGACCGAGGTGAAGGGCGTCAGCAGCAACACCACGTTCTATGAACTGATGCTGAAGAAGCTGACCCAGTACTTCCGCCAGAAGGGCTACATCGACCTCAACGAGGCGCTGCTCTACGACTTCCAGCAGTCGCGTCAACATCTGTCGAACGAGCAGATGGCCATGATCATCGGCACTTCGTTCCGTTTCTCGGCGGCCGACATTGCCTTTACCTCCGACCTGATCAACCGCCGCGGGCTGATCATTCCACCCAAGTACCCGATCACCGAAGGCAGCAGCCTGACGCCCTTCTTCAAGCGCGCCCTGCAGTGCGACTTCGACTGCTACCTGAGCGAGCAGGTGATCCCCATGTGGCGTGCCCGCAGCGACGGCGGCAGCCTGCTGCAGCTCAACGACCAGGTCAGCCTGTACGCCCTCAAGGATTACCTGCAGAACAGCCCGAAAATCGCCGTGATGCACAACGCCGACGATGTCATTCTCGGTCCAGGCGACATCGGCTTCCTGCGCCAGGTGTTTGGCGACCGACTCACGCTGTACCCCCATGGCGGGCATTGCGGCAACCTTAATTACCGCGTCAACAGCGACGCCATGCTGGAGTTCTTCCGTGGTTAAGAACCTCTTGATCGTCTCTGCCTTGCTTGCGAGTACTGGGGCGATTGCCGCCGAGACCGCGCCGCGTGCCAGCGTGATCGAAGCCGACGTGATCGACACCCCCGTGATGGAGACGCCCCCGCCCGAAAGCGATGGCTTCACCGATCCGCTGCGCGCGCTCAAATTCAACCCGGGACTGGATCAGCGCGAGTTCGAGCGCTCGACCTTCGATGCGCTCAACGTGTACGACCCGTACGAGTCGTTGAACCGGCGGATCTATCACTTCAACTACCGTTTCGACGAGTGGGTGTTCCTGCCGACGGTCAATGGTTATCGCTATGTCACCCCGCACTTCGTGCGCACCGGGGTGAGCAACTTCTTCAACAACCTTGGCGATGTGTCGAGCCTGGCCAACAGCCTGTTGCAGCTGAAGGCCAAGCGCGCGGGGCAGATCACCGCGCGGCTGATGTTCAACACGATCATCGGCGTGGGAGGACTGTGGGACCCGGCGACCAGGATGGGGCTGCCGCGCCAGAACGAAGACTTCGGGCAGACACTTGGCTTCTATGGCCTGGATGAAGGTCCCTACCTGATGCTGCCGCTGTTCGGGCCATCGAACCTGCGCGACACCACCGGGCTGGTAGTGGATTACGTGGGTGAGCAGGAAGCCAACTTCCTGGACTTCGCCGACGCCAGCGACGATCAGCCTGCACTGACCGTCCTGCGCGCCGTGGACAAGCGGTACACCACGAGCTTCCGCTACGGCCAGCTCAACTCGCCGTTCGAGTACGAGAAGGTGCGGTATGTGTACACCCAGGCAAGGAAGTTGCAGATAGCGGAGTAGGTTTTCAGGGCCGCTCTGCGGCCCATTCATCATTTCTTGTCGTACAGTTTCGGCTCGCCCGGCGGCCGTGACTTGAACCGGCGGTGCGCCCACAGGTACTGCTCGGGACATTCCCTCAACACACCTTCGACCCACTGGTTGATCCGCAGGCAATCCGCCTCCTCGCTTTCTCCAGGGAAATCCGCCAGCGGCGGATGAACCACCAGCCGATACCCACTGCCGTCCTCCAGCCGACGCTGGGTGAACGGAATCACCTGCGCACGTCCCAGGCGAGCGAACTTGGTGGTGGCAGTGACCGTTGCCGCCGGAATACCGAACAACGGCACGAACACACTCTGCTTGGCACCGTAGTCCTGATCAGGCGCGTACCAGATGGCGCGGCCGTTTCGCAGCAGCTTGAGCATGCCGCGCACGTCTTCGCGCTCCACGGCCAGAGAATCAAGGTTATGCCGCTCGCGGCCGCTGCGCTGGATGAAATCGAACAGCGGGTTGCCGTGCTCCCGGTACATGCCATCGATGGTGTGCCGCTGGCCAAGCAGCGCGGCGCCGATCTCGAGCGTGGTGAAGTGCACGGCCATCAGGATGGCGCCCTGCCCTTGCTGCTGCGCGGCTTGCAGGTGCTCGATGCCTTCGATGTGTGCAAGCTTCGCCAGCCTGGCCTGGGGCCACCACCAGCTCATGGCCATTTCGAAGAAGGCGATGCCGGTGGAGGCGAAGTTTTCCTTCAGCAGACGCTGCCGTTCGTCGTGCGGCAATTCGGGAAAACACAGTTCCAGGTTGCGTGCGGCGACCCGGCGACGTTCGCCAGCTACCCGGAACATCAGGGCACCCAGCGCCCGGCCCAGGCCGAGCAAGGCCTTGTAGGGCAGCTGGACCAGTAGCCACAGCAGGCCCAGGCCGAGCCACAGGCCCCAGAAGCGTGGGTGCAGGAAAGAGGGACTAAAACGCGGGCGATCCATTGAAGCTTCCACAAAGACATGGGCCGGGCATTCTACAACGGTTCGCTCCGGCTTGCGGCTAACCGGGGTTATCGTTATAACCTTGGGCACTTTTATCGTTACAAGCCGTCTATGCAGACCATGAGCCTCAACCAGACACCTGACACCGTACCCGTGTTCCAGCTCAAGGGCAGCATGCTTGCCATTACTGTGCTGGAACTGGCCCAGAACGACCTCGACGCCCTCGACCGGCAACTGGCGGCGAAGGTGGCGCAGGCCCCCAATTTCTTCAGCAATACCCCGCTGGTGCTGGCCCTGGACAAGCTGCCGATGGGCAGCGGGGCCATCGACCTGCCGGGCCTCATGCGCATCTGCCGCCACCATGGCCTGCGCACGCTGGCGATCCGTGCCAGCCGAATAGAGGACATCGCGGCCGCCATTGCCATCGACATGCCGGTGCTGCCGCCTTCCGGCGCGCGCGAGCGCGCGCTCGAGCCCGAGCCGGAGGTCAGGAAACCCGAACCGGCCCCACCGCCGCCCGCTGCTCCGGCAGAGCCGGAAATCAAACCGACCCGCATCATCACTTCGCCGGTACGCGGCGGCCAGCAGATCTATGCTCAAGGTGGGGATCTGGTAGTCGTGTCGTCGGTCAGCCCAGGTGCGGAACTTCTCGCCGATGGCAACATCCATGTGTACGGCGCGATGCGCGGCCGTGCCCTTGCGGGTATCAAGGGCAATACCAGAGCGCGGATCTTCTGCCAGCAGATGACCGCTGAAATGCTCTCGATCGCTGGCCAGTACAAGGTGTCCGAAGACCTTCGCCGCGACCCGCTGTGGGGCGCCGGAGTGCAGGTCAGCCTGGCCGGTGACGTGTTGAACATCACCCGCCTTTAACGGATACTTGCCGCCATTTTCTGCGCAACTTATTTCCATGTTGCCGTTTTTTGCATTTTCAGGGACTCGACGTCCTTTTTCTTTAGGGGTGATACACCTTGGCCAAGATTCTCGTGGTTACATCCGGCAAGGGTGGTGTGGGCAAGACCACCACCAGCGCCGCTATTGGTACCGGCCTCGCGCTGCGCGGCCACAAGACTGTCATCGTCGACTTCGACGTAGGCCTGCGTAACCTCGACCTGATCATGGGCTGCGAACGCCGCGTGGTGTACGACTTCGTCAACGTGGTCAACGGCGAAGCCAACCTGCAGCAGGCCCTGATCAAGGACAAGCGTCTCGAGAACCTGTACGTGCTGGCCGCCAGCCAGACCCGTGACAAGGATGCGCTGACCCAGGAAGGCGTCGAAAAGGTCCTGATGGAGCTCAAGGCACAGTTCGAGTACGTGGTCTGCGATTCGCCCGCCGGTATCGAGAAGGGCGCTCACCTGGCGATGTACTTCGCCGACGAAGCCATTGTCGTGACCAACCCGGAAGTGTCCTCGGTACGTGACTCGGACCGCATGCTCGGCCTGTTGGCGAGCAAGTCGCGCCGCGCCGAGCGCAACGAAGACCCTATCAAGGAACACCTGCTGATCACCCGCTATCACCCCGAGCGCGTCAGCCAGGGCGAGATGCTGGGTGTTGAAGACGTCAAGGAAATCCTGTCGGTTGCGCTGCTGGGCGTTATCCCCGAGTCGCAGGCGGTGCTCAAGGCATCGAACCAGGGCGTGCCGGTGATCCTTGACGACCAGAGCGATGCCGGCCAGGCATACAGTGATACTGTCGACCGCCTTCTGGGCAAAAACGTGGAACACCGGTTCCTTGATGTGAAGAAGAAGGGATTCTTCGAGCGCCTGTTTGGAGGCAACTAACCCATGAACCTTTTTGACTTCTTTCGTGCCAGCAAAAAAGTAAGCACCGCTTCGGTCGCGAAAGAGCGTCTACAGATCATCGTGGCGCACGAGCGCGGTCAGCGCAGTACTCCGGACTATCTGCCAGCCCTGCAGAAGGAGCTGGTGGAGGTAATCCGCAAGTACGTCAACATCGGCTCCGATGATGTGCAGGTCGCTCTGGAAAACCAGGGCAGCTGCTCGATCCTGGAACTCAACATCACCCTGCCCGATCGCTGATCGGCGTTCTGGGTAATCCGCCACGGCGACGGCCGGGCCGGCAAGCATCTTGCCGGATCCGCCCGTCGCCGTTGGTGTTTGCAGAGAACTCGCAATGCCGCTGTCCAATATCCAAGTTCTTCATGAAGACGCCGCCATCCTGGTGATCAACAAGCCTACCCTGCTGCTCTCGGTGCCTGGCCGCGCCGACGACAACAAGGACTGCCTGATCACCCGCCTGCAAGAGAACGGCTACCCCGATGCCCTGATCGTCCACCGGCTGGATTGGGAGACCTCGGGGATCATCCTCCTGGCCCGTGACGCCGACAGTCATCGCGAGCTGTCCCGACAGTTTCACGACCGCGAGACTGAAAAGGCCTACACCGCGTTGTGCTGGGGCCAACCGGCGCTGGACAGCGGCAGCATCGACCTGCCCTTGCGCTACGACCCACCGACCAAGCCGCGGCATGTGGTGGACCACGAGCAGGGCAAGCATGCGCTGACCTTCTGGCGCATCCTGGAGCGGTGCGGTGACCATTGCCGCGTCGAGCTGACACCGATTACCGGACGTTCGCACCAGTTGCGCGTGCACATGCTGTCGATCGGGCATCCGCTGCTGGGAGACCGGTTGTACGCCAATCCCGAGGCACTTGCGGCGCACGAACGGTTGTGCCTGCATGCGAGCATGTTGAGCTTCACCCACCCGGTTTCCGGTGAGCGGTTGAAGTTCGAGTGTCCCGCCCCTTTCTGACGGACCGTGTCGGCGAATGGGCCGACACAATTTCCCACCCAATTACGCTAAACTCGCGCCACAGCTGTCTGGAGTGTTTTATGCGCGATGCCCTGAACCAAGGCCTGATCGATTTCCTCAAGTCTTCCCCCACGCCCTTCCACGCCACCGCCAGTCTGGCCATCCGCCTCGAGGCTGCCGGCTACCAGCGCCTGGACGAGCGCGACAGCTGGGCGACCGTGCCCGGGGGTCGCTATTACCTGACCCGCAACGACTCCTCGATCATCGCCATCAAGCTGGGCCGGCATTCGCCCCTGATGGGCGGGATTCGCCTGGTTGGCGCCCACACCGACAGCCCGTGCCTGCGCGTCAAGCCGCAGCCTGAGCTGCAGCGCCTGGGCTTCCTGCAACTGGGCGTCGAAGTCTACGGCGGCGCCCTGCTGGCACCCTGGTTCGACCGCGACCTGTCGCTGGCCGGGCGGGTTACCTTCCGCCGTGACGGCAAGGTCGAAAGCCAGCTGGTCGACTTCAAGCTGCCCATTGCCATCATTCCCAACCTGGCCATCCACCTCAACCGCACCGCCAACGAAGGCTGGATGATCAACCCGCAGAACGAGTTGCCGCCGATCCTGGCCCAGGTGGCCGGTGACGAGCGTGTCGACTTCCGCGCCCTGCTCACCGAGCAGCTGGCCCGCGAGCATCAGCTCAATGCCGACGTGGTGCTCGACTACGAGCTGAGTTTCTACGATACCCAGGACGCCGCCCTGATCGGTCTCCACGGTGACTTCATTGCCGGCGCCCGCCTGGACAACCTGCTCTCCTGCTTCGCCGGCCTGCAAGCGTTGCTGGCGGCCGACAGCGATGAAACCTGTGTGTTCATCGCCACCGACCACGAGGAGGTCGGCTCCTGCTCGGCCTGCGGTGCCGATGGCCCGATGCTGGAGCAGGCCCTGCGCCGCCTGCTGCCAGATGGCGATGATTTCGTCCGGACCATCCAGCGGTCCTTGCTGGTCTCGGCTGACAACGCCCACGGCGTGCATCCCAACTATGCCGACAAGCACGACGGCAACCACGGGCCCAAGCTCAATGCCGGGCCGGTGATCAAGGTCAACAACAACCAGCGTTACGCCACCAACAGCGAGACCGCTGGCTTCTTCCGTCATCTGTGCATGGCCGAGGAAGTGCCGGTGCAGAGCTTCGTGGTGCGCAGCGACATGGGTTGCGGCTCGACCATCGGGCCAATCATGGCTGGCCACCTGGGGGTCCGGACGGTGGATATCGGCTTGCCGACCTTCGCGATGCATTCGATCCGGGAGCTGTGCGGTAGCCAGGACCTGGCGCATCTGGTGAAGGTGCTGACGGCGTTCTACCGCAGCCGGGATCTGCCCTAGGCCGTAAAATCGAAGGGGCCGCGGAAGATCCCGCCCCCCACTGATCCCGGTCAACCCCACCCGTCCCAATCAGGCCTATCCTTGTCGTAGAGCATCCTGCGCACAAGGATCCTGCCCATGTACGTGTCCCTCTCCGACTTTCAGTCAATGTTCCTCCCGGTGCTGGCCGGGCTGATCCTGCTCACGGTGGGTTTCAACCTGCGCGAGCGCAACGCCGGGGTGCTGATGATGTGGATCGGCACCATGGGCATGCTCGGGCTGATGTGCTGGAAGATCCTCGAGAAACTGGCCTGAGAAATCCTCTACACTCGGGCATTCGTTTGACCCTGAGGTAGATTTCCCGGTGCCTGCTCTCCTGCGTAGCCTGACCCTGCTGTTGCTTTTCCTGTTCATCGCCCCTGTTCAGGCCGCTGGCCTGCCCGGCTTGCTCGGTTCGAGCACGCCTGCCCAGGCCGAATCCACCGAGCCGCTGGGCAAATCCCTCGACGAGGTGATCAAGACCCTCGAAAACGACCAGCAGCGCACCAAGCTGCTGGGCGACCTGAAAAAACTGCGCGACAGTACCCGCCAGGCCCAGCCTGCCCAGGAACAAGGGGTGCTTGGCCTGATCGGCGGGACCCTGCACGATCTGGAAAAACAGTTCAGCGGAGATGCCAGTCCGTTCCGGCGCTGGTCACTGGAAATGCAGCAAGCCCAGGCCGAGCTTTCCGACCTCGTGGTACCGGTGCACCAATGGCCGGCGATCCTGTTCGGTTTTGCCGCGATCATCGCTGTATGGAGCCTGCTGGCCTACGTGTTCAACTGGATCGGCCACCGGGTGCGCGTACGCTTCGGCCTGACCGAGGAACTGCCCCAGCACCCACGCACCTGGGACCTGGTGCGTTTCGCGTTGCGCAAGCTGGGGCCTTGGCTGGTGGCGCTGGTGTTCACCGTGTACCTGAGCTTTGCGCTGCCCTCTTCCCTGGGCAAGTCGATGGCGATGGTGCTGGCCTATGCGCTGGTGGTAGGCACCTGCTTCTCGGCAATCTGCGTGATCGCCTTCTCGCTGCTCGATGGGCCGCACCGGCACCGCGCCTTGTACATCCTGCGCCACCAGGCATTTCGCCCACTGTGGTTCATTGGCAGTTTCGCGGCCTTTGGCGAGGCCATGAACGACCCACGCCTGACCGCGGCCCTGGGCACGCATCTGGCTCACGGCCTGGCGACCTTGGCCAATGTGCTGGCGGCGCTGTCCACTGCGCTGTTCATCCTGCGCTTCCGCCGGCCGATCGGCCACCTCATCCGTAACCAGCCGCTGGCGCGGCGTCTCAACCGGCGGGCGCTGAACGATACCCTGTCGATCCTGGGCAGCTTCTGGTACCTGCCGGCAATGGTGCTGGTGGGCATCTCTCTGTTCGCCACCTTTGTGTCCGCAGGCGATACCAGCACTGCGCTGCGTCAGTCGCTGATGTGCACGGTGCTGGTAGTCATCTGCATGGTGCTCAACGGTCTGCTCCGCCGCCATGCGCTCAAGCCCCGCAGCAGCCGGCGACAGGCGGTGTATGCCGAGCGCTTGCGCAACTTTGCCTACACCCTCGCGCACCTGTTCATCTGGATGGTGTTCATCGAACTGGGCTTGCGTGTGTGGGGCTTGTCGCTGATCGGCTTCGCCGAAGGTGACGGTCATGACGTCAGCTTGCGGGTGCTTGGCCTAGTAGGCACGCTGATCGCCGCCTGGCTGGTGTGGATTCTGGCCGACACCGCCGTCCACCATGCCCTGGTCGGCTCGCGCAGAGGCCTTGCCAATGCACGGGCGCAGACCATGATGCCGTTGATCCGCAACGTCATGTTCGTGGCCATCTTCATCATCGCGGTGATCGTCGCCCTTGCCAACATGGGCATGAACGTCACCCCGCTGCTGGCCGGTGCCGGTGTCATCGGCCTTGCGATCGGTTTTGGCGCCCAGTCGCTGGTGGCCGACCTGATCACGGGCCTGTTCATCATCATCGAAGACTCGCTGGCCATCGACGACTACGTCGACGTCGGCGGCCACCTGGGCACGGTCGAGGGCTTGACCATCCGCACCGTGCGCCTGCGCGACATCGATGGCATCGTGCACACCATCCCGTTCAGCGAAATCAAGAGCATCAAGAACTACTCGCGCGAGTTCGGCTACGCGATCTTCCGCATTGCCATTCCCCACAGCATGAACATCGACCAGGCCATAAGCCTGATCCGCGATGTCGGTCAGAAGTTGCGCAACGATCCGCTGATGCGCCGCAATATCTGGTCGCCGCTGGAGCTGCAAGGGGTGGAAAGTTTCGAATCCGGCTCCGCTATTCTGCGTGCCCGGTTCAAGACCGCCCCGATCAAGCAGTGGGAAGTATCGCGCGCGTTCAACCTGGCGTTGAAGCGCCAGCTGGACGAGGCTGGGCTGGATCTGGCGACGCCGCGGTTGTCGGTGCAGGTGATCACCGCCGGGGGAGAAACGACGCCGGTCAATGGCACTTCCGCCACTTGACACCTGCTGTTGCAGTTGCCGTATCGGATGGGGCAAGGCCTTGCGTATCAGCGACTTGAAGATGGTCTACGCTGTCGACTGACATTGACTGCAAGGCACCCCCAAAAGGAGCTTCGGATGAAAAAGTTCTTCATGGCGTCACTGCTTGGTTCGGCCATTGCGTTGAGCACCTCGGTCTTGGCCGCCGACACCGGCCTCAAGGCCCTGGAAGACGCCGCCCGCAAGGAAGGCGTGGTCAATAGCGTGGGCATGCCCGACGCCTGGGCAAACTGGAAAGGCACCTGGGCGGACCTGGCCAGCAAGTACGGCCTCAAGCACAGCGACACCGACATGAGCTCCGCGCAAGAGGTCGCCAAGTTCGACGCCGAGAAGGACAACGCCAGCGCCGACATCGGTGACGTCGGCGCCGCCTTCGGCCCCATCGCGGTCGCCAAGGGCGTGACCCAGCCGTACAAGCCGACCACCTGGGACCAGGTCCCGGACTGGGCGAAGGACAAGGACGGCCACTGGGCCCTGGCCTACACCGGCACCATTGCGTTCATCATCAACAAGCAGCTGGTCAAGGAAGGCGAGCGCCCGAAGACCTGGCACGACCTCGAAAAGGGCAAGTACAAGGTCGCCATCGGTGACGTCGGCACGGCGGCCCAGGCAGCCAACGGAGTGCTGGCCGCCGCCCTCGCCTACAAAGGTGACGAGAAGAACATCGAGCCAGGATTGCAGCTCTTCACCAAACTGGCCCAGCAGAAGCGCCTGTCGCTGGCCAACCCGACCATCCAGACCCTGGAAAAGGGCGAGGTGGAAGTCGGCGTGGTGTGGGACTTCAACGGCCTGAGCTATCGTGAACAGATCGATCCAGAGCGCTTCGAGGTGCTGATCCCGTCCGACGGCTCGGTGATTTCCGGCTACACCACCATCATCAACAAGTACGCCAAGAATCCGAACGCAGCCAAGTTGACCCGCGAGTACATCTTCAGCGACGCCGGGCAGACCAACCTGGCCATCGGGCATGCCCGTCCGATTCGCGCAGAGAACCTCAAGCTGCCGGCAGATGTACAGGCCAAGCTACTGCCGAACGAACAATACGGCGCCGCCCAGCCAATCAAGGATGCGGCCGCATGGGAAGCAACCTCCAAGACACTTCCGCAGAAGTGGCAGGAGCAGGTGATCATCGAGATGGAGTGAGGTGGATCAAGCAATTGGAGCCTTCCACATGAACCACAACGTAATACTGGTCCTGCTGGACGGCCTCAATCATCAGGTGGCCCATCACGCCATGGGCCACCTGCATGCCTATGTCGAAGCCGACCGCGCGGCCTTGTACCGCCTCGAATGCGAGCTGCCCGCCCTGTCACGGCCGCTCTACGAATGCATCCTCACCGGTGTCGCGCCGATCGACAGCGGCATCGTGCACAACAACATCAATCGCCTGTCCAGCCAGCGCAGCGTCTTCCACTATGCCCGCGAGGCAGGGCTGGGCACCGCGGCGGCGGCCTATCACTGGATCAGCGAGCTCTACAACCGCTCTCCCTTCGACCCGCTGCGCGACCGTCACACCCATGCGCCAAAACTGCCGATCCAGCATGGTCTGTTCTACTACGCCGACCACTATCCCGACTCGCACCTGCTGGCCGACGCCGAGTACCTGCGTCGGCGCCATGCGCCGAACTTCCTGCTGGTGCACCCGATGAACATCGACGATGCCGGCCACCGTCATGGCCTGGACAGCAGCCAGTACCGCAACAGCGCCCGCAATGCCGACATCCTGCTGGCCGACTACCTGCCGCGCTGGCTGGAAGAGGGCTACCAGGTGCTGGTCACCGCCGACCACGGCATGAACAACGACCGTTCGCACAATGGCCTGCTGGCGGAGGAACGCGAAGTGCCGCTGTTCGTCTTCGGCGAGGCGTTCAGCCTGGACCCCAATGTGAAGCCTTTGCAGACCGAACTGTGCGGCACTGTCTGCGAGCTGCTCGGGGTCGCCCATGACAAGCCCGTGTGCCGGGAGCTGCTCAGGTGAGCTCGACCGGGCGCGGCCGCGTCCTGGCGCTGCTCTGCCTGGTGCCGTTCTGCATCTTCTTCATCATCTTCCAGATCGCTCCGCTGGCCTGGGTGGCGATCCACAGCCTGCAGAGCGAGGCTGGCTGGGGCCTGGAGAACTTCACCAAGGTCTTCACCTCGCGCTTTCACCGCCAGGCCATCCAGCACAGCCTGGAAATCAGTTTCTGGTCCAGCCTGATAGGCATCCTGGTGGCGGTGCTGGGGGCCTACTCGCTGCGCCAGGTGGATTCGCGCCTGCGTGACTTCGTCAGCGCCTTCGCCAACATGACCAGCAACTTCAGCGGCGTGCCGCTGGCGTTTGCCTTCATCATCCTGCTGGGTTTCAACGGCGCGTTGACCTTGCTGCTCAAGCAGGCCGGGGTGATCGAGGACTTCAACCTGTACTCCAGGACCGGCCTGATCCTGGTCTACACCTATTTCCAGATTCCCCTAGGGGTGCTGCTGCTCTACCCCGCCTTCGACGCGTTGCGCGAAGACTGGCGCGAGTCCTCTGCGCTGCTGGGGGCCAGCGCCTGGCAGTACTGGCGCCACATCGGCCTGCCCGTGCTGACTCCAGCGCTGCTGGGCACCTTCGTGATCCTCCTGGCCAATGCCCTGGGCGCGTATGCCACCGTGTACGCCCTGACCACCGGCAACTTCAACGTGCTGACCATCCGCATCGCGGCGCTGGTCGCCGGCGACATCACCCTGGACCCGAACCTGGCCAGCGCTCTGGCGATGCTGCTGGTAGGCCTGATGACCTTGGTGACGGTGGTCCATCAATGGCTGTTGCGACGGAGCTACCATGCGCGCTGAATCTCGCTCCAGCCGCCTCTATCACCGCGTGGTGGTGTACGGGCTTTTCCTGATCCTGCTGCTGCCACTGGCGGGGACCCTGCTGTACTCGGTGTCGACCAGCTGGTCGGCGAGCCTGTTGCCCAGCGGGCTCACCTTGAAGTGGTACGTGGCGTTGTGGACGGATGCGCGGTTTCTGGCGGCTTTCGGCCAGTCTCTGCTGGTATGCGTGGGCGCGCTGGTGCTGTCAGTGCTGCTGATCCTGCCGTTGCTCTTCGTGGTGCACTACCACTTCCCCCGGCTCGATGCGCTGATGAACATCCTGATCCTGCTGCCGTTCGCCGTGCCGCCGGTGGTGTCGTCGGTAGGACTGTTGCAGCTGTATGGCAGCGGGCCGGTGGCCATGGTCGGCACGCCATGGATCCTGATCGGCTGCTACTTCACCATCGCCCTGCCCTTCATGTATCGGGCGATCACCAACAACCTGCAGGCCATCAACCTTCGCGACCTCATGGACGCCGCCCAACTGCTGGGCGCCAGCACTTGGCAGGCGGCGTTTCTGGTGGTATTGCCGAATCTGCGCAAGGGCCTGCTGGTAGCGTTGCTGCTGTCGTTTTCGTTCCTGTTCGGCGAGTTCGTCTTCGCCAACCTGCTGGTCGGTACCCGCTACGAGACGTTGCAGGTGTACCTGAACAACATGCGCAACAGCAGCGGCCACTTCAACAGCGCACTGGTGATCTCGTACTTCTTCTTCGTGCTGGTGCTGACCTGGGTCGCCAATCGCCTGAACAAGGACAAATCCTGATATGAGCTTTGTCAGCGTACAAAAGCTGCAGAAAAGCTATGCGGGCAGTACGGTGTTCAACGACATCGACTGCCAGATCGAGCGCGGGGAGTTCGTCACCCTGCTCGGTCCCTCGGGCTGCGGCAAGTCGACCCTGCTGCGCTGCATTGCAGGCCTGACGCCGGTCGACAGCGGAAGCATCCTGCTCGACGGGCAAGACCTTGTGCCGCTGAGCCCGCAGAAGCGCGGGATCGGCATGGTGTTCCAGAGCTATGCGCTGTTTCCCAACATGACCGTGGAGCAGAACGTCGGGTTTGGCCTGCGCATGCAGAAGGTCAAGGCCGACCAGAGCCAGGCGCGGGTACGCGAGGTGTTGCAGCTGGTCGAGCTCACGGAGTTCGCCGCACGCTACCCGCACCAGCTTTCCGGAGGGCAGTGCCAGCGCGTGGCCCTGGCCCGTTCACTGGTCACCCGTCCGCGCCTGCTGCTGCTCGACGAGCCGCTGTCGGCCCTGGATGCGCGCATTCGCAAGCACCTGCGCGAGCAGATCCGCGAGATCCAGCGCGAGCTGGGACTCACCACCATCTTTGTCACCCACGACCAGGAGGAGGCGCTGATCCTGTCGGACCGGATCTTCCTGATGAACCAGGGCCGCATCGTCCAGAGCGGCGATGCCGAAACGCTCTACACAGCGCCCGTGGACCTGTTCGCCGCCGGCTTCATCGGCAACTACAACCTGCTCGATGCCGACAGCGCCAGCCGCCTGCTGCAACGCCCGGTGACCTCCCGGCTGGCGATCCGACCCGAATCCATCACACTGGGGCTGGGCGGCGAACTCGACGGCCAGGTGCGCAGTCACAGCCTGCTGGGTAACGTGATCCGTTATCGGGTCGAGGCCCACGGGGTCGAACTGGTGGTCGATGTGCTCAATCGCTCGTCCGCCGACCTGCATCCCGACGGCCAGCGCGTATCCTTGAGCATCGATCCCGCAGCATTACGTGAAGTGGCCTGAGGGCCGCAGAGGAGTGGCAGTCATGGCTTTGGCAATTTTCGATCTGGACGAGACCCTGATCCACGGCGACTGCGCGTCGCTGTGGAGCGAGCAGATGGCCCGCCTGGGCTGGGTAGACAGCGAGTCCTTCCTGCGCCGTGACCGCGAGATGATGGACGCCTACGGCAAGGGCCACCTGGCCATGGAAGACTACATGGCCTTCAGCCTGGAGCCTATCGCCGGGCGGACGCTCGAGGAAGTAGAGCACCTGGTGGAGCCGTGGGTCGAGGAGGTGATCGAGCCGATCATCTTCGGCGATGCGTGCCGGTGCATCGCCGAACATCGCAAGCGCGGTGACCGGGTGCTGATCATCTCGGCGTCGGGCACGCACCTGGTCGGGCCTATCGCCGCGCGGTTGGGCGTCGAGGAGTACCTGGCGATCGAGCTGGAGGCGGTCAATGGCGTGTATACGGGGCAGACCCATGGGGTGCTGACGTACCGCGAAGGCAAGATCACGCGATTGCTGGAATGGCTGGATCAGGAGCAGGAGAACCTGGAGGGGGCGAGCTTCTATTCGGACTCGAGAAATGACCTGCCGTTGCTGCTGAAGGTGGACTTCCCGGTCGTGGTGAATCCCGACCCGGTGTTGCGTGAGCATGCCGAGAAGAACGGATGGCCGGTCTTGAGCTGGGCCTGATTCCAGGTTGCGCGCCAACCCTTGTGCCCGGCGCAGCAGGGCATTCTGTAGGAGCGGCCTTGTGCCGGGACGCCGGACCGCGCGAAGCGGGCCCGAAGGGCCCGTAAAACCAGGCGACACCGTTTGCCTGACACACCGGGCCGGCAGGTTTTACGACCGCTTCGCGGCCGCTTCGCGACACAAGGCCGCTCCTACATGAGGGCGGTGTCGCCTAGGGGTCAGGCCAGACTTTCGTCGATCACGAGAACCAGTTTGCCGGAGACTTGGTTGCCGGAAAGCTCTTCATAGGCTTTCTCGGCTTCGGCGACGGGGTAGGTGCCGACCAGCTGCGGTTTCAACCGCCCTTGCTCGAACAACGGCCAGACTTGTCGCCCCAGTTCGCTCAGCAACTCAGCCTTGAATCCGTCATCGCGGTTGCGCAACGTCGAGCCCGTCACCTGCAACCGCTTGCCGAGCATCAACGACAAGTCCAGCTCGGCGGCGCGGCCACCCATCAGACCGATGATCACCCAGCGCCCGTCACGGGCCAGCAGCTTGAGGTTCAGCGCTGCATAGCTGGCACCCACCGGGTCCAGGATCACATCAAACGGCCCGAACCCTTCCAGCGCCTCGAGGTTCTCGCTGCGCACCACGCCCCCAGCGGCGCCCAGGTCCTGGCAGTAGGCCAGACGCTCGGCCGAACCGACGCTGACCCAGATCTGGTTGCCAAAGGCCTTGCACAGCTGGATCGCCGCCGAGCCCACACCACTGGCGCCTGCATGCACCAGTACCTTTTCGCCGCCCTTGAGGCCGCCCAGCTGGAAGATATTGAGCCAGGCGGTGGCATACACTTCGGGAATGGCCGCGGCTTCATGCAGGCTCAGACCCTCGGGCACCGGCAGCACATGCCGGGCATCGACCACCACTTCCTCGGCCATGCCGCCGCCTGCGAGCAGCGCGCACACTCGGTCTCCCACGCGCCAGTCGGCGCCTGGGCCGACTTCGCTGATGACGCCTGCGCATTCAAGCCCCATGTACGGGCTCGCGCCAGGCGGCGGCGGGTACAAACCCGCCCGTTGCAACAGGTCGGCCCGGTTCAGGCCAGCGGCGGCCACGCGAATGCGCACCTGCCCCGCGTCACAGGTCGGGCGCTCGGCTTCGACCCACGCCACATGTCCGTCCACGCCTTGCAATGCCTTCACAGTGCCTCCATAGTTGAGTCATGACTGAGCCTGGGGACGCTTGCCCCAGGCTTTTTGCAGTATGCGTCCGGCTCCATGGAACCGGCGAATGGATAAGACGGCCTACTATGCGTGAACAATTGCCCCTACGTCGAATCAGCATGAAGCAATTCTTGCCCGGCACCGCCCTCGCCCTGATGCTAGGCCTCGGCAGCCTGTCGCTTAGCGGCTTCGCATCGGCCGCCAACAAGTGGGACAGCCTGCAGCCTGACCGCGACGAAATCGTCGCCAGCCTCAATGTGGTCGAGCTGCTCAAGCGCCACCACTACAGCAAGCCGCCGCTGGACGACGCACGCTCGGTCATCATCTATGACAGCTACCTCAAGCTGCTCGACCCTTCGCGCAGCTACTTCACCGCCAGTGACATCGCCGAATTCGACAAGTGGAAGACGCAGTTCGACGACTTCCTCAAGAGCGGTAACCTGGATCCTGGCTTCACGATCTACAAGCGCTACCTGAACCGGGTCAAGTCGCGTCTCGACTTTGCCTTGGCCGAGTTGAACAAGGGCGTCGACAAGATGGACTTCGGCGTTCGCGAAGAGCTCCTGGTCGACCGCGAAAAAGCCCCGTGGATGAAAAACCAGGCCGAGCTTGACGACCTCTGGCGCAAACGCGTCAAGGACGAAGTGTTGCGCCAGAAGATCGCCGGCAAGGATCCCAAGCAGATCCAGGAAACCCTGACCAAGCGCTACAAGAACCAGTTGACGCGCCTGGATCAGACCCGCGCCGAAGACATCTTCCAGGCCTACATCAATACCTTCGCCCAGTCCTACGACCCGCACACCAACTACCTGTCGCCCGACAACGCCGAAAACTTCGACATCAACATGAGCCTGTCCCTCGAAGGCATCGGCGCCGTGCTGCAAAGCGACAACGACCAGGTCAAGATCGTGCGCCTGGTGCCGGCAGGGCCTGCCGCGAAGACCAAGCAGGTTGCCCCGGCCGACAAGATCATCGGCGTGGCCCAGGGCGACAAGGAAATGGTCGACGTCGTCGGCTGGCGCCTGGACGAAGTGGTCAAGCTGATCCGCGGCCCGAAAGGCTCGGTGGTACGCCTGGAAGTGATCCCGGCCAACAACGCACCTAATGACCAGACCAGCAAGATCGTGCCGATCACCCGCGAGGCGGTGAAGCTCGAAGAGCAGGCCGCGAAGAAATCGGTGCTGAACCTCAAGCAGGATGGTCGTGACTACAAGCTCGGCATCATCGAGATTCCGGCGTTCTACCTGGACTTCAAGGCATTCCGCGCTGGCGATCCGGAGTACAAGAGCACCACGCGCGACGTGAAGAAACTGCTCACTGAACTGCAGAAGGAAAAAGTCGACGGCGTGGTCATCGACCTGCGCAACAACGGCGGCGGTTCCCTGCAGGAAGCCACCGAGCTGACCAGCCTGTTCATCGACAAAGGCCCGACGGTACTGGTACGCAACAGCGATGGCCGTGTCGACGTGCTTGAAGACGAGAACACCGGCGCCTTCTACAAAGGCCCGATGGCGCTGCTGGTCAACCGTCTCTCGGCCTCGGCGTCGGAGATTTTCGCCGGCGCCATGCAGGACTACCACCGCGCGCTGATCATCGGCGGCCAGACCTTCGGCAAAGGCACCGTGCAGACCATCCAGCCGCTCAACCATGGCGAGCTGAAACTGACCCTGGCCAAGTTCTACCGGGTATCCGGGCAGAGCACCCAGCATCAGGGCGTGCTCCCGGACATCAACTACCCGTCGATCATCGACACCAAGGAAATCGGCGAAAGCGCCCTGCCCGAAGCCATGCCATGGGACACCATCCGTCCCGCGATCAAGCCGACGGCCGACTCGTTCAAACCCTTCCTGGCCCAGCTAAAGACCCGCCACGAAGCGCGCAGTGCCAAGGATCCGGAGTTCGTGTACATCCGCGATCGCCTGGCCCTGACCCAAAAGCTGATGAACGAAAAAACCGTCAGTCTCAACGAGACCGAGCGCCGCGCTCGTCATGACGAGATCGAAGGCAAGCAACTGGCGCTGGAGAACATCCGTCGCAAGGCCAAGGGCGAAGAGCCCCTGAAGGAACTGAAGAAAGAGGACGAGGACGCCCTGGCAGTCGAGGATGAAGATACCAAGCCTGAAGATGATGCCTACCTGTCGGAGACTGGGCGGATTCTGCTGGATTATCTGACCCTGAACTCGGCGGTGGCGAAGCACTGAGCACAGTGATGGCTAAATAATACGAGAAGACACCATCTCGTCATTAAATGGTCATTTTACTCTCCTGAAATGAAGCGGCTGGGCGCTTGGCGTCCGGCCCCTTCATTTTCAGGAATCGCAGTCCACCCTGGATGCCGAGCGGCTGGCAGACCTGGCCTCCCAGGCCAAGTGCCAGGCCAAGGACACTTCAGGCCCCAGCCTGTATGTGATCGACACGAAACGCCGCCGCTTCAGGCCTCTTCGGGATAACTGTATTCGAATACCCGCACCACTTCGGACGCGTGCCACGAGGCTGCGGCCATGCCGTCGACTGGCCCGGAAAAACGTCCCAGGCGCTCGACGCACTCGAAGAAACCGGTGCGCGGAAGGCGGCTGGCACCCTGGCTGATCACCAATGAACTGCGCAGCGGCTGTGCGGCGCGTGCGTCGAGCGCGGCCAGGTGCTCGAGCGCGGCGGTCAGCGTCTGCATGGCCGGACTGGGCAATTGCAGGCGTTCAAGCAGAGCCCGGTAGGTCAGAAGATGGCGTTGGCGGCGGGCCAGGTCGAGCTCGCCGAGCAGGTTTTGCCAGTGCTCGCGGCTGATCCTGACCTGAGTCACGACGGCTCGCTCCAGCCGCCGGTGCCCAGTTCCCAGGCGAGGCTTCGACGGATGGCAGCGTCCGGCAGGCGCTCACCCGATTCGATCATGG
The DNA here is from genome assembly GCF_056312565.1 of Pseudomonas sp. JE3303. NCBI lineage: Bacteria > Pseudomonadati > Pseudomonadota > Gammaproteobacteria > Pseudomonadales > Pseudomonadaceae > Pseudomonas > Pseudomonas sp. JE3303. The sequence goes on from NZ_JBWGIF010000009.1 coordinate 254,501, forward strand.
CCAGGTACGCCGGGCTGATGCCGACGCTGCGGGCCAGTTGCTCGGGTGCCAGACCCTTGGCCTGACGCAGGTGCGCCAGCTCGCTGAAATCCGGCAGCTTGACGCTCTGCGTGGCGCTCGCCGCGTCATCGGCGGCAATGCTGTCCGTGACGGCGGGTGCCTGCCCAGCTGCCTTGAGCAGCGCTTGATAGTGCTCCCACGGGACGACTGCATATTCGGGCTGACCGTCCCGGCTGATGACCTGAATACCCATTACAACCCCCCTTTACGGGATTACGACATGTAATCCCCAGGCATAACCCTTATGCCAATTATATTACCAAGCGCGGGAGTCTGTGCGGATCAGGTCTTTCTCATTCGCCGCGTTGCTCCAGGCGCAGTTCCTCGGGAGTGGCTGGCAGGCGCTCTAATACACGCAGCCGCTCGGGCGCCTGGCGCTCGCGCCATTCCTTGAAACGTGCCAGTTCATCGGCAACGGTCTTGAGCACCCAGCCCAGCACTGCAATGTCATCCAGAAAACCGACGCCCAGCAGCCAGTCGGGAATGGCATCGAGCGGGCTTACGAAATACAGCAGTCCGGCCACGATGGTGATCAGCGCCTTGGGGCTGATGGCGCGGTATTCACCGCGCCACCAGGCCAGGCACAGCGACTGCAGCAGTCGAATATCGTCGCGCAACTGACCCAGGCGCGGACCCTTGCGCGCCACAGCGAACAGCAGTGCCGGCAATCGTCCCCGGCTGAGCAGGCGTTCGGCAAGGGGTAGAAAACGGGCAAAATTCCAGGGAGCGCTCATGGAACCTCCACAGCAAGATGACGGGAAAGGTTATCCACATTTCTTGTGGATAACCTTGTGAACAGAGCCGCCTTCGGGGGCGCGCGGTGCCCGCCCAGCAAGGGGCGCACCCGAATCGGGCGTTTTTTACACACTTGTTTCAGCCGCGCAAACGTTTTGCGGCTCACGTCCCCTGGACCACGGCTGCCTTGTTGAGACAGTGCTTGGCCTGAAGCGTTCGAGTCGACCTGCCTGCATGAACGACAACGCCCCGTCGAGACGGGGCGTTGCGGGTCCAGCGAATGCCTTACTGAGCCGGAGCTTCGGCAGGCGATTGCGCAGGTGCCTCGGCAGGCGCTGGCGCCTGAGGCGCATCGCCTTGCGGGGCGTTCATGTCCTTGATGCCCAGCAGCTCCAGGTCGAAGACCAGTACCGAGTTGGCAGGAATCAGCGGGCTTGGGCTCTGGGCGCCGTAGGCCAGCTCAGCCGGGATGTACAGTTTGTATTTCTCGCCGACGTGCATCAGTTGCAAGCCTTCGACCCAGCCTGGGATCACGCCGCTGACAGGCAGATCGATCGGGCTGCCGCGCTCGACGGAGCTGTCGAACACCTTGCCATCGGTCAGCTTGCCTTCGTAGTGAACAGTGACCACGTCGGTCGGCTTGGGCTGCGGGCCGTCTGCCTTTTTCACGACTTCGTACTGCAGGCCAGAGGCGGTAGTGACGACACCAGCCTTCTTGGCGTTTTCTTCGAGGAATTTCTTGCCAGCCGAAGCGGCTTCTTCGCTCTGCTTGGTCAGACGCTCTTCGGCACGTTTCTGCAGCGCGGCGAAGGCTTCGACCAGCTCTTCGTCCTTCAGCTTCTGTTCTTTCTTGCCGACAGCGTCCTCGATGCCCAGCGCTACCGCTTTCGAATCAAGGTCGTCCATGCCTTCCTGAGCCAGGCTCTTGCCCATGTTCAGGCCGATACCGTAGGAGGCTTTCTGTGCCGGAGTCTTCAGCTCGACGCTGCTGGTCTGCGAGTCGCAACCCGCCAGTACCAGGCTAACCAGGGCAACCGCAGCCGCCAAACGATGCTGTTTCATGCTATTTCCTTGTTCATGCGCCATAAGGGCAATCGGGGTAAAGCCGCGAGCTTAGCAGGCGGCCATGACCAATGGCTACCGGCATAAGAGCGGGTCGGGAGCCAGAAGTTCAGCAGATGAAATGTCGTTCATCCAGTGGGGAGCTCGCCTCACGGATAAACCCCGTCCCGATACTCCCCCGCCACCTCCCGCAACACCTGACACACCCACTGGGCCGGGACCCCCTGCTCCACCGCCGCATTGCTGCAGATGCCCACCGACCCACCCGGCTCCCGCACCCCCAGGTCAACCTCGCACAATCCCCCCTGCCCCAGGTCGATCAGTACCGCATCACGCGGCGCGACCCACACCGCATCGCTGCCCAGCACATAGCGCCGACTCAATGCCAGCGACAAGGTCTCGAGACGCTGGGCTGGGAGTTGAATGCCGCACTGCACGAACAGGCTGTCAGCATGCTGTCGAATCGTCGTGCCCGCGAGGGGCAACACCAGCGGAAAGTCCGCGACCCGCTGACGCTCCAGCGGCTGGCGTTCGAGCAAGGGGTGCCCGGGACGTACAACCAGGGTCATGGATTCACTGTACAGGTGTTCGAAGGACAGGCCCTGGATCTGTGGGCTATCGGTCATGCGGCCGACAACCAGTTCCAGCTCCCCGAGGTGCAGTTGCCCCAGCAGGTGTGCGCTGGCTCCGGTGACCACGCTGACCACCAGGGAAACATGGCGCCGGTGCAGGCGGCACAGCACCTCGGGCATCAGCAGGCCTTCGACCGTCGACAGCACGCCGATGCGCACCTGCGTGGGCAAGCCTGCCTCGCCACGCAGACTGCTCACGCCTTCACGCAGGGCCTGCACGCTGGGCCCGGCATAACGCAGGAAGCGCACGCCGGCCGGCGTCAGTTCGACGCCGGTGCGGGTACGCTCGAACAGCCGGGCCTGGAGCAGCGTTTCCAGCTCCTTGAGGGTCTTGGAAATCGCCGGCTGGCTGATCGCGAGAATGTCGCCAGCCCTGGCCAGGCTGCCCTGCCGGGCAATCTCCAGAAAGCACAGCAGGTGGCGAAACTTGATACGGGTGTCGAGGTTCATGGGTCAGGCTTGCCGGCGATCAGCGTAGGAACCCGGCATTCTCTGCCCTGACCATGATGCCAGGCAAGCCGTCAGGCCACTGCCAGTTCGACCTGCTGCCCATTGACCCGCACCGGCCATACCTGCAACTCCTGCTGCGGATCCTCGAGGCATCGCCCGTCGCTCAGACTGAAATGCTGCTTGTACAGCGGCGCGGCGACCACCAGCTCGCCTTGGAGGCTACCCACCAGCCCGCGGCCGATGACGTTGGCACCCGAGCGCGGGTCGCGGTTGTCGATGGCGTACAGCGATTGCTGCTCGCCCGGCAGGTAGAACAGCGCGACCTGCGTGCCATCGAGCCAGACCACCACGCCGGAATCGGCGACCAGGTCCTGCTGGCGGCACACCTGGCGCCATTGCGGGTTGCGGGCTACAGCGGTGTTGGACAGGTTCATCAGACAGCCTCCTCGGTGGTTGCGATCAGGTGCAGGGGTGTGGCGGTCAGGGGCCGGCGCTGTCCGCGTTCACGGACGAAATGCACGTCCGGATCGCTGCGCTGGTCGTTGACGAAAGTGCGGAAGCGCTTGAGTTTTTCCGGGTCCTTCAGTGCATTGGCCCATTCGCATTCGTAGCGGTCGACCACGTGCTGCATCTGCGCCTCGAGCTCGTCGCCAAGGCCCAGGCTGTCTTCCAGGATCACCTGCTTGAGGTAGTCCAGGCCGCCTTCCAGGCCCTCGCGCCAGACCGAGGTGCGTTGCAGCTTGTCGGCGGTGCGGATGTAGAACATCAATACCCGGTCGATGATGCGGATCAGGCTTTCGTCATCCAGGTCGGTGGCGAACAGTTCGGCGTGACGTGGGCGCATGCCGCCGTTGCCACAGACGTAGAGGTTCCAGCCTTTTTCGGTGGCGATCACCCCAATATCCTTGCTCTGTGCCTCGGCACACTCGCGGGTGCAGCCGGACACGGCGAACTTGAGCTTGTGGGGTGCCCTCAAGCCCTTGTAGCGGTCTTCGATGGCCAGGGCCATGGCGACGCTGTCCTGTACGCCAAAGCGGCACCAGGTACTGCCCACGCAGGATTTCACCGTGCGGGTCGACTTGCCGTAGGCGTGGCCGGTTTCAAAGCCTGCCTCGATCAGCTCGCCCCAGATCAGCGGCAACTCGTGCAACTGGGCGCCGAACAGGTCGATGCGCTGGCCGCCGGTGATCTTGGTGTAGAGGTCGTACTTTTTCGCCACCTGGCCGATGACGATGAGCTTGTCCGGGGTGATCTCGCCGCCCGGAATCCGCGGTACCACCGAGTAGGTGCCATTTTTCTGCATGTTTGCCATGAAGGTATCGTTGGTGTCCTGCAGCGGCACCAGCGAGGCATCCATCACCGGCTGGTTCCAGCAGGACGCGAGGATGTTGCCGACGGTGGGCTTGCAGATGGCGCAGCCAACGTGGCCCTTGCCGTGACGGGCGAGCAGATCGGCGAAGGTATGAATGCCCTCGACGCGGACCAGTGCGTACAGTTCTTGGCGGGTGTAGGCAAAGTGCTCGCACAGGCTCTTGTCGACAGTGACGCCGCGGGCGGTGAGCTCGTGCTCGAAGACCTGCTTGAGCAAGGCCGCGCAGCCGCCGCAACCGCTGGCGGCCTTGGTGCAGCTTTTGACGGCGGCTAGATCGCCGCAGCCGCTGTCGATGGCCGCGCAGACCGCGCCCTTGCTGACGTTGTGGCAGGAACAGATGGTCGCGCTGTCGGGCAATGCGTCGGCGCCCAGGGTCGGGGCGCCTCCGCCCTGGGGGAGGATCAGCGCGGCAGGGTCGGTCGGCAGCTTGATACCGTTCTGGGCGTATTGCAGGAGCGTATCGTAATAGCTGTTGTCGCCGACCAGCACCGCACCGAGCACGCGCTTGCCGCTGGCATCGACCACCAGGCGGCGGTAGGACGCGTTGGCTTCGTCGATGAAGCGGTAGCTGCGCGAACCGGGCGTGGCACCGTGGGCATCGCCGATGGAGCCGACGTCGACGCCGAGCAGCTTGAGCTTGGTCGACATGTCGGCGCCGGTGAAGGCCGTGGCCGTTTCGCCCATCAGCAAGGCGGCGAGGTTGCGGGCCATGCTGTAGCCGGGCGCGACCAGGCCGAACACGCTGCCGTTCCAGGAGGCGCATTCGCCGATGGCATAGATATTCCCATCGCTGGTGCGGCAGTCGCCGTCGATCACTACGCCGCCACGGGCAGCGACCTCCAGGCCACTGCTGCGGCCCAGGGCGTCCTGCGGACGGATGCCGGCGGAGAACACGATCAGGTCGGCTTCCAGATGCTCGCCGCCGTCGAAATTCATGCGGTAGCGGTAGTCTTCGCCTGCACTGATCGACTGGGTGGCGCGCGACAGGTGAACACCCACACCCAAGGCTTCGATCTGGGCACGCAGGGCGGCACCGCCCTCCCCGTCCAGCTGCACGGGCATCAGCCGCGGAGCGAACTCGACCACGTGGGCTTCAAGGCCAAGGGACTTGAGCGCGTTGGCCGCTTCCAGGCCGAGCAGGCCGCCGCCGACCACCACGCCGCGGCGGGCATCACTTGCTGCGGCGCGGATGCCATCAAGGTCGTCGAGGGTGCGGTAGACCAGGCGTGCGTTGCCGCTGGAGCCTTCGATCGGTGGCACAAAGGGGTAGGAGCCGGTCGCCAGGATCAATTGGTCGTAGGCGTAGCGGCCTTCCGGGGTGACCACCTCGCGGCGTTCGCGGTCGATTTCGATGACGGCTTCGCCCAGGTGCAGGTGCACGCCGTTGGCGTCGTAGAAACCGGGCTCGCACATGGCCAGGGCCTCGGCGTCGCTGCCGCCGAAGTACTCGGACAGGTGCACGCGGTCGTAGGCACGCTGGCGCTCCTCGCCGAAGATGCGCAGTTCGAAGCGCGCCAGGGCGCCGCGCTCGATCAGTTGTTCGACACAGTGGTGGCCGACCATGCCGTTGCCGACGATGATCAGTTTCTGGCGCTGCAGGCCTTTGGCGATTGCGTTCATGGGCGGTCCTCAATCACGGTGCAAAAAAAAACGCCTGGAGCCGAAGCTCCAGGCGCCTTTGCCTGGTGTTCATCATGTTATGGGCCCGAGTGTCGATCGTCGTTGACCGGCGGGGCCGTTGTGGGATGGATAAAGCAGGGAGCGTGCCAACTAATGCTCATTGCGCAGGTACTGGGGAGACGCTGTGGTGCCGCTGCTGGCGTGCGGGCGGACATGTCCGAAATGGACCCAATTCACGGGCACACATCCAGAGATTCGTACCATCGTGGTGCACCGCTCCCTGTCTTGGGGCATTTTTCAGTACACATCGCGCCGGTAGCGCTTGGCCTTGCCGAGCTCGGCGACATACGCGGCGGCGGCCTCGGCACTCATCCCGCCGTGCTCGGCCACGACCTGGCGCAATGCGGCATCGACGTCCTTGGCCATGCGCTCGGCATCGCCACACACATAGAAGTAGGCCCCCTCCTCCAGCCACCGCCACAGCTGGGCGCCCTGCTCGAGCATGCGTTGCTGGACATAGACCTTCTGCGCCTGGTCGCGGGAAAACGCGGTGTCCAGGCGCAGGTGCCCGCTGGCCTGCCAGGCCTGCAACTGGTCCTGGTAATAGAAGTCGCAGGCCTCGCGCTGCTCACCGAAGAACAACCAGTTACGCCCGGCCGCCCCGCGTGCCGCACGCTCTTCCAGAAACGCACGAAACGGCGCAATGCCGGTACCGGGCCCCACCATGATCACCGGCACGTCGTCGTCCTCGGGCAGGCGAAAATGCTTCGACGGCTGCGGGAAGATCGCCACGCGCAGATCCTCGGCGCGGTCGGCCAGGAAGGTCGAGGACACACCTTTTCGCTGCCCATAGCGCACCGTCGACACGGTGAGGTGCACCTGCCCGGGATGCGCCTTGGGGCTGGAGCTGATCGAGTAGAGCCGCGGCTGCAGGGGCTTGAGCAGCTTGAGCCACGTAGCGAGCGGCAATGCTTGTGGAAATTCGCGCAGCACATCGGCGAGCTGACGCCCCCACAGCCAGGCCTTGAGTTCGGCCTTGTGCTCGGGCTGCAGCAGCCGGCGCAGGTCAGCGGCATCGGGATGCTGGCTGAACGCTTCGAGCTGCGGGGTGGTGATGCGGGCGATCTCCAGATGTGTTTCGAGCGCCATGGCCAACGGCATCGCAGGCAGGTCCTTGAGCTCGAGCGGCGCGTGGCCGTCGAGCTGCATCAGGCCAAGCAGCTCCTGCACCAGGGACGGACAGTTGCGTGGCCAGACGCCAAGGGCGTCGCCGGCCTCATAGGTGAAATCGCTGCCGGCCAGGTCAAACACCAGTTGGCGGGTTTCCTTGATCGCGCCGGGGGCGTTGAGCAGGCGGTTCTCCAGCAAGGGCGCGTGCCAGGGCTGGTGCTTGCTGCAGGCCGGGGCGGCGGGCGTGGCTGCGCAAGGCGCTGCCTCGGCCAGCGGCGCCCGCGCCTGGCCCAGTGCTGGCACCAGCGCGTCCAGCCACTGGGCGAAGGTTTCATCAAAGTCCGGCTCGCACTCGACACGCTGCAACAGGCGCTGCCCACCCAGTTCGGCAAGGCGCTGGTCGAGGCGCCGGCCAAAGCCGCAGAACTGGTCGTAGCTGGAATCACCCAGCGCCAGCACCGCGTACGGCAGGTCGCTGCAGTGGCTGGTTTCCTCCCCCTGCAACGCCTGCCAGAACGCCGCGCCGCTGTCGGGGGCGTCGCCGTCGCCGAAGGTACTGGCGATCAGCAGCACGCTGGCCGCGCCTTGCAACTGGCGCGGGCTGACCGCCTCCATGCAGCTGAGCTCCACCGCCAGGCCCGACTCACGAAGACGCTGGGCGCAGCGTTCGGCCAGGGCTTCGCCGTTGCCGGTCTGAGAAGCCCAGAGGACGCGGTGCGGTGCCTGCGCCGGGGTTTCCACCCGCGTGTGCGGCTGGGCCAGCAGACCCGCCAGCAGGCCATCGACGAACAGACGGCTGCTCGGGGCCAAGGGTGCACTGGCAGGCAGGCTCGGCACGCCCGTGCCGCGTGCCTCGGCCTGTGCCAGCCCAAGCAGGAAGCCTTGCAGGTAATGCTGCTCGGCGGCGGCGAGCTGGGGCACGGGCAGTGCGTCCAGCCCCAGCAGCCGGGACAGGGTAGCGGTCGGCATGGTGGCAGGCTCCGACGAGGGTTCCGGGGGAAGTTCGAGGGTATCGATGCGCTCGCCGCTGACCCGACTCAGGGCCACGGCGCAGTGCTTGAAGGCCGGCTGCAGTGACAGCGGGTCGACGGCATCGCAGGTCACGGCATTGATCGCCAGCTGCTCGCCGTAGACGTCGTTCCAGTGAAATGGGGCGAAACAGTTGCCCGGCAGCACGCGGGGGCTCACCTTGGCGGGCAGCACCGCCTGGCCGCGGCGCGAGCGGATCGCCACCTGGTCCTTGTCGGCAATGCCCAGGCGGGCAGCGTCGTCTGGATGGATTTCGACGAAGGGACCGGGATCGAGCTTGTTCAGCGAGGGCACCTTGCCGGTCTTGGTCAAGGTGTGCCACTGGTGCTGGACACGGCCTGTGTTGAGCACCAGCGGGAAATCATCGTCGGGCAGCTCGGCCGGCGGCATCCACGGCCGGGCGAAGAAACGCGCACGGCCACTTGGGGTCGGGAAGGCCAGAACGGGGCGCTGGCCGTCGTGCTCAAGCAGCGTCTGGCTGATGCCGTCGTTGCAGTAGCGCAGGGGGCTGCGGTCGTCCTGGCGGCCCGGCGCGCTGGGCCACTGGCGCGGTTTTTCGCGCAGCTGGTCATAGTCGATGCCGCGCAGGTCATAGCCGGTGGCAGGGTTGTGAAACTGCCGGATCTCGTCGAACACTGCTTCGGCGTCAGCGTAAGTAAATGCCTGGGCGTAGCCCATGGCGCACGCGATGCGCGCGATGATCTGCCAGTCGGGCAGGCTATCGCCTGGCGCGGGGACGGCTCGCGGCATCAGGGTGAGATTGCGTTCGCTGTTGATCATCACGCCCTCGCCTTCGGCCCACAGCGCGGCGGGCAAGAGGATGTCGGCGTAGCGGTTGGTCTCGGTGTCGAGGAAGGCGTCCTGGGTGATCACCAGCTCGGCCTGCTGCAGGCCGTCAATCACCTGCTGGCGGTTGGCGACGCTGGCCACCGGGTTGCTGCAGATGATCCAGCAGGCCTTGATCTGGCCCTCGGCCATCTGCTGGAACAGCCCCACCGTGCCCTCCCCGCCTTCGGCGCGCAGGCTGCCCGGGGCAAGCTGCCACTGCTGCTCGACGAAGGCACGGTCGCTGTCGAGCAATGCCGAGCGTTGCCCTGGCAGGCCCGGCCCCATGTAGCCCATTTCGCGCCCGCCCATGGCGTTGGGCTGGCCGGTGAGCGAGAACGGGCCGCTGCCCGGACGGCAGATCGCGCCGGTGGCCAGGTGCAGGTTGCACAGCGCGTTGCTGTGCCAGGTGCCGTGGATGCTCTGGTTGAGACCCATGGTCCAGCAGCTCATCCAGTCCCTGGACTCTCCGATCCAGGCAGCGGCCTGGCGAATATCGGCTTCTGCAAGGCCGGTCAGCTCGGCCACCCGCGCGGGTGTGTAGTCCGCAAGAAACTCCGGCATCACCTCCCACCCTTCGGTGTGGCGGGCGATGAAGCCAGTGTCTGTGTGACCGTTCTGGTGCAGCAGGTGCAACAGGCCGTTGAGCAGCGCCAGGTCACTGCCCGGGCGCACTTGCAGGAACAGGTCGGCCTTGTCCGCCGTGGCATTGCGCCGCGGATCCACGACGATCAGGCGCGCCCCCGCCTTGACCCGGTCGAGCAGGCGCAGGAAGAGGATCGGATGACAGTCGGCCATGTTCGCGCCGATCACCAGGAAGACCTCGGCATGCTCGAAGTCCTGGTAACTGCCGGGCGGTCCGTCGGCACCCAGCGACAGCTTGTAGCCGCTGCCGGCGCTGGCCATGCACAGGCGTGAATTGGACTCGACATGCCGGGTGCGGATGAAACCCTTGGCCAGCTTGTTGGCCAGGTACTGGGCCTCGAGCGACATCTGCCCGGACAGGTAGAGCGCCACGGCATCCGGGCCGTGTGAGTCGATGATCCCGCGCAGGCGCGTGGCGGCCTGCTCGATGGCAGTGTCCATGCCGGTCTGTCCGGGGTCTTGCTGGCGCTGCTGGCGCACGAAGGCGTGCTGCATGCGCCCGCCCGCGTCCAGCGGCACGTGCGCGGTGAGGCCCTTGGTGCACAGTCGGCCGAAATTGCTCGGGTGCTGCTTGTCGCCGCTGATCCTGGTAACGCGGCGGCCTTCCACGGTCATGACAATGCCGCACCCTACCCCGCAATACGGGCACACGCTGCGCACCTGGCTGCTGCTCATCGGCCGATCTCCTGCCTGCACGAACAAAAAAGGCGCCGGCTGCCCCAGCCTGCGCAAGCAAGGGGGCAACACGGCGCCTTTGTCGTGAACGGTGGGCCATCTACGTTGACGGCCCTGATGACAGGATCACAGCAAGAGTCAGGCCAGATGACCATTCCAGCCTCACCGCGATCAGGGGTGGGAGCGCGCCTTGTGCCGCGATCGGGCCCGCAGGGGCCGTAAAACCTGCAATCGCGGTGTGCCAGAACCACTGCGTTTGCAGATTTTGCGGCCCCTGCGGGCCCGATCGCGGCACAAGGCGCGCTCCCACATGGGCCGGGGTGGCTTGCACTGATTGGGTGATTAGCGCACCAAGAGGTAGCGCGCCAAAACAGTAGGAGTATATGATTCAGATATGTTTCGTATATCCAGGAGCACTCAAGATTGCCGAAGACCTGCACGAGGACTTGCGCGTCGCCAGCGCTGCGTTGTCGCGCTCGATCAACGCCCAGGCCGAGTTCTGGATTCGCATCGGCATGCTCGCCGAACTGAACCCCCAGGCCAATTACCAGGAGTTGCTGCGCCAACTGCTGCGTCAGGAGCAAGCCAGCCTCAAGGAGCTGATCCAGTGAGCCAAGTGATCATCAAGGACGCCGCCCAACTGGCGCTGATGCGTCGTGCCGGGCAACTGCTGGCCCAGGTGTTCGCCGACCTGGACGGGTTCATTCGCGCCGGCGTCAGCACCCTGCAGATCAACGACCGCGCCGATGCCTTCATCGTCGAGACGCTGAGGGCACGTCCGGCCAGCAAGGGCCAGTACGGCTTCCCCTACTCATTGAATACCTCGGTCGATCACGTGGTCTGCCATGGAATGCCGAATGCGAGCGAGATCCTGGCCGAGGGCTCGATCATCAACGTCGACATCACCTTGGAACAAGGTGGGTACATTGCCGATTCCTCGAAGATGTACTGTGTGGGCAAAATCGAAGTTGAAGCCCGTCGCCTGGTCGAAACCACCTACGACGCAATGTGGAAGGGCATCGAGCAAGTCCGCCCCGGCGCCACTCTTGGCGACGTCGGCCACGCGATCCAGACACACGCCGAAGCAGCAGGCTACAGCGTGGTGCGAGAATACTGCGGACACGGTATTGGCCGGCAGATGCACGAAGGTCCCGAAGTGCTGCACTACGGACAACGGGGCAGTGGCCTGACCCTGAAGCCGGGCATGGTCTTCACCATCGAGCCGATGATCAACCAGGGCGGACGTGGCACCCGCACCCTGCGCGACGGCTGGACCGTCATCACGCGGGACCGCAGCCTGTCGGCGCAGTGGGAGCATACGGTGGCAGTGACCGAGGATGGGTTTGAGGTGCTGACGTTGCGGGAAGAGGAGTTGCGAGGATAGCGGTACGCCGAGCCATTCCCCTGATGAGCCCTGAGCGGCATTCAGGGGGAGCGTCGGGAAAACGATACAAACAAAAAAAGCGACCCTAAGGTCGCTTTCTTTGTGGCTTCCGGGTGTTCAGTGGGCCCTGGAAGCTGGAATATGGCGCAGCGGACGGGACTCGAACCCGCGACCCCCGGCGTGACAGGCCGGTATTCTAACCGA
>NZ_JBWGIF010000010.1:0-251660 GCF_056312565.1 Pseudomonas sp. JE3303
ACCGCAATCGGCAGGAAATTCTAATCATGAAAATCATTCTTTCCCCGGTCCGCATGGAAGAAACCCTGGCAGTCGCTCGGCAGGGCGATACCCTGACGGTGAACGGTGAAGCATTCGATTTCTCTCCGCTCACTGATGGCGCAACGTTGCCGCGAGAGGCGATCAGATCAGAATGGTTCTATGGCCCTGTCGAGCGCATAGATGGTGAGCTGGTTGTCACTCTGCGCCTGCCGCATGGACCAAGCGCGCCGGACACCACCCGGTTTCCACAGCCGGTGTTCGTCATAAACGACGGTCCCGTGCACCTTCCCATCTACGACCTGCCGGCTGCGCTGGCTGAGGTGCAGCCAGAATGAACAATATCGACTGGTCCCAAATGATCACCGCTGAGATGAAGGCTGCCCAGGCTGCAGTCGACATGCTTGCCAGAACTCAGTCCGAGGCTGCGCGTCTGCGTAGGCTGGCTGATGACGCCATTGCACCGCTTCAAGATGCTGTCGATCTCGACGAGGCGACCGAGGCCGAGGCAGCGCTGCTGAAGGAATGGAAGCGATACCGCGTGGCGCTGAATCGCCTGCCGGACCAGGAGGGTTACCCCTCCGATTTTGGCTGGCCCATTCCCCCGGGCTAAAACCGCAAAGAGCTAATAGATGGAAATTAATCCGCCGTGTTTTCCGGGCGGGGCGCCGTTTGAACTGAATTATTAGATTTGAGAGCTCTGCGTATACGCCAAGACAGCGGCTTCTCGATTAATTGATTTATCGCATATGAAAGAAGTATCATTATTGCGATCGCGCCCCAGAAAAGAAGATGAATGTTTATGTCGTTGTACATGAGGTTGAAAAGCAGGTAGCCTCCGACTTGGTGTAGCAAGTATAGAGGGTAAGTCAGTGCGCCAATAGTGCCCCAATTCAGCCGGCCTACAATGCCAGCTTTACGCGCGGCAGATATTGTCATAACAATGAAGAAGCTTGCGATTATAGCGGTCACGATCGTTGGGCTAACTTCGGATTTAAAAACTCCGGTCAGAGCTTCGGCTTGCTTAAATGCCTGATAAGCTGCGAGCAGAAAAGATAGCCCGATAGTTGACGCGCGAAGCACAGAGAAGCCTTTGCTCCATACCATGTAAAGCGATGCGCCTGCAATAAATAAAGCCGCATAATCAGCTATTAGGTAAATAGGGAGATGGCCGCCGCCACCGAACAGGGCGATTTTTGCCGAGTAGATGAGCCAAGCAACCATGATGTACTCAGCATTGTGCATTTGCCTGAGAACGAGTAGTACCGCGACCAGCAAATAGAATCTGATTTCAATAAAAATTGACCAGTAAGCGCCATCAATCGGCGGTGATCCTATGAAGTCGCTAAGCATGGTCATGTTTATTGAGTACTGAGGCAGGCTTGCTGTAAAGCTTGGGTCATCAATTAATAATATTGCGAGAAAAGTTATCGTGCAGCATGCCCAAAATGCGGGGTAAAGTCTTGCAGCTCTTGATGCGATAAATGAACGCAAGCTGGCATTTGTGGCGGTCATGAAGATTACGAATCCGCTTATCATGAAAAATAGATGGACACCTAAATAGCCATATTTGGCGAATGGTGTTAGCCATGGGTAGGACATTACGGTTAGATCATCGTAAGCATGTCCTCTAAAAGCATAGTGAAAAAATATCACCGCCATTGCTGCGAGAAACCGCAGCAAATCTATTTCGTTGATGCGTTCTGTTTTCATATATGTGTTGGCGAGCCCTAGCGGACTGTCTGTCATTTTGGCGCGCATCGTACCCTACGAATGAGCAACACCCAACGCCCCCCGATCATTTTCAACCACTCCCAAACCTAAGGCCCCTTGTGGGGCCTTTTATCTGCTTGGAGAAAGCTATGGCGACCCCCCGCGGTGTACGTAACAACAACCCTGGCAACATCGATTTCAACCCCCGCAACGACTGGGTAGGGCAGTTGGGCCTGGAGCAGGGAGTGGCCAAGCCCCGCTTTGCCCGCTTCGACTCCCCCGAGAATGGCATCCGCGCTCTGGGTAAGCTGCTTATCAACTATCGCGGCAAGGACGGCATGCCTGGTGTGGGCGGGAAGGGCATCGACACCGTGCTCGAAACCGTGAACCGCTGGGCGCCGAGCAGCGAGAACGACACCCAGGCCTACGCCTCGGCCGTGGCCAAGCGCTTGGGCGTGACGCCAACCGACCCGATCAACATCAAGGACCCGGCCACCCTGCGCGGGATGGTGCTGAGCATCATCATCCATGAGAACGGCGGCAACCCGTACAAGGCGGCGGTGATCGATGAGGGTGTGCGGAGGGCGCTGGCATGATTGCGATGACGGCCGTCGCCGGTCGGTTGCTGGCGACGCTGGCCGGCTGCGCGCTGCTGATCGGCCTGGGCGCTGCCGGCGGTGTGTGGCAGGCGTCCCGGCATTACCGACCGCTGCTGGATGCCTCGGCCGGGGAGGCTGCCACCTGCAAGGCTGCTCGCGACAACCTGGTCTGTCTGGCCACCGAGCAGGGCAAGGCGCTGGGCGACCTGCAGCTGGCTGTCCAGAAACGCCAGGCGCAGGCCGAGCAGACGGTCAAGGTGGCGCGAGTCGAGGCGCAGGCCGACTATGCCGCAGCGAACCGCTTGCAACAGGAGCGCATCGGTGGTGACCAGTGCCAGGCCGCCGCATCAGTCATCGATCAGGAGCTTGGTCTGTGAGCAACAAAACCGACTGCAAAATATTCCAAGGATTATTCCTGGCTGGGCTGGCGTTGCTATCTGGCTGCGCAGGCAAGGTCGAGTCCGAGGTCCGAACCGTCCGCGTCGAGGTGCCAGTCCAAGTGCCGTGCCGTGCCCCCGAGGTCGCCGTGCCAGCATGGGCGACCGCCGGACTCCACAATTCGGACATTCTTGAGGTTAAGGTGCGGGCTTTGCTGGCCGAACGTCGGCAGCGGATCGGTTACGAACGCGAGATGGTCGCTGCCGTGGCTTCCTGCCGCTGACTATACTTCTCCGGTTGATGTCTGAAGAAGCTATCCGGAGGCGGGGTATGAAAAGCGCAGTTTTGTTTTTCGCATCCATCATCTTGCTTTCCTCATGCGCCGTCGCGAAGCAAACCTATATGCCTGATGGGCGTGCGGGCTACACAATCGACTGCTCGGGTGCTTCGCTTACCTGGGCATCGTGCTACCAAAAAATAGGCGACGTATGCGGGAGTAAAGGCTACGACGTCCTGGCCCAAGGCGGTGATACAGGCAGTACGATGAGTTCAAACCAATTCGGAACCTATGGCGGGATGGTCGTCACCCGCAACCTGATCGCTGCATGCAAGCCGTAAATATGCAGCGAGCGCCGCATCCTTATGCACGTGGGAGAGATGGCGAAAGCGAAAGGTTAGATGAAATCTGGAGGCGTTGATTGATTGAGCAACACGGAACCAGCTGGCACACTTCATGTATCAATGGAGTGTCGGCATGAGAAAATATCTCGCAAGTATTTCTTTCGTTTTTCTAGCTGGGTGCGCAAATCATCCCGCGGACTGTGCAATCGGTCTAATTGCTTGGGACGATTGCTTACCAGGGACCAAAGGATACGAACTCAGGCTAAGGAAGCTCGCCAACTTAGCCCAGCAAAAGATTGAGAAAGAAGCTCTAGATGATTCTCAGTGTAGATCGTATGGCGCGTTACCTGGTTCTGATGCATATGTGAACTGCAGGGTGCAGTTGAGTCGATCGCAGCGATGATGTTCCTCTCTGTCAACGGACTGCTGGTCCGCCCCGGGAGGATCCTGCCGGAAAAATCATCAGGGATCGCGACAGATGATCCTTCAATTACTTCAGCTTCACGACGAGTCCAGCGGAGCACCGTCGCAGCCATTATTGTTGAGCGATTACCACACAGCGCTCAGCGGGTCTCAGACTGGAGTTCACAAACGCTGCATTGAGCCGCCCGCTGGACGGGTATTGCCGCTAAGCACATCGAGTCATACGATACTGTCTTTATGTACAGTATCTGGGCCCACCATGATCAGCCTTAACCCTTTCGACACCGACGCTTCAATGCCTCTTTCCCTTGATCAAGCACTGAGGATTCGCGAGGCCAGCGTTTACCTGGTGCGCATCGATGGCGACAGCATGCAGGGCGCAGGGATCTTTGATGACGACATGATCGTGGTCGACCGGTCGATTGAGCCACGGCACGGGCACATCGTGGTCGCTGCCGTGAATGGCGAGCCAGTGTGCAAGCGGCTGTACAAGCTGCGCGGGGAGGTGGCCTTGCTGCCGGAGAACTCTGGCTACCCCAAGCGGTACATTCTTGAGGGCGACGACTTCATGATCTGGGGAGTGGTGACGCACAGCCTGCGCAGCCACGGGCAGGACTGATCATGCGCTTTCTCATCGTACGGCGCCGTGCTCTCGGCGTGGCCATTCCAAACGAGCAGCTGCGCAAGATCGAGCCGGTTTTGGGCGACATCCATATAAATGAAAGTCACAGCCTGGCGCTTGGTCGGCTGACGACTCAGGCCTGGGTTTTCAGCTCGGCGCCGGGTGCGGTCGTCATCCCAGCGTTGCTGGATGCCCATGTGAACGGCATGGCCCAGCGCGGAATGAACATCACTGGAGTGGAAGAAGTCGACGGAGCTCTGTTCGCGCAGTCGTGGTGGTGCAGGGAGGAGTAGGGGCGGGACGCAAGCGTCGGAGTTCATGGAAGGTACGGCCCACATGATCGTTGGATGCAGACACATAGCTACACCTGATTGGAATCGCCCTCTTGGCATTGCTTACGGTAAGGCATGTCTTCAGCGGTTGGCAGGAGGGCCAGACGTTATCATTGTAAACCGCACTGCAGCTAAAGGTGTGCAGCATGGCGGCAGCGCGTCTGGATAGGATCACCACATGCAAAGCCGGCTGCCTATGACGGGGCACGGATTGCTAATCCGGATAACCGGTCGGAAGAGGGATATTGAAGGGCTGTCGCTTAGCTCTGCTGACTGGGCTCGACCAATCCGGTCACATTAGCTTCTGCATAGGGGCAGGCGGTGGTTCGTTTAGCAAGGCCCAGAACAGGCCCAACTCCGTTACTGCTGAGACGAACTCTTTAAAGTCGACCGGCTTCACGACGTACGCATTCACTCCTAATTCATAAGCCCGGCCAACGTCACCTTCCATCTTGGAGTTAGTGAGCATCACGACTGGAATGGTGCGAAGATCCTCAATGTCTCGAAGCACCTCAAGCACCTGATGACCATCTATTCGCGGTAGCTTCAGATCGAGCATAACGAGTGCGGGATGGCCCGGCGCTCGGTTGGCGTAAGGACCTCTGAGCAGTAAGTAGTCTAGGGCCTCGACGCCATCTCGCGCGACGATAACTTCGTTTGCAAGCGGTGTCTTCTCCAGAGCCATCAGGGCGAGCTCTAAGTCACGTTGGTTGTCTTCGACGAGTAGAATAGGTTTTGGCATAATGACATCACGGAAAAAAAACGCCGACACACTACCAGATCTGACGCCTCATCACACTGTTGGGTATTGCTCCCAGATGTGAGGTGAGTGAGAGATGCTTACTCAATTAGGGGGAGTGACGTTCAGTAGAACGCCGCAGCCGGATTGAAAATCGGTGGCAAGGCTGCGCAAAACCCAGGCTGCAGGCCGCGTGTTTCCGTTTGCAAAACGGCGGAAATCCATTTTTTTGGGCACGCTTGTATAGGCTATATTCCTAGTAAAATCATAGACTTAGCCGACTCTGATCCGCTGCATGGGGTGCAAGGGGTCGAGTGTTCGAATCACTCCGTCCCGACCATTATTTTCAATGACTTAGCCCAATCTTCTCAGGTTGGGCTTTTTCATGCGTGTGGACTTTCCAAGTGACTTCGCTTTTCTGGTCACCGAGTCCTCTCGACTTCTTTCTCTCATGTGATTCTTTACCGGATCTTTACCTCCACCCAGAGATTACAAGTCGAAAAAGGCTGTCTGAATCATTAACCGCACCGAGCGGTCCGAGCGCGGAATAGAAAGCGCCAAGCACATCCGGCAACGTGAATTTGGATAGGAACAGCTTTGATGAAAAAAAACCTGACTGTGCTCTGCGCTACTTTGATGCTCGGCATGCCTCTGGCCAGCTTTGCTCAACCAGGCGATGGCCCGCAGAACCACAATGGCGGTAACCAAGAGCGCCCGCAGCAGGACCATCAGCAACAGGGCCACCAGCAACAGGGCCAGCCAGACCGCCGTCAGCAGCATGGCAACAAGGGTAATAATGGCAATGGAGGCCATAAGGCCTACCATGACTCCAATTACCGGCCCCAAGCTGGCATGCCGGTACCGCACCAGCAATGGCAGCGTGGCCGTGTCGTTGAGCCGACGTACCGCAGCGACCGCTACTGGGTCACCGACTGGCGCGCACGCCAGCTGTCCGCCCCACCACGCGACCACCGCTGGTTGCATATCAACGGTGACTACGTATTGGTAGCCATTGCCACTGGCGTGATCACTCGCATCATCACCGGTTACTAAGCGGGCGCTGGTTTGTATTGCGGTAGTCGTTGTCTACCGGGGTTGCGCGAGTGATCGGGCCTGCGTGCCAGTCGAAGCTCATTACCTGTTCCTTGGATGGCGATACTTGCGCGAGCGTAGCATGTGAGATGACTGCTGATTTCCCTGGAGCGCGTCGTTGGCGATTCCATGGAATCGGTTAGCTGCGGGCGCAGGTTACCTGCGCCCGTGCATGTTGGCGGGCTCATGTGGTTGAATGAAGTTCAACAAGGAGGATTGATGTGGTCAAGGAAAACAGAAAGTCTTTCGGTTACGTCGCTGTCTCATTGATACCCACGGGGCTTGGGTTCGCCATCGGCGGTACCCTGCTTGGTCAACCTGCATTCGTATATACCGGCTTTGGATTGCTCATCCCAGGGGCGGTACTGGCTGCGGTTCACTTCTGGACGATGCGTCGGCGGGCTTAAGCCGTAGGGGAGTGGTGGTTACTCGGCCACTTCGTGGCTAGATGGAACGCGAAAATCGAAGCATTGCGAAAGCCTGGCATGGGGTTAGGCTTCTCATGGTAATGGCTTTTTGCTATATTCCGCGCCCTCACCTTGGAGGGACCCATGAAAAAGACCGTACTCGCTGTAATCGCCACTGCTGCCATCGTTTCTGGTTGCACTGTTCGCGTGGCTGACATGACTGTCGCCAGCACCAAAAACTACAACATCAATGCCTCGAAGTTCGTGAAAGGCCCTCGAGTCATTGGTGAAGACAAATACCCTGTCATCTTGTTCCCGTTTGGTATCCCGAACATGAAGACGGCGATGGATGATGCGATTCAGAAGGACAAATGCGCTGTCGGTCTCTCGGATGTTGTCATGAGCCAACTCAACCACTCCTTCATCATCGGCACCATCGGTTACCGTGTTGAAGGTGATCTGATCATCGACACTACTGCCCCAGGCTGCGGACTTCGAGGGTAAGCACTATTTACAGCGGATAGAACGCTGATCCTTGAAGCCCCCTTGCCACCAAGTTGCATCATTGCTAGTGTCGACGCATGACTACCAACCGCCTCACCTCGACCACCACCACGACCGCTGCAAGCGGAGCGTGCGAAGTGTCGTGAGCCGGTAGCAGACACACTTCAAAGGCCCGCCAGCAATGGACAGGGCCTTTTTTCTTGGCCTTGTATCGCTGGCTCAGATGCAAGGAGATGCATACAAGTACTGCGTCGACAGCACCTGCCGTGCTGCGCGTGACCTGGGCTTCGATGCTGTGCTGGTTGCCGACGGTCATACCTGTTCAGACACGCCGGCAATGAAAGCCCGGGACATCACTGCTCATCACAATGCGACGCTTGATGGACCGTTCTGTCAACTGGTCCAAGCGCAGGCGTGGTCCTTCTAGCCAAGCCCGCCTGCTCGCCAATGCGCATGGCCTGCTGTCAGCACAGCGCCTTGCGCATTGGCGAGCAGGCGGGGCGCAAGAAGCAACTTCAACGCTGCAAGTCTCGGCCTTCGTGAGGTTGCCCCCTCGCTTACCATGGATTATCTTGATAAGAATTCTCATTTACACTTATCTTGCACGGTCTCCCATGACTCACTCCATCGCCTGCGCCCATCGCGCCAAAGTGGCAAGCCTCTATGTGGAAAACCACAGCTGGATCCAGCAATGGATAACCCGCCGCCTGGGCAATGCGAGTGACGCTGCGGAGCTGGCCCAGGATGTCTTCGTGCGCATGCTGGCCAAGCCGCGGGAGTTCGAAAGCGACGAACATGCCAAGGCTTACCTGAGCCGCGTTTCCCTGCACCTGTGCGTGGACTTCCTGCGGCGCAAACGCCTGGAAAGAGCGTGGGCCGAAGCCTTGGCGCAGTTGCCGGAGAGTCATTGGCCGTCCATGGAGCACCAGGCGATCGTCCTGGAAACCCTCGGGCAGCTGCAGGACATGCTGGAGCGCCTGCCGCCCCAGGTGGCCGAAGCGTTCAGCCTGTCTCAGTTGCACGGCCTGGGCTACGCCGAGATCGCCCGGCGGTTGGGGGTGTCGGTACGTACGGTCACCAAGTACATCGCCCAGGCGATGTTCAATTGCGCATTGCTCGAGGCCGAGCTCGACGGAGTGTTGCTGTGAGCGAGCGGGCGGGCTTCGACCATGCCACGCTGGAGTGCGCGGCGCTGTGGTTCTCGCGCCTCTAGGCCGCACCCGGCGATCTGGAACTGCGCGCCCAATGGCAGCAATGGTTTGAGCAAGGCGAAGCGCAGCAGCTTGCCTGGAGCTACGTGGAACGGATCTGCCAGCGCTTTGGCGGCATGCGCCAGCAGGGGCCTGCCGCCCACCAGGCGTTGGCCGGCATGCGCGCCGACAAGCACTCGCGGCGTCGCTTGCTGAGCCAGCTCGGTGTGCTGGCAGGCATCGGCATGCTCGGCTGGATGGGCTGGCGCGGCACCGCGCTGGACAGTCTGCAGGCCTCGCGCGCCCAGTACCGTACTGATTTCGGAGAGCGACGCAGCTTGCGACTGAGCGACGGCACACAGTTGTGGCTGAATGCCGACACCTCGCTCGACGCGCACTTTGATGTCAGCCGTCGTGAACTCGTTCTGCATGCCGGTGAGGTGCTGGTCGAGACGGGCCATGGCGACAGTCGGCCGTTCCAGGTACGTACGCGTGCAGGCCTGCTGCAACTCCTGGGTACGCGTTTCAGCGTTCGTGACGGGCCGGGCACCCAGCTCAACGTCTACCAGGGCGCGGTGCGCATCACTTGCCGGGACAGCGGGCGAGGCTTGACGTTGCAGGCCGGCCAGCGGGTAACGTTCGACGCCGACGGCGCAGCGGGCGTGACCCGCGCCGAGGCCCGGCGCGAGGCGTGGAGCCGGGGCCTGTTGCTGGCCGAGGACATGCCGCTGGCACAGTTCATCGAGGAGCTGGGCGGTTACCGTCGAGGCTACCTGGGGGTCGACCCGGAGGTGGCGGGTCTGCGGGTCATGGGCAGCTTTGCGCTGGATGACACCGACCAGGCGTTGACGCAACTGGAGGAAGCGCTGCCGGTACGGGTGCAGCGGCGATTCGACTGGTGGGTAAGCGTCGTGCCGCGCTAGCGGCAAAAAATAATCTGGCGCGGTGTTCCGGTTTTTGATCCTGCTTCGGATTAACAGGAAACACTCCTGTTCACCGGACCCAGCAAGGAAGCGGCATGTCGCGCCAAGCCCAGCACTTTCCCAGTCAGCAAACGCCATTGTTTTTCGCCATTGCCTTGAGCCTGGCTGCCGTCGGCCCGCTCACCGCCCCGTGCGCGGCCGTCGCCGGCGAGGCCCAGCGCCAGGCGTTCGACATACCGGCTGGCCCCTTGGCGCGACAACTCAATGAGTTGGCTGCGCAGACCGGGCTGCTGCTCGCCGCCGACGCCGACCTGACCCGCGACCGCCAGGGCGACGCCGTAGTTGGCTACCACAGCGCGCAAGAGGCTCTGGACCTGATGCTGACGGGCAGCGGCCTCGCGGCCCTGCGCAATGGTGAGCGCTACCAGCTGGTGCTGGTTCCCGGGCAGGGCGGGGCGATGGAGCTTGGCGAGACCACTATCATGGGGCAGGGCATGGGGCAGGCGACCGAGAATACCGGCAGCTACACCCCAGGCTTGACCAGTGCAGGGTCCAAGACCCCGACTTCGCTGAAGGAAACCCCCCAGTCCGTTTCGGTGATTACCCGCCAGGTCATCGAAGACCGCCAATTCACCGACATCAATGATGCGATGAAGGCTGTGCCGGGCGTTACCGTGCAGAGCAACACCTTCCGTATCCAGGACTTCTACTCGCGCGGCTTCCCGATCCAGAACATCCAGCTCGACGGCGCCGCGCCCATGGCCTTGGGCACCACCGCAGGCAGCTTCTACGCCTCGAACATCTACGACATCGCCGAGTTCGACCATGTGGAGGTGCTGCGGGGCACCAGTGCGCTGTTCGGCGGTACGGGTGACCCGGGCGGCATCATCAACCTGGTTCGCAAGCGCCCCCTGGATTACAACCAGCTCAAGTTCACCGCCTCGGCGGGCAGCTGGGACAACTACCGCAGTGAGCTGGACGTGACCGGCCCGCTGGGCTTCGATGGCAAGCTGCGCGGCCGCCTGGTGCTGGCTTACCAGGACCGTCAGTACTTCGTCGATAACCGCGCCACCGACAAGCCGTTCGTCTATGGCGTGGTCGAAGCCGACGTCACCGACGACACCATGCTCACGGCCGGCCTGCGCTACAACAACGTCCACGAGACCGGCACCGCCTCGGCGCTGCCGCGCTACAGCAACGGCGCCGACCTCGGGCTCGCGCGGCATACCGGGCTGTCCACCACCTGGGCCTACGCTGACGGCTTTTCCCGCGAGTACTTCGCCAAGCTCGACCATCGCCTCAACGACGACTGGAAGCTCAACCTCAGCTACACCAACATCTACGACACCATCGATACCAACAATGCCACCACGCTGGGCTCGGTGAACCCGGTCACCGGCACGGGCGTAACCCGCTACGGCACCTATATCACCCAGTGGAGCGAGCAGAACCTCTGGGATGGCAACCTCTCCGGCGACTTCAGCCTGCTCGGCCTCGACCACCAGCTGGTCGTGGGTGCCGACTACCAGGAAATCGACAGTCGCTGGCGCGGTACAGGGCGTTTCACCACCGCAGGCGGCGCGGTCAACGTGTTCGACGCCGATGCCACGCCGTGGGACGGTCCGGGCGCGCGGCCAATCCTCAGCCGCGACTACAAGCCGAACAGTCAGACCCAGTACGGCCTGTACTCGAGCTTGCGCCTGCAACTGGCCGAGCCGCTGCATGTGATCATCGGTGCGACAAGAAGTATTACCAGACGGTCGGGATGTCGACCTATGGCAACTACTACGGTGATCCTCGCAACTTCATGCTGACGGTGCGCGCCACGTACTGAGAGAGCTGCTGCCGGGGCAGCGTGGAGAGCCTACACCGCCGCAGCCAGAACAGCCCTGGAGCGCCAGGCGAAGGCCAGGACCATCAGCAGTCCCAGGCCGGCCATGGCGGCTCCAGCCAGGGAGATCGCCGGGTAGCCCAGGCCGGTGTTGATCACCGCTCCGCCGAGTGCGGCACCAATCGCATTGCCGAGGTTGAACGCACCGATGTTCACCGCCGAGGCCAGGTTGGGCGCGTCCTTGGCGGCTTCCATCACACGCATCTGGAGCGGAGGTACCAAGGCAAAGCTGGCCACGCCCCACACCAGGATGCTCACGGCCGCCGGGACCGGCCACCGCATCAGCAGCGTGAACGCCAGCAATACAAGAATCAGCACGCTCAGCGAGACGATCAGGGTGCGGTCGATCGAACGGTCGGCAGCCTTGCCGCCCCATACGTTGCCCAAGGTCAAGCCCACGCCGAACAGCACCAGCATGGCGGTGATAAAGGTCGTGGATGCGTGGGTCTCGCTGCTCAGTATCGGCGCGATGTAGGTGAAGACGGTAAACATCGCACCCGAGCCGACCACGGTCAGGGTCAGCGCCGCCAGTACCGGCCCGCGGCCCAACACGCGGATTTCGGCCAGCACACCGTCGCTTTTCGGCAGCGGTACGTTGGGCAAGGCAAACCACAGCGCGGCCATGGTCACCAGGCCGAGGCCGGCGATGCCCCAGAATGCGGTGCGCCAGCCGAGCAACTCGCCAAACCAGGTAGCCAGTGGCACACCTCCGATAGTGGCCAGTGTCAGTCCCATGAACATCGCGGCGA
The DNA here is from genome assembly GCF_056312565.1 of Pseudomonas sp. JE3303. Taxonomy (NCBI): domain Bacteria; kingdom Pseudomonadati; phylum Pseudomonadota; class Gammaproteobacteria; order Pseudomonadales; family Pseudomonadaceae; genus Pseudomonas; species Pseudomonas sp. JE3303. The sequence continues at coordinate 12,202 of NZ_JBWGIF010000010.1, forward strand.
CTGCCCCTGCACGTTTGTCCGGCGCGACCACGCTGGCCGCTACGATGGCACCGACGCCAAAGAACGCGCCGTGATTGAGCGAGGTGACGACACGCGCGACCAGCAGGCTGTAGTAATCGGTCGCCAAGGCTGACATCAGGTTACCCAGCGTGAAAATTGCCATGAGCCCGATCAGCAGATAACGCCGGGGGATCTTGCCAGTGGTCAGGGTCATCAGGGGCGCGCCCAGTAGCACCCCGATGGCATAAGCGCTGACCAACAGGCCAGCGGCGGGAATGGAAACGCCCAGATCGGCAGCGATGCCTGGCAACATGCCCATGGGGGCAAATTCGGTAACGCCAATGCCGAAGGCACCTGTGGCGAGTGCTAGAAGGGGTGGGTTGATACGCATGGGAAACTCCTGATTTATGCCGCAAATTTTACAATCCTGCAGTTGGCGCCGGTAGACTGGCTTGCGGACAAACACCTTTGCGTAAGAGGCATAAATGGAGTTCAGTGGCAGGTCGGGAGAGATGGCGGTATTCGCCACAGTGGCGCAGGAGGGCAGCCTGTCGGCCGCCGCGCGGGAACTGGGCCTGACGCCCTCGGCCGTCAGCCGGGTCATCGCGCGTACTGAGCAGCGTCTCGGCACCCGCTTGCTGCTTCGTACCACCCGGGCGATCAGCCTCACCACCGAGGGCGAGACCTACCTGCGTGGCGCCCGGCGGATCCTGGCCGACATGGCAGAGGTCGAGGAAGCCGTCGCTGATCAAGGCGTACCAAAAGGCCGGTTGCGGGTCAGCGCCGCTCTTGGCCACGGGCGCTTGGCCATCGTGCCACTGGTGGCGGCATTCAGCGCGCGCTATCCGGACATCACTGTCGACCTCAGCCTGGGCGACGAAGTGGTCGACATTCTTGGCGGCGAGGCCGATGTGGCGGTGCGCTTTGGCCACCTCCCAGACAGCCCCCTGTCCGCCCGGCGGCTCGGCGACACCGGCCAGGTGGTGGTAGCCTCACCTGAATATCTTCAGCGCCACGGCACGCCCCAGGAACCGGAAGACCTGCTGCGGCACAACTGCCTGCGCTTCAACTTCCGCCGCGCCGAACCCAACTGGCCTTTCATGCGGGACGGCAGCGAGTTTTCTCTCAAGATCAGTGGAAATATCCAGTGCAGCAGTGGCGAAGCGCTGGCGCAACTGGCTCGGGTAGGTGCGGGTATCGCGCGCATTGGCGAGTTCTCCGTGGCCGAGGACTTGCAGCGCGGTGATCTGGTGCCTTTGCTGGAGGCTCGCAACCCCGGCGACAGGGAACCGATCAATGCAGTGTTTGTAGGCGGTCCGGCCATGCCGGCGCGGGTGCGGGTGTTCGTGGACTTCCTGGCGGAGCACCACCAGGTCTAGGCAGTCGCCGTAGTTTCGCGGGCAAGTCCACGCCTGGTGCATGGCGCCGGTCCTGAGATTGCGCTGTCCCTGCCGAGACGCTCCGACCGGCCCGTATTCACGCGGGGGGATGAGATCTATACTCAGCTTGATCTTATGAAAGAGCTGCGTGAAGCCAGATATGTACGGGATTACGAGATGAAAACGAACAACAAACGTCCCACATCGGTACCCGAGAGAAAGGGGATTACGCCGAGTCATCTGCCTTTTCCAGTGGTGGGGATCGGTGCATCCGCAGGCGGCCTGGGGGCGCTCAAGACGTTTTTCGAGCAGATGCCGGTTCACAGCGGCATGGCGTTTGTCATCGTTCTTCATCTCTCGTCCAAACACGAAAGCGTCGCCGACCAGATTATTCAGGGGTCGACAGCGATGCCGGTACTGCAGGTAAATGATGCCTGCCCCATAGAGCCGAATCATGTCTACGTGATATCGCCTGCCAATCAACTGGCAATGAATGATGGCTACCTTCGTGTAATCCCTGCTGACCGGCCAGTCGGAAACCATGTCGCTATCGATCTGTTCTTCCGTGACCTTGCCGATGTCCACAAGGAATATGCCTTCTGCCTGGTGCTTTCAGGCACTGGCAGCGACGGCGCGGTCGGGCTGTCGCGGATCAAGGAGCAGGGCGGCGTAACCCTCGTACAGGCGCCCGATGACGCAGAATTCGACGGAATGCCACAGGCGGCCATTGCCACGGGCATGGTAGACGTTGTGCTGCCGGTGGCGGAGCTGGCGCACAAGCTGGTCGAGCTGTGGGGCAACTCCCAGCAGATAAAGCTGCCTGCCCCCCATGACATGCAACTGCCCAACTCGCCGGAGCGTGACCGAGCTGCCGCTGAGCACGTGTTGCACGACATCCTGCTCATGCTGCGCACCCGGACCGGCCACGACTTCAAGCACTACAAGCGCGCCACCGTATTGCGGCGGATCGAACGGCGCATGCAGGTCACGGCACAACCTGACCTTCCGGCCTACTACCGCTACCTCGAAGAAAACGCAGAGGAAGCCAAGGATCTGCTGGGTGACATGCTGATCGGCGTGACCAACTTCTTCCGCGACCGAGAGGCGTTCGAGTCACTGGAACGTCACGTTCTGAGCGTCCTCATGGGTAACGAGCGGGGCACTGCGAGGCATGATCAGGTCCGTATCTGGTCGGCAGGCTGTTCCACCGGTGAAGAGGCCTACAGCCTTGCCATCCTGTGTACCGAGCACCAGAAGCTCGAGACCAATCCGGTCAAGCTGCAGGTCTTCGCCACAGACATCGATGAGCGGGCAATCGCCGCTGGCCGCGCCGGGCTGTACCCTGAAGCCATCATCACCGACGTGCCACCCACGCGTCTGCGCCAGTACTTCGTCAAGGAAAGTCAGCACTACCGGGTGCGCAAGGAAATCCGCGAGAGAATTCTGTTCGCCAAGCACAGCCTGCTGTTCGACCCGCCGTTTTCCCAGATCGACTTGATCGTCTGCCGCAACCTCCTGATCTACCTGGACCGTGAAATCCAGCGTGAGATCTTGCAGATGTTCCACTTCGCGCTGCGTCCTGGCGGTTATCTTTTCATGGGCTCGTCCGAGTCTGCGGATGTATGCCCGGACCTGTTCACGCCGGTTGACAAGCGCAACCGGATCTTTCGCGCAAAAGTGGGCCCTGGCGCCAGTCGACGCCCGCCAACCATGCCGCGCGGGGGATTCACGCTGTCCAACGTGCCCGCCCAGCCGCCGCTGGTACAGGTCCCCCGCAAGGTCGCCTATGCCGACATCCATCACCGCGCGCTGGAGCAACACTCGCCACCGAGCATGATCGTCGACTCCAACGCCGATATCCTGCACATGAACGAAGGGGCCGGCCGCTTCCTGCGCTATGTGACCGGCGAAGTCGGCCGAAACCTGCTGGCGCTGATCTTGCCGCCGTTGCGGCTGGAGCTGCGTACCACGCTGTTCCAGGCACAGCAGAGCGGCAAGACGGTGATCTCGAGAAAGGTGCGCCTGCAGGAATCGGAGGGTGATTGGCTGGTCGATATTACCGCTGAGCCGTACAAGGATATCCCTACCGACCAGGACGTGCGGCTGATCGTTTTCGGCGTATCGCCACTCGATGTCGGGTTGGCCGCCAGCGAGTCGGACCAGCAGACTGAAAACCAGGTGCTCAACAGCCTCGAAAACGAACTGCAGCGCACCAAGATGCACCTGCAGGACACGATCGAGCAGTCCGAGGTCTCCAGCGAGGAGCTCAAGGCCTCCAACGAAGAAATGCAGGCCATCAACGAAGAGCTGCGCTCGGCCACCGAAGAACTCGAAACCAGCAAGGAAGAATTGCAATCGATCAACGAGGAACTCCTGACCGTCAACTATGAGTTGAAGACGAAGGTCGAGGAAACCGACAAGATCAATGATTACCTGGCCAACCTGATCGCTTCCACGGACATTGCCACCGTGTTCGTCGACCGCAACATGCACATCCGCTGGTTCACTCCGCGCGCAACCGAGATCTTCAGCATGCTTCCGGTGGATACCGGCCGCTCGCTGCTCGACATCACCCACCGCCTGAAGTACTCGGAGCTGGCCGAAGATGCCGCCGCCGTCTTCGATTCCTTGACCATGATGGAGCGCGAAGTCAGCAGCATCGACAACCGCTGGTATATCGCCCGGCTGCTGCCTTATCGGTCCAGCGAAAACCATATTGACGGGACTGTGCTGACCTTCATCGACATCACCAAGCGCCGCGAAGCCGAGGAAGACTTGCGTCTAGGCCAGGAGCGCATGCGCCTGGTGGCGGAAAGCACTCATGATTTCGCCATCATCATCCTCGATGAGCAAGGGCGTATTACCGATTGGAACACTGGAGCCGAGCTGATATTCGGCTACCGCAGCGCAGAGGTACAGGGCTCTTATTACGACCTGATCTTCTCGCCTGAGGACCGCAGCGCCGGCATCCCCGAGAGCGAGTTGCGCCAGGCTCGCGAACATGGACGTGGCGAGGATGAACGCTGGCATGTGCGCAAGGATGGCAGCCGGTTCTTCTGCAGCGGTGAAATCACCTTGCTGCGCGCCGAAGCCGTTATGGGCTATGTGAAGATTGCCCGGGATCTCACCGGCCACAAGCGCCTGCATGAAGAGCAGAGCAAGAAGCTGGCAGAGACCGAAACCAGCAGCCATATGAAGGACGAGTTCTTTGCGGTCATGTCTCATGAGCTGAAACATCCGCTCAACCTGATTCAGCTCAACGCCGAAATTCTTCGTCGGTTGCCGGTGATCAAGAATGCTGACAAGGCGAGCAAGGCGGTGACCACCATTCATGAAGCTGTCGCTAGCCAAGCCCAGATCATTGACGATCTGCTCGATGTTGCACGAATCCGCACCGGAAAGCTGAAGCTCAATACGCGTCCGCTGGACCTGGCGTCCCTGCTCGGGGAAATCCATGCCGTGGCATGCGAAGAGTATCCAGAGGCCAGGCTCACATTGGACGTGCCGTCGCTGGAGGCACCGCAGATAGTCGTGGACGGGGACTCAGCGCGCCTGGAACAGATCATCTGGAACCTGCTGCACAACGCCTTGAAATTCAGCCCGGTAGACGCCCAGATACATGTTGTTCTCCGCCGAGCCGAGGATCAGGCGCATCTCGACATTATCGACAACGGCATTGGCCTTTGCGCCGGCGATCTCGAACACGTGTTCGATATGTTTACCCAAGCCCCTTCCAAGGTAGGCAGTCATCAGCGGGACGGCCTGGGTATCGGTTTGTCGCTGGTCCGTCAGCTGGTGCAAGCCCATGGTGGCACGGTCAACGCGCGCTCCGCCGGATTGGGCCATGGCTGTACCTTTACCATTTTGCTGCCTCTTACGGCCCAGACACCCAAGCCCAACGAAAATGAGCCTGTAGCCGAGGAGAAGGGAAGACTCAGAGGTCTCAAGGTAATGCTCGTGGACGACTCTCCAGAGATCCTGGAGGTCATGCGGGTTTTGCTGGAAATGGAAGAAGCGATGGTCAAGAGCTTCAGCGAGCCTCTGGAAGCACTGAAAAACGCGGCCGATGAGCATTACGATGTCATTCTTTCCGACATCGGCATGCCGGTGATGGACGGACATGAGCTTGTCCAGTCGTTACGCCGGACCAAGCTTCACCAGTTCACCCCAGTCATCGCGCTCACGGGCTACGGCGCAAGCCATGACCCCCACAAGTCCCGCGATGCCGGCTTCGACCGGCATCTGACCAAGCCAGTGCAGTATGAGGAGCTGGTAGAGACGATAGAGGCCTTGTGCGGCAGCGCCTTGCAGTGAACACCGCTCCTACACAGGTCGTTCAAGCTTCGTGAATTGAGCAAGACATTCCGTCACCCGCGCTTGAGTAGGAATAGGCAATAACCTGCTCCGATCAGGCAATCCCACCCGTGGATTCGGATCACATACTGCATCGGGCACTCACGCCCCCGCAGCGCGGCTTATCCGCCTGTGTGTTCCACGGCCCCTCCGTCAGGGAAGGGGCCTGCCAGAGATGCGGACCGTACGATCCATGAACAATCTCGACCTCCAAGTCGTCCAGCGTGGACTACAGTGGCTTCAGCAAGGACAGTGCGTATGGCTCTGCACGGTCCTGTCCACCTTTGGCTCCGCGCCTCGCGGACCGGGTGCCATGCTTGTCGCACTGGCAAACCGGGAGTTTTGCGGCTCGTTATCGGGGGGCTGTGTGGAGGATGACTTTCTCGAGCGCCTGGCCCAGGACGAATTCGGCCACCATAACCAGATTGTCCGATACGGCGAAGGTGGCGTAGCACCTTCGCTCGAGCTGCCCTGCGGAGGCGTGTTGAATGTGTTACTTGAGCGATTCGATGCAGGGTGCGATGCACTTGAGCATTTTTCGCTGATGCTGCGCGCGCTCGAAGGGCAGCAGCGGATCATCCGCCACATTTCGCTGGGAACCGCCACGCGCACGCTGGACTCTACCGCTGCGACGGGTGCCACTGTGCTGGTCTCTGACGAGCATGTCTCGATCCGTATTGGTGCCGCACGGCGGCTGTTGATAGCAGGTCTGTCACCGGTAGCTGAGTTCTGTGCAAGTTTTGCACTGGCACTGGGTTATGAAGTCATCGTGTGCGATCCGCGCAGCGAATTGACGTCCAGGTTTCACCTCGCGGGCGTGAAAGTCATCGAGCAACTGCCTGCTTCATTCATCGCTGGCGGTGGCTGCCACGCTTCCACGGCAGTCGTCGCATTGACCCATGACCCCCGGCTGGATGATCTGACCCTGCTCGAAGCAGTGCGAACACCCGCGTTCTACATTGGTGCCATGGGCTCGCACCGTACCAGCGAAAAACGCTTGGAGCGCGTTCGCCGTATCGGTGGCCTGGACAATGATGCAATGGCACGTATCAGCGCACCTGTCGGCTTGCACTTGGGCAGCAAGACGCCGGCAGAGATCGCGCTGGCTGTCATGGCCGACGTCGTACGAGTCGGCAATGGAGTCTGCCGCAACTCGCTTTGAACCGCTTCCCGCCAGGGCGCCCATCGAAGGCAGCCCGGTGACTTCAAACCGTATGACCGATGAGGGCTGCATCATGAGCGATTCGAGTGAAAAGGATGGTCCCGGCAAAAAGGCCGAGGATCCGATGTTCCACGAACTGGTTACCCCATCACGACGCAATTTCCTGCGCACTATCGGTATATCCGGCATGGCTGCGGCCACTGCCCCCGTGTGGGCGCAAGCCGCGCAGTTGCAGGCCTCCATCGATGACAGCGAAACGCCGCTGGCCAAGGGCGAGCAGCGCATCACACTCAAGGTGAATGGGCAGGCACATACGCTCAACGTCCCTGGCAATGCGGTACTGCTTGACGTGCTGCGAGACCGCTTGCAACTCACGGGCACCAAGAAGGGCTGCGACCATGGCCAGTGCGGGGCGTGCACGTTGCATGTCAATGGCCAGCCGGTGAACAGTTGCCTGTCGCTTGCGGCCATGCACCAGGGTGACGAGATCACCACGATCGAGGGCCTTGAGCAGAACGGTCAGTTGCATCCCATCCAGGAAGCGTTCTGGGCCCACGATGCGTTTCAGTGTGGCTACTGCACCTCGGGGCAGATGATGACCGCTGCAGCGATCATCAAGGATCCGAACATCGGCGCTGACGATGCCAGTGTCCGTGAGGCCATGAGCGGGAACATCTGCCGCTGCGGTGCCTACAAGAACATCCTGGCCGCCGTGCAGGATGCCCGTGCCAAAGTACAAGGAGTCAGCTGATGAGAGCCTTGGAATACTCCCGTGCCACCAGTCCGGAGCAGGCGATTTCCCTGCACTCCCGTAGCGAGGCCACCGCCTTCCTGGCCGGCGGCACAACGCTCCTCGATCTCGTCAAGCTCGACATCATGCAGCCCGACCGGGTGGTCGATGTACACACGCTGGGGCTGGACCGGATCGAGACCTTGGCGGACGGGCGCACGCGCATTGGCGCCATGGTCACCAATACCGAGCTGGCCTACCATCCGCGAATCAGGAGTGACTACGCCGTGCTGTCGCAAGCGCTGCTGTCCGGCGCGACCACGCAACTGCGCAACAAGGCCACCACAGGCGGTAACGTGATGCAGCGCGTGCGGTGCAACTATTTTCGCGATGGCGTCTCGCCCTGCAACAAGCGCACGCCGGGCTCGGGTTGTGCGGCTATCGGTGGTCATAACCGCAGCGTGCATGCGGTGCTGGGCACCAGCGATAGCTGCATCGCCACCCATCCTTCCGACATGTGTGTCGCCATGGCGGCCATCGGTGCCACGGTGGAGGTCCAGGGCCCGGCAGGCAAGCGGGAGATCGACTTTCTGGAATTCCACCTGCTGCCCGGCACCACGCCCTGGAAGGAACATGCACTCAAGCCTGATGAACTGATCACCCACGTGACATTGAGCGCACCGCTGCGGGGCAACACGTCTGGCTACCTGAAACTGCGTGACCGCGCCTCCTATCAGTTCGCCTTGGCCTCCAGCGCCGTGATCCTGCTGATGGATGGCCAGGTCATACGCGAGGCACGCATCGCACTGGGCGGCGTGGGGACCAAGCCATGGCGCGCGCTCGAAGCAGAGCGCGCATTGCGGGGAGCCGCCGCTACCCTGGACAACTTCTCCAAGGCAGCCGCGATCGCCCTGCAGGGTGCGGTGCCTTATTCGCACAACGGCTACAAGATCCCGCTGGGACAGCAGGCCATCGTGCGCAACCTGACGACACTGTCCACCGGAGGTGCAGCGTGAACGACACCATCATGGGGGCGCCCTCACGCCGCGTCGATGGGCGCCTGAAAGTTACCGGCCAGGCGCACTATGCGGCTGATCAGCATCCCAAGGGCATGGTGTTTGCCTACGGCGTCTACAGCACCGTGGCGAGCGGCTCGATCACGTCGCTGGATATCGAAGCCGCTCGCCGCTCGCCGGGCGTGATCGACATTCTTCACCATGGCAACTTCCCCCAGGCCTTCCATACCTCGCCCGTGCCGTTTTCACTGGCCGGCGTCCTCACGGGCTCGCGGACCGACGAGAAGCGCCTGCCTTTCGAAGACAATGTCATTCGTTACGCTGGGCAGTTCGTGGCCCTGGTGATCGCGGATACCTTCGAGCACGCCCGTGAAGCGGCCTATAAAGTGAAGGTCAGCTATGCCGATAGCCCCTCGTTCGCCAACCTGGAACAGGGGCTCAAGCGAGGTGCTCCGGCAGACGGTGGGCAAGGCCACAAACGGGGTGATCCAGGCGCAGCCTTCGATCGCAGTACGCGAACACTCGATGCGACCTACACCACCCCGGTCGAAACGCATAACCCGATGGAAATGCACGCCACGGTCGCGTTGTGGGAAAACGGCAGACTGGTGGTTCATGAGTCCACTCAGTCGGTCGTCGTCCACCGTAATACCCTTGCCCAGGCGTTCGGGCTGCCGGCCGAGCATGTGGAAGTCAGGGCGCCGTTCATTGGCTCCGGCTTCGGCGGGAAGCTCTGGATGTGGCCTCACTCCGTGGCCGCTTGCGCCGCCGCCAAGGTGGTAGGCCGACCGGTGCAGCTGGTCGTGCCGCGGGCGCAGATGTTCACCACGGTAGGGCATCGCCCGGAAACCCGGCAACGCATGCGCCTGGCCGCGGACTCTGCGGGCAAACTGGTATCCCTTCGGCACGAGTCGCTCAACACGGCCGGTTTCGGTGACCGATATGTCGAGAACTGCGGCGGCATGAGTGCCAGTCTTTACTCCTGCGCCAACGTTGAAATCACCCACGGCATCGTCCAGGTGAACCGTGGCGCACCGACATCGATGCGTGCGCCTGGCGCAGCGCCCGGATTGTTCGCGCTGGAGTCCGCCATTGATGAGCTGGCCGAAAAGTGCCAGATGGATCCGCTCGCTTTCCGCCAGCTCAATTGGGCCGAGCAGAACGAACAGGAGAACCTGCCGTGGTCTGGCAACCACTTGCGTGAAGCGTTGACTCAAGGCGCCGAGCGCTTCGGATGGGCCAGCCGCACACCGGGCATCGGCAGCATGCGAGCGGGCCACGAGGTCATCGGCTACGGCATGGCCCAGTGCAACTGGGATGCCTTCCGTACCCCCGCCAAGGCTCGCGTGTCATTGAAGGCCGATGGCCGTGCTGAAGTGTATTGCGGTGCTCAGGACATCGGCACGGGAACCTACACCATCATCGCCCAGTGCGTCGCAGACATTACCGGCTTGCCGCTGGAAAGGATCACGGTAGAGCTGGGCAACTCGTCCTACCCACCCGCGCCCGTCTCCGGTGGTTCGTGGCTGACAGCCAGCGTACTGCCAGCGGTTGCAGAGGCTGCCCGTGCGGCGCTGACGCAACTCAAGAGCTTCGCTGCGTCGGCGGAAGGCGGGCTGGCCAACGCCAAGCCGGAAGCGATCAAGGTCAGCAATGGCCGGCTGGAGGACGGTACTACCAGCCTCGGCTTTGCCGATGTCCTCAATCGACTGAAAATAGCCAGCGCCGAAGGCGAAGCGCACACCGGCATGGCTGACACCGCGAAGCATGCGTTCAGCTCATTTGGCGCTCACTTCGTGGAGGTGCGCTGGGATCCGGGCATTTCGCGGCTACGGGTGTCGCGAGTGGTCAGCGCCATCGATGTCGGTAAAGTCATCAATCCCCTGACAGCGCGTAACCAGGTCGAAGGCGCGATCGTCATGGCCATCGGCATGGCGCTGTTCGAAGCGACGGACTACGACGAACGCAACGCAATGCCCGTCAACAACAACTACGCCGAGTATGTCGTGCCGGTGCATGCAGACCAGCCGGAGATCGACGTCATCTTCCTGGACTATCCGGATTACAACCTCAATGAGTTTGGTGCCCGTGGGGTAGGGGAGATTGGCGTGACCGGCCTTGCTGCGGCAGTCGCGAATGCGGTGTATCACGCGACCGGCAAGCGTGTGCGGGACCTGCCCATCAGCCTTGAGAAGCTGATGGACGAAGTGCCGACTGCCAGGGCTTGATGCGGGGTTGCCGCGCCGGGGTCGACTGCGCGCCGGGCATGGAGCAACAAGCGACGACTCTGACTGATGAGGTGCTAGCTCAGCATTCATCGGGAAGGGTCGTTGTCCTCCCTACTGGAGGAAAGACCTCGCAGCAAGTGATAGCGGTCCCTGCGTATCTGGTTGGCGCGTGCCTCCACCTGATGCGCAGGCACACCCAACAGCACCAACGCGTGGGACGCCAGCATCAGGCTCGACTCGAGTAATTCAGGAACCACTTCACTGGCGCCAGCGGCCTTCAGTTCCGCCAACTGGCTGTCATCGCGGGTACGCACCAGGATAGGCACGGTGGGATTGATCCGGCGCGCCTCCTTCAGCACCCGCAGGGCGGTGTCCGAGAGGTCCACCGCGATGACCAGCAACCTGGCACGTTCCAGGCCCACGGCGACCAGCAATTCACCACGACGTGAATCCCCGTAGTAGACATTTTTGTCCATGAGCGCGGCTTCCTGGACCCGGGCAGGGTCCGTGTCCAGCGCGATATGGGGTTGCTCGGCGCTGTAGAGCGCGCGTCCGATGGATTGCCCGACCCTGCCGTAGCCGCAGATGACCACATGATCGTGCAGTTCGGCGTTGGATGCGTTGAATGCCTCGAGCTCCGTCGCTTCGTGGGGTCTGCGATGCAGGCGCCTCGCAATGTAGGGCGCGGCTCGCAGCAAGGGTGGCGTGACCACCATCGAGCAGAAGACTGCGGTCAAAACCAGTGCGCCAAGATCGGCGGGCAGCATGTCGAGTTGTTGCATCTGGGCCAGCAATGCAAAGCAGAACTCACTGCCTTGGGCCAGTGCCAGCCCGCTGCGCCACGCAGTTTCATTATCCTGCCCACGCCATTTGACCAGCAAGGCAACCACGCTCGCCTTGATCAGCAGCAGTCCAAGCGTCATGCCAAGAATGAGCAAGCCGTCACTGGCAAATACCCGCAAATCGATCAGCATGCCGACACTGATAAAAAACACCCCGAGCAGGATGTCCCGAAACGGACGAAGGTCGGCTTCGATCTGGTGCCGATAATGGCTCTCCCCAAGCAACATGCCGGCGAGGAAGGCACCCAGGGCGCTGGAGAGGCCCAGCAGATGGGTAAGCCCAGCGGTCAACAGCACGATGACCAGTGCGAGCAGCACGAACAACTCCGCGGATCGAGCACCGGCCACCTCATGGAACAGGGGAGGCAGAATCCAGCGACTGGCCAGCATCAAGCCGGTGAACAGGAGCATGGTCTTGCCCAGAGTCAGTGGCAGCGCCCAGTACGAGGCCTCATCGCCGCTTCCGGCGAATGCTGGCAAGAGCGTCAACAACAGCACCGCAACAACATCCTGGAGAAGCAGAACAGCGATGGCATTCTGGCCGTGGCTGCTGAAAATTTCACCGAGGCTCGCCAGCTCTTTGCTGACCACGGCGGTGGAGGACAATGCCAGGCCTGCGCCCAGCAGGCATGCGGGAACCGCCGGCACGTCCATGGCCATCAACACGACACCCAGCGTAAGTGCAGTGAGCAGTACCTGGAGACAGCCGAGGCCAAGTACCACGCGTCGAAGAGAAATCATCTTCGACAATGAAAACTCCAAACCGAGGGTAAACAGCAAGAACACCACGCCCAGTTCGGCGAAGAGCTGCAGCGCCTCACTCGATTTGATCCAGTCGAGCGCTTTGGGCCCGACCAACAGGCCCACAAACAGATAACCGAGCACAGGCGGCAATCGAAGTCGCCGAAACAGGGCTATGACCACCAGGGAAGTGGACAGGAGGATCAATAGGTTTACAAACATTCCACCTTCCGCGATAGGGCGCGTTGCGCGGGTGGTCATTGGGTTCGTTGCTGATACAACAGAATGGTTCGTAGTCGGACATGCGTCAAAAGGACCGGTTATACGAATTGCATCTGAGCGTTATGCCGAATCCATAGAAGAGACAGCCGTACGTATTGGCTCATAAACACCGCGGGTCCAGGCTTTCAACTAAACTTCAACGCTGCCAGGCACGGGACACTTGAAAATCACTTGAACTAGTGAGGTCTGGTCATGGCAAAGAGAAAAGCGAAGGCTCTCGACAATGATCCCGCTGACCGCCCGAAACTGAAGAACAAAGTGTATCTCGCCGAGCTGCGCCGGCTGCATGTCGAGATGGTCAAGTTGCAGGAGTGGGTGAAGCTTGAAGGCATCAAGATCTGTGTCATCTTCGAAGGCCGCGACGGCGCAGGTAAAGGTGGGACGATCAAGGCACTGACCGAACGGGTCAGCCCGCGCGTATTTCGCGTGGTGGCGTTGCCTGCGCCGACTGATCGAGAAAAGACCCAGATGTACATCCAGCGCTACCTTCGGCACATGCCTGCGGCCGGCGAAGTGGTGATCTTCGATCGCAGTTGGTACAACCGCGCTGGGGTGGAGCGCGTGATGGGGTTCTGCACGGAAAAGCAGGTGCAGAAGTTCCTCGATTCAGCGCCTTGGGTGGAGCGCGCCATCGTGGAGTCCGGCGTGATTCTGCTCAAGTACTGGCTGGAGGTCAGCCAGGAAGAACAGACCCGGCGCCTTGAGGCGCGGATCGAGGATGGGCGCAAGATCTGGAAGCTGTCGCCCATGGATCTCAAGTCCTACGGACGCTGGTATGACTATTCGCGCGCCCGCGACGAAATGTTCAGGGCAACCGACACTGACTACGGGCCTTGGCTCGTGGCTGACTCGAACGACAAGCGACGCACCCGCCTGAATATCATCTCCGACCTGCTGAGCCGCATCCCCTACAAGAGCGTCCCACGCGAGAAAGTGACATTGCCCAAGCGGCAGAAACCCGGTAATTATCGCGAACCGGATTTTCCGCTCAGGCGGATTCCCGAGAAGTTCTGACAGCTCAAGCGGATCTGGGCGCGTCAAGCCATCACGCAGGACCTGGGCTGGAATGGAATCCAATCATCGCCATTGCCAGGCGACTCTCCTGGCGACAACGAGATCACCTTGAGCCTGTTGAACGCTCCGTCAGCCCTTGCCTTTAGTCCCGCCATGGGACTACACTGGCAGCTATGAAAATCATTGCCATCAGCCAGCTCAAAGCTTTTTGGGAAAACAATCCAGACGCTGGACAGCCGCTACGCGCATGGATCGACGAGGCCAGGAAAGCTACCTGGCCTAGCCCAGACGCTATAAAGGGCCGGTATCGTAACGCGAGCATCCTTAAAGGGAGGCGTGTCGTTTTCAACATCAAGGGAAACGACTACAGGCTGGTGGTCGCCATTGCGTACCGCTTTGGCGCGGTCTACATAAAATTTTTCGGTACTCACAACGAGTACGACAAGATTGATGCAAACATTGTTGAGATGGAGTGACCATCTATGAACATTCGGCCAATCCGCACCGATGAAGAGTATCGGACAGCTCTCAAAGAGATTTCTCCGCTTTTCGAGAATGAACCTGAACCGGGCACTACCGAGGGTGATGCCTTTGAAGTCATGATCACCTTGATCGAGGCTTACGAGGCAAAAAACTTTCCGGTGGACTTGCCAGATCCAATTGAGGCCATCAAGTTTCGCATGGAGCAGTCCGGCCTCACGGCAGCCGATCTTGCTCGAGCCATCGGCAAGACCAACCGGGTCTATGAAGTACTTAACAGGAAGCGCTCGTTGACGCTGCCAATGATTTGGAAACTTCATGACCTATTTGGCATACCAGCAGAAAGTCTGATCAAGCCGGTTAAGGCGGCTTGAGACTCTCTTGCAGGCAGGGGCAGATGCGCGCGCGAAGACTATGAAGCTGAACAGCAGACTGCTCACGCTTGAGTGCTCTTTGAACGTAAAGGCCCGGCTCAAGTCGGGCTTTTACGCTCTGGCCAAACCAATATGATTGCAGCGGGGCCGATTCAGGTCGCCAAGCTGGCTCGGGCCGTCTCTACAACAAGGAAGCATTGGTATGTCCTGTTCGATCATAGTGAATGGCCAGCAGTCACCCATGGAGTATTCGCATGAAATCGTCCCTTGGTGGAGCTTCACCAAAACGGTACTGGCCGCAGCAGCGCTAACGCTCGTTCGCGATGGCCTGATCGAGCTTGATGACCTTGTTCCCGGCCGCCAGTTCTCGCTGCGAGAGCTGCTCAAGCACCAAGCCGGTCTGGCGGACTATTCCGAGCTGAAGGAATACCACGCGGCAGTTGCCGGGCAGCAGACTCCGTGGCCGGCCGAGGAAATGATGCGGCGACTCGAGGGCGAGAGATTGCGCTACGCGCCGGGGACTGGCTGGCGATATTCCAACGTCGGCTACATGCTCGTCTCCAATCTGATTGAGCAGGTGACTGGCCTCTGCATCGATGAGGCACTGGCTCAGCGCGTATTTTCGCCCCTCGGGCTGACCCGTGTCCGGCTCATGAAAAGCCGCGAGGACCTTGAGGAGGGTTATCTCGACTCCATTGGCGCTTACGATCCCGGCTGGGTCTATCACGGCCTGCTAGTAGGCCCGGTGTCCGAAGCCGCGCTGTTGCTGCATGGATTGCTGACCGGAGACCTGTTGCCCGGCCCCTTGATGAACGAAATGCGTGATCCAATTCTGCTGGGCGGGCCGCTTGCGGGAAGGCCTTGGGCGGCTCCTGGATATGGCTTGGGATTGATGGTCGGCAAAACCCACAGCGGGCATCTGCTGTTTGGCCATACCGGAGTGGGACCGGGCAGCGTGATCGCGGTTTATCACTGTGCAGATGCAGATCACGAGGTGACCTGCGCTGTGGCCGGTATAGGCGCCGAGGAAGGGCAGGTCGAGGGCTATGTGGCAGAACGGCTCATCGCCGCCTTGGGCTCGATCAGTCAGTAAGTCTCAGCGTCAGTCAGGCGTGGGTTTTTCCTTCTTCCGCGCACTGCTGCCTGGAAGTGACTCGACCCATTTGCGGTCCTGTTGCGCGGCGCATTTGGGGCAGGCTGCTTCGCCTGCTTTCAGGTCGCTGGATTCGGGGATTTCTGCTTGGCACTTTGGACATTTGGCCATTCTCGTTTCCTCCATTTCTTACGTGATGCGTGTCTCTAAGCCATAGCCCATCTTCAGGTATCCGGCCATTCACGGATTGTGCGCCTGTCCGCGCAGGACGCGAACGGAGAGCAGAGTGTCGTTTCTGGTGGCCTGCCGAGTGATAAACACTGCTCGCTCGTTCCCGTTTAATACGCCCTGCAGAAACGAGGAACTGGTCGACAAAAATGCAAAAATTTTCAGACTTATTCTCTATCGTGTAGGACATTTCCGAATTATCCTGCCACCGCCTTCGAGCGCTTGCGGTGATGATATTGCGGGTCTAGTCTCGGCCGGTCGTTGCAATTCAACGATCGGTTTTGACAGGCCGGATTCATCTACAGGTCACGTGCGCTCCATGCTATGGCGGCTGTACGTGGGGCACTTCTGTGCGCCGGTTCTCCTGTTGCCGGTCTGTCAACCCGCGTATAGCTGCCACCTTTCTGTTTGACAGCAGATGTGTGTTGGCTCCAGACAACCAACAGGAGCTCCATCATGTTGAAGATCGTTCCAGATCCTCCTTTTGAAACAGATTCAAGCCCCTCCATCGAAACCCTGCTTCTCCAGACTTCCGAATACCTGGTCTGCGCCCTTACTGTTGCGCAGCAGACGGTGCTGCTCCATCCCAAACCTGCTGGGCAGGTGATGACCTTGGCGGCGATGCATGAGATTGAAAATGCTCACACCTTGGTTGAGATGGCGCTGAGTCGGGTGCGGGCTGTGTACTGATCCGGGTCCGAATTGGATTTATCGCGGCGGTTCGGCGTTCCGACAAGCCCGCTCCTACTGGAGAAGGCGTGCGGCGGGGTAGAGGTGTCTGCTCTGGGCGCACGTCTGGAGGTTAGGTATGAGCAGCAGCATGAAACTGAAAGAACTGAAAACTTCTGGCATTGGCACGTTCGGCGAGGGCGTCGGCGGGAAGATCGCGGACCGGTTGTTCAAAGTCCAGCCGGGACACGACGCCGAATATGCGCTTGAGCAGGCGTCAGCGCTCTTGGACTGCGTCTACAAGATGACCCTTGACGCCGGCGTCGATGGCAACGGCCAGATGGTCTGGGGGGCGCATTACCTCAGCGGGATGGCCAAGGCGCTGGTCGAGGACGTGGCGCACGGGATGATGACGGGGCCCGTGCGTTAGATCTGGCAGACCGGCGAGCACTCAGTAGATACAAGAAAGGGTCGCCATTGCGGCCTTTTCTTGCATATGAAGGGTCTAGCCCATTATTCGTCTTGCAACATCCTGCAATCAGCTTCTAGGATGGCCGTTTTCCTGGAGATGCACTGCCATGCTGGCTGAGTTGTTCGCGGTACTCGCTCCCGTCTTCATCGTCGCCGGCATCGGTTACGCCTGGGCCCGTAGCGGTCATGCCTATCCCACCGATTTCATCGCGCGCCTGGTCATGACCATTGGCACGCCGAGCCTCGTGCTTTCCACCCTGGCGCGCACCGATCTCGATGCCAAGGCGTTCGCCAGCATGGCGGTTGCCTGCATGCTGGCGATGGTGAGCATGGGCATTCTGGGCACAGTGTTGAGCCGGCTGTTTCGCCAGGACTGGCGGGTGCTGGTGCCGGCGTTCATGTTTCCCAATACGGGCAACATGGGCCTGCCGATCAGCCTGTATGCCTTCGGCGAACATGGTTTGGCACTCGCGGTGGCGTTTTTCCTGACGCTGTCGATCTTCCAGTTCACTGTGGGCATCGCGCTTTCAGGGGGAGCCACTTCGGCACGGGACCTGGTCCGCAATCCGATCGTGATCAGCCTGGCGATTTCACTGCCGGTGATCTTCCTGGACCTTGAACTGCCACGCTGGCTGGGCAACACGGTCGACTTGCTGGGTGGAATGACAATCCCATTGATGCTGCTGACGCTCGGGGTGTCACTGGCAAGTATCAAGCTCAATCATGTAGGCAAGGGCATGCTGCTGGGTGGCGCCCGGATTACCCTCGGCGCCGCGGTTGGGTGGGGGCTGGGTCTTGCACTGGGGCTGGAGCCGCTGGCGCATGCGGTGCTGGTGGTGCAGTCGTCGATGCCGGTGGCGGTGTTCAACTACCTGATGGCAGTAAGGGCCAATCGCTCGCCCGAGCAGGTGGCGAACCTGGTGATGTGTTCGACAGTGCTGTCGTTCGTGCTGTTGCCGGTGATTCTGGCGGCGTGGCTGGCGCCGTGAATCTTGCCTTGCATTGAGGCTTTTGACCGACGAGCTAGGCTCTGTCTGAAAAAGATGTCGCAGGCACCGCTATATCATACAGAGCCTGGGAAGACCTTCGGATGGTGTCACTAAGCGATTGAGAAAAGTTACCTCCATCGATCCGTCAATCCACATTACTTAATGTTAGGCTACATAAATGCTAAGTAGTGAATGGGCTTTAAATGGATAGAGTTTTCGCTAGGTTCCTGGAGAAGTTCGGCGGGCCTGTATGTCGACAGGAAGTGCCACTGTCGAGTATAGAGCGCTATAAAGGAAAGCTGCCCGATCAGTTGTTAGAGTACTGGCTGGAGCATGGTTGGAGCGGTTACGGCGACGGCATTTTCTGGATGGTCAATCCTCAGGAGTATGAAGGGGTAGTAGCATCGTGGATTGCAGGGACGGGGCTGGAGGAGCGTGACAACTATCATCTGATTGCGCGTGGCGCATTCTGCGACCTTTATCTGTGGGGCGAAAAGACAGGCCCGTCTCTCGATATAATCAGCTGCATTTCCCGTTATTCGACAAGCGATTCCACGGCAGCGGGGAATGATATGGATAAGACGCTGCGAAATTTCTTGCTGTCGACGGAGATCGAATACAATGATTACGGGAACCTTTTCAAGCCGGCAAGAAAAAAATTGGCCCTCTGGGACATGACGAAATGTACGGCTTCGTCCCCGCACTGATGTTCGGCGGCCCTGATACCCTCGATCACCTGCAAAAAGTGAAGGCTGTGGAGCATTTGATTCTTCTGCCCAGATTGCCGAACTCAAGCCCTACAGTCTTTCGGATCTCTAGAGCTGTCGAAGTTAACTTCGACATCCAGGAGCAAACGTCAGCGCTAGCAGGTTTTTGATGAAGCACTTTTCCTCTCGTTGCAGCTCGTAGGAGCGGTCCCGTGATCGGCAATGCTCACGCCGACTCCAGCCCCCGGGTAACCGCCGTCCGGGCCAGCATGCACAGCAACAGCAGGGTCCCCGCCAAGTACCAGAACGCCGTGTGCAGAGAGGTCAGCTCGGCGATATGGCCAATAAAGCCGGGACCGAGCAACACGCCCAGGTAGCCCAGGGTCGCAACCGCGCTGAGGCTGCTGGCGGCGGGCATCCGGTTCTGCTGCAGCGCCGCGCGGAACAGCACGGGCACCGCGTTGGCCAGGCCCAGGCCGGCGAGCGCGAAGCCTGCCAGGGCGCCGCTCAGGGGAAGGGTTTGCGCCAGTACCAGCCCGATCAGGGCAATGACCGCGCCGCCACCCAGCAACAGGGTGTCGCCTAGCATCCGAGCCAATCTGTCGCCTACCAGGCGTGCGCAGGCCATCGTCAGGGTAAACACGCTGTAGGCAATCCCCGCGCTGTCCAGCGGCACGGCATGCACGCCCTCCAGGTACAGCGCGCTCCAGTCCAGCATGGCGCCCTCGACCAGCAGGCAGACGAACGCCAGCACGGCAATCAGCATGACCACGCCCCTGGGCCACTTGAACCCGGCATTGTCGAGCGCATCCAGGTGCCGGATCTGGTAGCGCCAGGCCAAGGCCAGGAAGAGCACGGCGATGGTCGCTGCGCAGGCGGCTGCCTGAATAGGCGCAGCACCCTGGTTCAGCAGCAGGGTCACACCAGCGGCCCCCACAAAGGCACCTACGCTGAAAAGGCCATGAAAGCCAGACATCAAGGGTTCGCTCGCAGCTTTTTCAACCATGGCGCCTTGCAAGTTGACGCAGATGTCTCCTACGCCCAGGCAGGCGCCGAAGACGAACAACGACAGGGCGAAAAGCCAGGGCGACGACACCACGCTCAGTGCCAGCAGTGCGGCACTGAAGCACACGCCGGCCGTTTGCATCAGTCGGCGCAGCCCGATGCGCTTGGCGATGCGCCCGGCGAACGGCATGCTCACCAAGGAGCCAAGCCCGATGCACAGCAGCAGACTGCCAAACAGGCCATCGCCAAGCTCGAGCCGTTGCTTGGCATAGGCCACCAGCGGTGCCCAGGCGGCCATGGTAAAGCCGACCGCGAAAAAGGTCAGGCGTGTCGAGCGGCGGTAGGCAGCGGCTGCGTAGGTTGCAGGCATGAATTCTCCTTGAAGAAAAAAGCCCGCCTGTATGTGCAGGTGGCCTTGACCGGTTGCCGGGAATCTGACCACGTCTTTCCCGGCAAGATCCGATCGAGCTCCATGGCGGCCCGCAGAAAAAACGATTAACTTTATCGCCAGTATCACTCACGCACGGATGGGCCTGTTTCTGAAACATCTTACCCGGGAAGAACTTGAGGCAGAGGTCGCGCGTCTGCACTCCGTTCTTGCAGACGCAGGCATCGATGCGCAACGTGCGGGGCAACCCGATCCCTCTTCGCAATGGGTGCCATCGGCCATCAATGAGCGCATACAGGCGCATGTGGCGGGCCTCGCGGTCGAGCAGACCCAGGAGCGCTATCGCCTGGCCGCCAAGGCCACCAACGATGCGATCTGGGACTGGGACCTGAGCAGCAATCAGGTGCTGTGGAACGACGCGCTGGGAGAGGCTTATGGACACCGCCTGGCGGACGCCGACATGTCCGGCGAGTGGTGGATCGCCAACATCCACCCCGAAGACCGTGAGCGTATCTTCACCTCCATCCATGCGGTGATCGATGGCGACGGCACGGCCTGGACCGATGGCTACCGTTTCCGCCGCTGGGATGGCTCGTACGCCGAAGTGCTGGACCGGGGTCATGTGATTCGCGACGACAAGGGGCGGGCCCTGCGCATGATCGGAGCGATGCTTGACTTCACGCGGGTGCGTACGGTCGAAAACGCGCTGCGCAAGAGCGAGGAGCGCTACAAGGCGATCGTGGATTCGATCGAAGCGGCATTTGCCATCGTCGAGGTCAAGTTCGACGCCGATGATCATCCGGTGGACTACCGCTTCGTCGAGGTCAACCCGGCGTTTGAGCGCCAGTCGGGCGTGGATCTGCGCGGCAAGTGGGTTACGGAGTACGCACCCGACCTGGAGCCGTTCTGGTTCGAGGCGTATGGGCACGTTGCCAAGACCGGCGAGCAGGCCAATTTCGAGAACTATGCCGAGGCGTTCGAGCGCTGGTTCGATGTGCGCGCCGTGAGGGTTGGCGACCCTGTAGAGCGGCAGATCGGCCTGTTTTTCAGCGATGTCACCGAACGGCGAAATGCCCAGGAGCGCCTGCGCGCGAGCGAGGCGCTGGCTCGCGAGAATGCCGAGCGCGTCCAGCTGGCCCTGGCGGCCGGGGCCATCATCGGCACCTGGCACTGGGATATGCCGGGCGATCGCTTCACGGTCGACGAAGCCTTCGCGCGCGCTTTTGGTTTTGATCCGGAGTTGGGCCGCGACGGCATCAGCCTGGGGCAGGTGGTCGAGACGGTTCACCCTGACGACCGGGACGCGTTGATCGTGGCCATCAATGAGGCTGCGGCCCGGGGCGGCGCCTATGCGCACCAGTACCGGGTCAGGCGGGAGGACGGCAAGTATTACTGGATCGAGGCCAACGGGCGGGTAGACCAGGCAGAAGACGGCACGCCGCTGAGTTTTCCGGGCGTGCTGATCGACGTGCAGGACCGCCGCGTGCTGGAAGCTGAACGTGACCGCGCCACTGCCGCGCTGCGGGCGATCACCGAGACCCTGGAGCAGCGCGTGGCCACGCGCACGGCCGAGTTGATGCAAGCTGAAGAGAAGCTGCGTCAGTCGCAGAAAATGGAAGCCGTCGGGCAACTCACTGGGGGCCTGGCGCACGATTTCAACAACCTGCTGGCGGGTATCTCCGGCTCGCTCGAGCTGATGGCCATGCGAATCCGCCAAGGGCGGCTGACGGAGGTCGACAAGTACATGGCGGCGGCCCAGGGCGCTGCCAAGCGTGCCGCATCCCTGACCCACCGCCTGCTGGCGTTCTCGCGCCGACAGACGCTCGACCCACGGCCCACCGACGTCGCCGCCCTGGTAGCCGGCATGACCGAGATGATCCAGCGCACGGTAGGGCCGGGCATCGTTGTCGAGACCGTCAACTCCCCGGGCCTGTGGCCGATCCTGGTGGATGCGAGCCAGCTTGAGAACGCGCTGCTGAACCTGTGCATCAATGCCCGCGATGCCATGCCGGACGGCGGGCGCATCACCATTACCTCGGCCAATCGATGGGTCGATGCTGCGGCCGCGCATATCTATGACATACCTGAAGGGCAGTACCTGTCGCTGTGCGTGGCCGATACCGGCATGGGCATGCCCCCCGAGGTGATCGCCAAAGCCTTCGATCCCTTCTTCACAACCAAGCCGATCGGGCAGGGGACGGGGCTCGGCCTCTCGATGATCTACGGGTTCGCCCGGCAGTCAGGCGGACAGGCACGGATTCAGTCCGATGTCGGGAAAGGTGCAACGGTCAGCATCTATCTGCCGCAGTACACGGGTGTGGCGGCTGAAGAAGAGCGCGATACCCAGGCTCCTCTGACGACGCTCGTCGACCGTGGCGAGACGATCTTGATCGTAGACGATGAGCCCACGGTGCGCATGTTGTTGGCGGACGTGCTGGGGGATCTGGGCTATACGGTGATCGAGGCCAACGACAGCCTCGCCGGACTCAGGGCACTGCGCTCGGATGTTCGCATCGATCTGCTGGTGACGGATGTGGGGCTCCCGGGTGGGATGAACGGCCGGCAGATGGCGGATGCAGGGCGGGAGATCCGCAAGAGCTTGAAGACTTTGTTCATCACGGGGTATGCCGAGAGTGCCGCGGTTGGGCACGGGCATCTGGAGCCGGGAATGCGGGTGCTGACCAAGCCGTTCACGGCCGATGCATTGGTTGCGCGGGTGAGTGAGTTGCTGGGGGAGTAGGGTGGTCTGGGGTGTCCATCAGGGCCTCATCGCGGCGGTTCGGCGTCCCGACAAGCCGCCGCGATGATTCACTGCCGTTATTTCTCGTTGAATCCCAACCCCGACGACAGATCAGTCCCACCTGCCCCCGTAGTCGAGCTACCTGGCCCGGTCGGGCTGCTGCCTGGCCCAGAGGTGGTGCTCCCGGGCCCAGTCTGACTACCCGGCCCGGTACGAGGCGGCTCGTTGTCGGTGTTGACCGTCTGCTTCACCGTCTCCTTGGCCTGGCTGTAGACCTCCTCACCCTTGGCCTTGAGCGTACCCGTCAGCTTGTCGCTGGCATCGCCCAGCAGTTCGTCTTCCTTGCGGGTGGAGGGTAGCGCGGCACCGATCGCGGCGCCCAATGCGATTCCCAGGGCTGCAAGCACCAAGGGCTGCTCCTTGAGCAGATAGTCAAACTGGCTTTTCACGACGTCGGCTCCATGGTTGATCTGGTCACGGGCATCATGCGCGCTGCGGCGCATCGACTGGGTGGTCTGTCCCAGCGAGTCGCTGGTGCTGTGGGTCAGGTCGCTGGCCTTGTCCTTGAGACCGGTAGCCTTGTCCTTGAGGTCATAGGCCTTGGCCTTTGCGCTGTCGGTGGCACTGTGCAGGCGGTCACCGGCATGCGAGAGGGCGTCCTTGGCGCTGTCGGTAGCACTGTGCAGTCGATCCCCCGCCTGCGAGAAAGCGCCCTTGACGGCGTCGACCGCCCCACTGAGCGTGTCGCCGAGGCCAGGTCCATGGCTTGCAGGACCCGGATTGAACGGACGGTTCTGGTTCATCGCCAACCATGCCAGGCCTA
The DNA here is from genome assembly GCF_056312565.1 of Pseudomonas sp. JE3303. Lineage (NCBI taxonomy): Bacteria > Pseudomonadati > Pseudomonadota > Gammaproteobacteria > Pseudomonadales > Pseudomonadaceae > Pseudomonas > Pseudomonas sp. JE3303. Next base: position 35,916 of record NZ_JBWGIF010000010.1, read on the forward strand.
CGGCAGTCAGCGCGGTGGGAACGGGGTTGTTTTTCAGGGTAGTGCCCAGGTTGCCGAAGAACTCACCGCCATTGCCCTTGGTATAGGCCAGCGCCTGGTCGAACAGCTGGCCCGGACTCAGGCGGCTTTCAAGCGAGTCGACGATATCGCTGATGCGCTCGCGCTTGGCATTGATCTCTTGCTCGAGCACATCAGGGTCTTTCTGTGATTCATGATCGATCGAGGTACTCATGGCAGTTTCCTCTTCAAGGCTTCCTTGTCTTGCTGCATGGCATTGAGGGTGCGGTCAGGGGTGAGGTGCGACGGCTCGAACTGTTTCTTGCCCGACTGCAGCATGATGAAGCCCACTATCAGAGTCACCACGCCAACGATCAGCGCGGCCAACCATGGCGCAAGCACCGTGGCCAGGCCGTACACGGCCGCCAGCAGCAGGATGATGAACCCGGCCAGAACGACGATCGCGCCACTGGCCACGGCGGCTGTACCCGCCTTGAGCGTATTGAGATTGTGCTGCAATTCGGACTTGGCCAGCGCCAGTTCCTTGGTGAACAGCTCGGGCACCTCGTGCATCAGCTGACGCAGCAGGCCGCCAATCGAGCCATTGTCATGGGCGGCGGGGCTGTCCAGCGGAGCGCCGGGATTGTTGAGCGGGTCGCGATTCATTACACACCTCCTTTGTAAGGATCGTTCTTGACCGGCCCGTCACTTGGCGCGCCCACGCCCGTGCCCAGCGGATCAACCGGTGTGAACGGCTCATGTGTCGACACATCGCTCGATCGGCCCGGGTTCACCTGCGGCGTTTTGGGGACTGGCGACTGATAGGGCTTGGTGGCGCCATAGGCGCTCGGTGGAGAGGACGCTGAAGCCCCGGATGACGAAGAACCGCTTGATGACGAAGAACCGCTGGAAGACGGCCCGTGGCTGGAACTGGCCCGCAGGAATCGCGAAAGCCCGAATCCGATAGCTACGCTGCCGGCGAGAAACACCGCTGGATTATCTCGCGCCAGTTGCGTGCCCTTTTGCAGCAGCTGCTCGGCGCTCTGGTCGCGAACCTGATGGGAAAACTCGCCCAGGTAACGGGCCAGGTCACCAAGGTAGCTCGATAGGCCGAGACTGTCCTTGCCCTCCAGCGCGGATGCGGCCGACTGCGCGCCCTCCACCAGCGTGTCGAGTTGTTCGGCAGCAAAGTCCCGATAATGCTCGAACTGCTCGCTGCCTTGTTCCTTGGCTTCGGTGAGCAACGAGTTCGCCTCACCGGCGATGTTCTGCAGATGGTCCTTCGCGGCATCGGTAGGTGGCGATGACACTGGATGGTCTGTCTTGTCCATTACTGTCTCCCTGTTGCTGATAGGACGCAGGCATACAACGCAGATTGCCCAGCGACGGTTTTTTAGGTGTTCATTAGGGGGACGGGGCAAGCGGTGAAAGAGTTCAATCGAAGGGATAAGCGTGCACAGGCGGGGGCCAGGCGGCATGGGGGTGGTCTGCGGAAGACTGGCTGATACCGCGCGCATGCCGAGATCCCGCCCGGCAGTGCCGGGCAGGATCAGGCGGGTATTGCTCAAGGGAGTCGGGTCAGTGCTGGTAAACCAGCTGCCGCGGCTTCTGCGCGCGGGGACGTCGCACCAATGGTGGCTGGTGCCACCGCATGATCCGCATTACGCCCCATAACATTGCCAAGGCTACGGAAAACCAGGCGGCAATCAGGCTGAAGAGGGTCATTGCAAGGCTCATGGATTACCTCCGTTGCGTTGGCTTCTTCCTGCTCTCCCTGATAGTGACCACTGGCCATTGCCGATGATTCAGATCAATTTCCCTTGACCCCTCCCAGTGCCGGCGTACGCGGCGGTACCTGGCGCCGCGAGCCGGTGGCCTCGAATGCCGCGGCATAGCGCAGCAGCGCGGAGTCATCGTACGCTCGGCCGGCGAAGGTCAGGCCGGCTGGCATGCCGATGTCGGCCATGATGCCCATGGGTACGGTGACGGTCGGCACCCCCAGGTGGCGGATGGCGAGGTTGCCGTTGGCCACCCACACGCCATTGCTCCAGGCGATGTCGGCGGACTGCGGGTTCACGTCCGAATCCGCAGGCGCCACGTCGGCGACGGTGGGGAACAGCACGGCGTCCAGACCCAGCGTCTGCATCCAGTCCTCGAGGTCGATGCGGCGGGTCTGCTCCAGGCCGCGCAGGCCGTCGGGCAGGGTCGGGATCTCATTCCACGGGGTGATGCCCCGCTCGGCCATGCGCACATACTCGTCCATGCCTGCCGCCAGGTCGCCTTCGCGGTTGGGCAGGGTGCCAGGGTCATGCGGGAAGATCTTCGCCCCGTCGACGTCGACCAGGCGGTTGAGCTTGGGGTCGCCGTTGGCGCGCAGGAAATCATCGAAGGCCCAGGCCGACAGGTCCCACAGTTCATGGTGCAGAAACGCTTCGGACACCAGCCCGCGATTGAATACGGTCGGGGCTCCTGGGCGGTCGCCCTCGCAGTTCGAGACCAGCGGGAAATCCACTTCCAGCACTTCGGCACCGGCCGCCTCAAGGGCTTGGCGCGCCTGCTCCCAGAGGGTGATCAAGGTGGGGCGAGTATGGATGCGCTGCCCGGTCGGGCCGCCAATGCCAGGCGTTTCGCTGGTGCCAGCCTGTTCGTCCTTGTTGATGAACATCCGCGGCACGCCAAAGCGCTTGCCCGCCAAGGCGTCAGGCTTGGCCGCGAGTTCCAGATAGGATGGCGGACGCACCGACGACGCGCTGGGGATCGGCACCCACGGCTGCAGACGCCACAAGTCGCCACGGGTATCAGCGTCGTCGGCGACGATCACGTCCAGCACTTCGAGCAGGTCGGTCATGGTACGGGCGTAGGGCACGACCACATCCATGGTCGGTGTCAGCGGCCAGTTGCCACGCACCGAGATCACTCCGCGCGAGGGTGTATAGGCGCACAGTCCGTTGTTCGAGGCAGGGCCGCGGCCGCTGGACCAGGTCTCTTCGGCCAGGCCAAAGGCCGAGAAGCTGGCGGCGGTGGCGGTACCGGCACCGTTCGACGAACCCGAAGCGAACGGGGCGGTCAGGTAACCGGCGTTGTACGGGCTCTCGGCGCGGCCATAGACCCCACGCTGCATGCCGCCATTGGCCATCGGCGGCATGTTGGTCTTGCCCAGGCAGATGGCGCCGCCAGCACGCAGGCGCTCGATGGTGAAGGCGTCGCGTTGTGCAATCAGTTCGGCGAAGGCCGGGCTGCCGGACGCGGCGGTCAGGCCCTTGACCAGGTAGCTGTCCTTGGCGGTGTACGGGATGCCGTCCAGCGGGCCGAGGGCCTGGTCCTGGGCACGGCGGGCGTCGGACGCCTCGGCCTCCTTCAGCGCTTCGGGATTGCGCACGATCACTGCATTGAGCGCGGTGGCGGTGCCGGGTGCGTCGTAGGCATCGATCCGGGCCAGGTAGGCCGTGACCAGCTCGACCGCAGTGGTCTGGCCGGACTCGAGCGCGGCACGCAGTTGGGCGATGGAAACCTCGGTGACTTCGATCATCTTGCTTCTCGTATCTGTGTTCGTGGCGCGGCAGTGCGCGGCAGGTGCTGGATTAACAACTGTGGCGGCCGATTTTGCAACCGTCGCAGCCGTGCATCCGTGCAAGTGACCCCAGGCTGCGCCGCATAGCCGATCGTTACTTGCCGCCGCTGCCGGCCACGCTCTCACCGCCCCGGGTGAGATAGTAGGCGCCGAGGATCGGCAGCATGGTCACCAGCATCACCAGCATGGCCACCACGTTGGTCACCGGCACATCGCGCGGGCGGCTGAGCTGGTTGAGCAGCCAGATGGGCAGGGTCCGCTCATGGCCTGCGGTAAAGGTGGTGACAATGATCTCGTCGAACGACAGGGCGAACGCCAGCATGCCCCCGGCCAGCAGCGCTGAGCCGAGGTTGGGCAGGATGATGTAGCGAAAGGTCTGCCAGCCGTCGGCGCCCAGGTCCATGGACGCTTCGATCAGGTTGTGCGAAGTGCGGCGCAGGCGGGCGATGACGTTGTTGTAGACGATCACCACGCAGAAGGTCGCATGGCCGATGACGATGGTCAGCACGCCTGGCTCGATCCCCAGCGCCTTGAATGCCGACAGCAGGGCGATGCCGGTGACGATGCCGGGCAGGGCGATCGGCAGGATGAGCATCAACGACAGGCTCTCCTTGCCGAAGAACGCCCGCCGGTACAACGCCGCCGCTGCCAGTGTCCCCAGCACCAGGGCCGTCAGCGTGGCGATGCAGGCCACCTGCAGCGACAGCACGATGGCGTCCAGCACATCGCTGCGCGCGAAGGCCACCGCGAACCACTTCAAGGTCAGCCCCTGGGGCGGAAAGCTGAACGCGGCATCCTCGGTGTTGAAGGCGTAGAGAAAGATGATGAAGATCGGGAAATGCAGGAACAGCAGCCCGCCCCATGCGGCGATGCGCAGCCCCATCGAAGCCTTGTCAGAGTGCATCGAAAGCCCCCAGGCGCTTGACGATGGATAGGTAGACGGCGATCAGCAGGATCGGCACGACGGTGAACGCCGCAGCCATGGAAAGGTTGCCGATGGCGCCTTGCTGGGCATAGACCATGCTGCCGATGAAGTACCCGGGCGGGCCGACCAGCTGAGGGACGATGAAGTCGCCCAGGGTGAGCGAGAAGGTAAAGATCGACCCCGCAGCGATGCCCGGCACCGACAACGGCAGGATCACCTGCACGAACGTCTGCCAGGGTCGCGCGCCGAGGTCTGCCGAGGCTTGCAGCAATGACGGCGGCAGGCGCTCGAGCGCGGCCTGGATCGGCAGGATCATGAACGGCAGCCAGATGTACACGAACACCAGGAACCGCCCCAGGTGCGAGGTCGACAAGGTACTGCCGCCCACACCCGGCACGCTTAGCAGCCACTGCAGCACGGTTCCCAGACCCAGCTGCTGGACGAACCACTGCGCCACGCCACCCTTCGCCAGCAGCAGCGTCCACGCGTAGGCCTTGACGATGTAGCTGGCCCACATCGGCAGCATTACCGCGATATAGAAAAACGCCTTGGTCTTGCCGGTGGTATGGCGCGCCATGTAGTAGGCGATCGGAAAGGCCAGCACGGCGCTGGCGATCGACACTGTCACGGCCATGCCGAGGGTGCGCAGGATGATGTCCAGGTTCGACGGGTTGAACAGCGCGACGAAGTTGGCCAGAGTCAGGTCCGGCGTGACCGTCATGCTGAAGTCGTCGAAGGTATAGAAACCCTGCCACAGCAGGCCCAGCAGCGACCCCAGGTAGATCACGCCGAACCACAGCAGCGGCGGCACCAGCAGCAACGACAGGTAGAGGTTGGGCCGACGGTACAGCAGGTCCCACAGGCGCCGCGACGGGCGCGCTGGCGAGGCGGTGTTCATCAGGGCGAGGCCTCGCTGTCACGCAGGGCAGTCATGGCTTCGCGCGGCCAGCGGGCGGTCAGGCGCTGGCCGGTGCGCAGGGGACTGGCCGCTGTCTGCCATTGGTCGTTGGCGAGGCTCACCGCGAGCAGTTGGCCGCTGTCCAGGCGCAGCTCGAAGCGGGTCGAGCTGCCCTGGTATTGAACGTCGTGAAGGACGCCGTCCACCCTTATCTCATGTTGCACGGCTGCCTCGCCGAAGCGGATGTGCTCCGGGCGGATCGAAAACGGCTGGTCGCTGCCACTGAGCTCCCGGGCGAGCTCACCGCGCAGCACGTTGGAGCTGCCGACGAACTGGGCGACAAAAGTAGTCGCAGGTTTCATGTACAACTCGCGTGGACTGTCGACCTGCTCGATGCGGCCCTTGTTGAATACCGCCACGCGGTCCGACATCGACAGTGCTTCGGTCTGGTCGTGGGTCACGAAGATGAAAGTGATCCCCAGCTGGCGCTGCAGCTTCTTCAACTCGCCCTGCATCTGCTCACGCAGCTTGAGGTCCAGCGCGCCCAAGGGCTCGTCCAGCAACAGCACCCGCGGCCGGTTGACCAGCGCCCGCGCCAGGGCCACGCGCTGGCGCTGCCCACCGGAGAGCTGCACCGGTTTGCGCTGCCCGTAGCCGGCCAGGGCAACCATGGCCAGGGCTTCCTCGGCGCGGCCAAGGCGCTCGGTCCTGGCCACGCCTTTCACCTTCAGGCCATAGGCGACGTTGTCGAGCACGTTCATGTGCGGAAACAGGGCATAGTCCTGGAACACCGTGTTCACATCGCGCTGATAGGGCGGCAGGCCGGCCGCCTCGGCGCCATGGATGCGGATGGACCCGGCACTGGGCTGTTCGAACCCTGCGATCAGGCGCAGGCAAGTTGTCTTGCCCGAGCCTGAAGGCCCGAGCATCGAAAAGAACTCGCCGTCCTCGATGTCGATCGACACCTGGTCGACGGCCTTTACCTCGCCAAAGACCCGGGACACCCCGGTGAACTGGACGGCCAGGGGCATTCAGCGGCCACCCATGATCGCAATGTAGTCCTGGGTCCAGCGGCTGTAGGGCACGAACTTGCCGCCCTCGGCCTGCGGCGTCTTCCAGAAGGCGATCTTGTCGAACTGGTCGACGCCGTTGGCCTTGCAGCCCTCGGCGCCCAGCAGCTCGTTGCCCTGGCATGCTGCCGGCACCGCAGGCAACGAACCGAACCAGGCCGCCACGTCGCCTTGCACCTTGGGTTGCAGCGACCAGTCCATCCATTTGTAGGCGCAGTTGGGGTGGCGTGCGTCGGCGTGCAGCATGGTGGTGTCGGCCCAGCCTGTGGCGCCTTCCTTGGGGATGGTCGAGGCCACGGGCTGTTTTTCGGCCTTGAGGCCGTTGACCATGTAGGCCCACGAGCTGGTGGCGACCACGCCTTCGTTCTTCACATCGCTCATCTGCACTGTCGCATCGTGCCAATAGCGGTGGATCAGCGCATGCTGGGCGCGCAAGAGTTCGAGCACGGCCTTGTACTGGGCTTCATTGAGCTCGTAGGGGTTCTGGATGCCCAGTTCGGGCTTGGTGCTCTTGAGATACAGCGCTGCATCGGCGATATAGATCGGACCATCGTAGGCCTGTACGCGGCCCTTGTTAGGCTTGCCGTCGGGCAGGTCTTGCGCATCGAAGATCACGCCCCAGCTGGTGGGCGGCGTCTTGAAGGTGTTGGTGTTATAGAGCAGCACGTTAGGGCCCCACTGGTAGGGCGTGCCGTACGTCTGCTGGTTGACGGTGTACCAGGGTGCGCCCTTGAGGCGGGGGTCGATGCTGTCCCAGCGTGAGATCAGCGCGTTGTTGATCGGCTGGACCCGCTTGCCGGCGATCAGCCGCAGCGAGGCGTCGCCGGAAGCGGTGACCAGGTCGAAGCCGCCCTTGGTCATCAGGCTGACCATCTCGTCGGAGGTGGCGGCGGTCTTGACGTTGACCTTGCAACCGGTCTCTTTTTCAAAACCGGTGACCCAGTCGTAGCTCTTGTCGCTCTCGCCCCGCTCGATGTAGCCCGGCCAGGCGATGATATCCAGCTGCCCCTCACCGGCGCCGACCGACTTGGGCAGGTCGGCGGCCTGCAGGCTGGCGCTGGCAAGCAGGGAGAGGGTCATGGCGCTGAGCAGCGCGGTGGTGTGCTGGTGCATGGGAAACCCTCGTTTTTTGAATTGTCGGGGCATACGCCAGGCCGCGCCTACAGGGGCGGGGCTGTGGAAGCCAGTGTAGATGCTTTCAGGGCTCCTCGACGCCAGCGGCTAAACCCTGGCGGCCATCGCCTGTCAGAGGATAGGCTGGAGCGATTCCAGGGAATGCCTGCAACACTGTCGAGGAGACTCCCCTACATGCCCAACAAGAATGACCTTGAAGCCACACCGTCTACCGTCAACCCGCCGGTCTTCTGGATCTCGGCGATCCTCTTGCTGCTGCTGGTGGTCTACGCCAGCGTCTTCCACGAAAGCGCCCAGGCGCTGTTCAGCGTGATCCAGGACTGGATCATCACCAATGTCAGCTGGTTCTACATCCTTGCCGTGGCGGTCATCCTCTGCACCGTGGTGTTTCTAGGTGTCAGCCGTTATGGCGATATCAAGCTGGGCCCGGACCACAGCACCCCGGACTACAGCAGCACCACCTGGTTCGCCATGCTGTTCTCGGCCGGCATGGGCATCGGCCTGATGTTCTTCGGCGTGGCAGAGCCGGTCATGCACTTTCTCAAGCCACCAATAGAAGACGGCGGCACCGTGGCCGCGGCGGGCGAGGCGATGAAGATCACCTTCTTCCACTGGGGCCTGCACGCCTGGTCGATCTACGCCATCGTCGCGCTGATCCTGGCCTACTTCAGCTTCCGCCACGGCCTGCCACTGACCCTGCGTTCGGCGCTCTACCCGCTGATCGGCGAGCGTATCCATGGCCCCATCGGCCATGCCGTGGACATCTTCGCGATCATCGGCACCGTGCTGGGCGTGGCCACTTCGCTGGGTTTTGGCGTGGCACAGATCAATACCGGGCTCAATTCGCTGTTCGGTGTGCCGGTCTCGGTACCGGTGCAGATCGCGCTGATCATCGGCACCACCGCGCTTGCCACGCTGTCGGTGGTGTCGGGGCTGGACAAGGGCATCCGCCGGCTGTCCGAGCTCAACCTGAGCCTGGCCGTGCTGCTGATGCTGATGGTGATCCTGCTCGGCCCGACCGTGCTGATCCTGCAGACCTTCGTGCAGAACACCGGCGGCTACCTGAGCGAGATTGTCAGCCGCACACTCAATCTCTACGCCTACCAGCCCAGTGACTGGATCGGCGGCTGGACCCTGTTCTACTGGGGCTGGTGGCTGGCCTGGTCGCCCTTCGTGGGGCTGTTCATCGCGCGCATCTCGCGGGGGCGCACCATCCGCGAGTTCGTCACCGGCGTGCTGCTGGTGCCAACGGCCTTCACCCTGCTGTGGATGACTGTTTTCGGCAACACTGCGATCCACATGATCCTCACCGACGGCTTCAGTGACCTGGCTGCGGCGGTCGAGCAGGACACCTCGCTGGCGTTGTTCGCTTTCTTGCAGCACTTCCCGTTCTCAAGCGCGATCAGCGTGCTGGCGGTGGTGATGGTGGTGGTGTTCTTCGTGACCTCGGCTGACTCGGGCGCCATGGTGGTCGACATGCTGGCTTCGGGCGGCGAGGAGAACACCCCGGTGCGCCAGCGTATCTTCTGGGCGTCGAGCATGGGCCTGGTGGCGATCGCCCTCCTGCTTGCCGACGGGCTCAAGGCCTTGCAGACGGCGACCATCGCCAGTGCGCTGCCCTTTACCATCTGCTTGCTGTTCAGCATGCGCGGCCTGCTCAAGGCGCTCAAGCTCGATGCCACCAAGCGCGGCCTGCGCCATCAGGCGCTGGCCATATCGCCCACCGCCTCACGCGGCGCGGGCAACTGGCAGCGGCGCCTTCGCACCCTGGCGATGTTCCCGCGGCGGTCCCATGTCGAGCGCTTCATCACCGAGGTCGCGCGGCCGGCGTGTCTGTCGGTGGCCGAGGAATGGCGTCGGCAGGGGTATGACTGCACGGTGGAGGACGGCGAAGAGGGCAGTGTCAGCCTCAAGGTCGGACCTTCCGAGGAGCAGTTCATTTACGAGATCAGGCCGCATGCGTATGCCACGCCAAGCTTTGTCATGAGCGATTCGCCGAACGAAGAGCGCAAGTACTTCCGTGCCGAAGTGCACCTGCGTGAGGGCGGGCAGGATCATGATGTGATGGGCTGGTCGAAGGATGAAGTGATCGGCGACATTCTGGATCACTACGAGCGGCACATGCATTTCCTGCACCTAGTGGGGTAGCTCCCACGCGGCGCGGACCGCTGTGTGTGGCGACGTACCTATACGCCACACAGCGCATGACCGCCACACAGCGTAGCGCAGCCACACAGCGAGCCGCGTGGCACTTGGATCAGCTATCCAGATCCCGCGCCCCATGCCGCTCCGGCACCTGGCGTTCTTCCTCTCCCCAGGTCCTGTTCACCCGCTGCCCGCGCTGCACAGCCGGCCGCTCGGCGATCTCGTCGGCCCAGCGCACCACATGCCTGTACGACTGGGCATCGAGGAATTCCGCCGCTGAATACACGTTGTTGCGCACCAGCTGCCCATACCAGGGCCATACCGCGATGTCGGCGATGGTATAGGCATCACCCGCCAGATACCGGCTTTCGGACAGCCGCCGGTCAAGCACATCCAGCTGGCGCTTGGCCTCCATGGTGAAGCGGTTGATCGGGTACTCGAATTTTTCAGGGGCATAGGCGTAGAAATGCCCGAAGCCGCCGCCCAGGTAAGGCGCCGCGCCCATCTGCCAGAACAGCCAGTTGAGCGTCTCGGTGCGCCCGGCCGGGTCCTTGGGCAGAAACTCCCCGAATTTCTCAGCCAGATACAACAGGATCGAGCCCGACTCGAACACTCGCTGCGGCGGCTGCACGCTGTGGTCAAGCAGCGCCGGGATCTTTGAGTTGGGATTGACCTCGACAAAGCCGCTGGAGAACTGATCCCCCTCGCCGATGCGGATCAGCCAGGCATCGTAGTCAGCCTCGGTGTGCCCCAGCGCCAGCAGCTCTTCGAGCAGAATGGTCACCTTCACGCCATTGGGCGTGGCCAGGGAATACAGCTGCAGCGCATGCTCGCCGACGGGCAGGTCCTTGTCGTGGGTAGGGCCGGCGACCGGGCGGTTGATGCTGGCGAACTCGCCGGTGGCGGGGGTGGGCTTCCAGACCTTGGGCGGTACATACGGGGTCTTGCTCATGAACGAACCTCCTGGTTAGACGGCGACACGGTACATCACGCACAAGCCTTTGGCCGGTCAATCCGCAAAGCGTTTCGTTCAGCCTGCGGATTTTTCGAAACCCCGGCGGCATTGGCGCTGTCACTGCTTATGCAGCATCTGTTCGTGAAGACTGATGAAATAAAGGAGCAATACATGGATTCCTATCACGTCACTCATACCGAAAGCGGCTGGACCTTGAAAAAGACCGGAGCCGAACGGGCCTCCAAGCAAGCCGCCACCAAGGATGAGCTGCTCAACATGCTCCCGGCCTTTTTCGAAGGCAAGACTGCCTCGGTGAAGATTCACCTCCAGGACGGCACCATCCAGGAAGAACGCACCTACCCGAGGTCGGCAGACCCCCGGCAGACCAAGGGGTAGGGCCTATCGATGAGCGGCAAGGCCGCTCTTCACCTCGGCTGCGCGGGCTGGAGCCTGTCGCGCGCCTATCTCGCAGCGTTTCCCGAGCAGGGTTCGCACCTGCAGCGTTACGCTGCAACCTTGCCTGCGGTAGAGATCAACACCTCGTTCTACCGCCCGCACAAACCTGAGACCTACCGCCGCTGGGCCGACGCCGTGCCCGAGCACTTTCGCTTTTCGGTGAAAGTGCCCAAGGAGATCACCCATGTCCAGCGCTTGGTCGATTGCGACGCCTTGCTCCAGGCATTTCTTGACGAGTGCGGCGAACTGGGTGATCGGCTGGGCTGCCTGCTGGTGCAGCTGCCGCCCTCGCTTGCCTATGTACCCGCCGAGGCGGGCAGATTCCTGCGAGCGTTGCGCCAGCGCTATATCGGCGGCGTTGCGCTGGAACCGCGTCATCCTTCCTGGCTCCAGGCCGCGCCGTTGCTCACCGACCTTCATATCGCCCAAGTGGCCGCAGACCCTGCACGGTTCGGTGCCGACAGCCTGCCCGGGGGCTGGTCCGGCTTGCAGTACTGGCGTCTGCATGGATCGCCGCGCATCTATTACAGCGACTACGACCCTGAGTTTATCCGGCGGATTGGCGATCAATTGCGGGTGAGCATCGAGGCAGGTATTCCCACCTGGTGCATTTTCGACAACACGGCAGCGGGCGCGGCGCTGGGTAATGCGCTGCAGGTGCAGTCTGAAGTGGCGCCGGCCTGAAGGCTGCGGCGCCTCTCGTCAGTTGCCTTGAGCACGTGCGCCTTGTGCCGGTCAACCCCAGGACAGCAAGGGCATAGGTGAACGAATGGAAGCAGTAAGCGGGAAGCGCGCGTCGAGTCGTCAAGTGGTCACACGACGATTGATCCTGATTTTCGCAGGACTGATGGGCCTGGCCCTGGCGGTGGGCGTCGCATCCTTGTACCGCATCGCTGGCACGCTGGATGAGCGCGAGGCCAGGCAGAGCCGCTTCTACGCCGAGTCGGCGCTGCAGGGACTCCAGAAAACCCAGCAGGCGTTTCTGCTCAGCTATGCCTTCTGGCAGGTGGGATACGATCACCTCGAGGGTACGATCAACCGGCACTGGGCCTACGACGAAGACAATGTTGGTCCAACGCTCTACAACAACAGTGGCTATGAAGGTGTATTCGTCATCGATGACGGCGAGACCGGCTACGCGATGGTCGATGGCCAGCTCAGTGACGCACCGATCGAACAGTTCACCGGGTCCAAGGCGCAGATCCTCCAGCAGGCCCGGCTGGCATCGCAGCGCGATCAGGCCACTTCCGGTTTCGTGATGTTCCGAGGCCAGCCGGCGCTGTTTGTCGCCGCGGTCATCCGTCCGCCCGCGATGCCACACCACCTCCCGGCGCCCCGCTCGGTGTTGACCTTTATCCGCCCCCTGACCCCGGCCTTCCTTGAACCGCTGGGCGACAGCGTGGGCCTTCGAGGGTTTGCGGTGAGTGTCGCCGGCGATGTTGCGCCTGACCGGGGCTACCTGGCCCTGGCAGACACCGGCCATGGACTGAGCTGGCAGATCCATCGCCCCGGCAGCGAGCTGGTGTGGGCCGTTGTGCCGCCGCTGGCCGTGGCCCTGGCATTCATTCTGGTAATGATGAGCGTGCTGGGACGCTATGCGGTGCGCAGCAGTGCCCGCATCGACCGCAGCTACCATCAGTTGGCCGAGTCGCGGGATGCGCTGGAGATCAGCGAAGAGCGCTTCAAGGCCGTGGCCGAAAGCGCCTCGGACTGGATCTGGGAAACTGACGAACAACTGCAGATCACCTACCTGTCGGCACGCTTCGCGCAAGTGACCGGGCACCCCGTCGAAGCCTGGATGAACCGCTCCATCAAGGACCTGCTCGAATGCGATACCGGGCGGGTGGCGCACTGGTTGCAGCAATTGGCGGTGTCCGGCGCGGCTGGCAGCCTGCGCTGCCAGTACCACGACAGCCTGGGGCAACTGCGCATTTGCCGAATCTCGGCGCGGGCGATCCTGCGTGGCGGCGAGCACGAAGGGTTTCGCGGTACCAGCACGGACATTACCGACGAAGTCGCGGCCCATGCGCAGATCCAGCACCTGTCCCAGCACGACGCGCTTACCGGCCTGCCCAACCGCAACAAGCTGTTCCGGTTTATCGAGCAGGCCATGCAGACCGGAGAAGATCCTCAGCTGGCGGTGCTGATGCTCGATCTCGACAACTTCAAGCCGATCAACGACACCTTGGGCCATTCAGCCGGCGACGCGGTGCTGATCGAGGTGGCAACACGCCTCAACGGCGTGACGCGTGGCGCCGACCTCGTGGCGCGCCTGGGCGGTGACGAGTTCATCGTGGTGCTTACCCAGCCGGGGTCGCGCGAGTCTCTGGACCGGTTCTGCGAACGGCTCATTCAAAGCCTGCGGGCGCCACTCGTGCTGGAGGACCAGCAGGTGCGCATCAGCGCAAGCCTGGGCCTGGTGCTGTCGCGCGAACATGGCGGCCAACCGGCCGACCTGATCAAGTACGCCGACCTCGCCTTGTACAGCGCCAAAGCGGCAGGAAAGGGCACCTGGCGCTATTTTTCGGCGCAGCACAACGAAGCGTTGCTGGACAAACGCAACCTGGAGCGCGAGCTGCGCGACGGGATCGCCAGGGGGCAACTGGTGCTGCACTTCCAGCCCCGCTTCAAGGTGGACGGAGTCACGGTGGCTTCAGCCGAGGCGCTGGTTCGCTGGCAGCATCCGCAACGCGGCCTGATGCGCCCTGACGAGTTCATCGCGCTGGCCGAGGAGTCCGACCTGATCGTGCTGCTGGGCAACTGGGTGATGCGTGAAGCTTGCACGCGGGCCCGCGACTGGCCGCTGGAGGTGATGGTCTCTGTCAACATGTCGCCGGCCCAGTTCAGCCGCAGCGACGTGGTCAGGGACGTGCGCGAGGCGCTTGTCGAAACCCAGCTGCCGGCCCACCGCCTGGAACTCGAGATCACCGAGAACGTCATGCTCAACGACATCGAAGGCGCGCTGCATACCATGAACGCCCTCAAGGAGCTGGGCGTGCGCCTGAACATGGACGACTTTGGCACCGGTTACTCCTCGCTTGGGTACTTGCGCACCTACCCCTTCGACAGCATCAAGATCGACAAACGCTTCGTGCAGTCGCTGGGCAAGAGCGAGAGCGATCGCAGCGTGGTACAGGCCATCATCAACCTGGGCAATGCCATGGGCATGACCGTTACCGCCGAAGGCGTCGAGACCGAGGACCAGCTCAACCTGCTCAGTGCCGACCAATGCCATGAAGTGCAGGGCTTCCTGCTCAGCAAGCCGATAGACAACGATTCGCTGGTGCGGCTCATGGGCAGGGTAAAGATCGGTGCAGGTGCGCATTCGACCGCGCAGGCGCGGTAACGCTTGCGTACGGTGAAATCATTGTGCTACCTAGCACCAGCTTTTCCGCACAGGCGAAATTTCCTACACCGCCTGAACAACTATTCTCACTGACAAATGTCACTGTTTCCCGAACCGGACGATTTCTGGGTGCCGGTTCGAATACGTTCAGGAGCAAAACGCACATGGCAGCACTGCAGAACAGCACGCTGGAAGCAATCAAAGGCAACCAGGCACAACTGCTCAGCGATTGGATCAGCGGCCAAGAAGCCGCTGGCGCTACCCGCAATCTCAAGGCCGACGAGCTCAAACAGCAGACCGCCGACTTCCTGCGCCTGCTGCTGCAGGCCATCGAGACCAACAGCGGCAGCAATATTTCGGCCCCAGGCTGGGACAATGTCCGGGTGTTCCTTGAAAAACTGTCCACCAGCCGCGCGCTGCTTGGCCACGATTCGCACCAGACCGCCTACTTCATCTTTGCACTCAAGGGCCCGCTGTTCACCCTCCTGCAAAGCCGCTACAGCGACGAGCCGGCACTGCTCACCGACCAGTTGATGCAGGTCTCCGAACTGCTGGACACGCTGGGCATGCACACCGTGCGCACCTTCCAGAAGTCCCGCGAGTCGGTGATCAAGCGCCAGCAGGAAGAGTTGCTGGAGCTGTCGACTCCCGTCGTCAAGCTGTGGGACGGCGTCCTGGCGCTGCCAATGATCGGCACACTGGACTCGCAACGTACCCAGGTCGTGATGGAATCGCTGCTGCAGCGCATTGTCGACACCGGTTCGGAAATCGCCATCATCGACATCACCGGCGTGCCGACCGTGGACACCCTGGTCGCCCAGCACCTGCTCAAGACCGTGACCGCCATCCGCCTGATGGGCGCGGACTGCATCATCAGCGGCGTGCGTCCGCAGATTGCCCAGACCATCGTGCACCTGGGGCTGGACCTGCAGGGCGTGACGACCAAGGCAAACCTTGCAGACGCCCTGAAACTGGCCCTGGCGCGACTTGGCGTGAGCCTGAGCAAGGCGAACTGAGCCTATGGAGCGCATCCCGATTTTGCAGATGGGCGACTTCCTGCTGGTGACCATCCAGGTCGACATGCATGACCAGCTCGCCCTGACCTTGCAGGACGATCTGTCCGAACGCATCAGCCGCACCTCCGCACGCGGCGTACTCATCGATATTTCAGCGCTGGACATGGTCGACTCGTTCATCGGCCGCATGATTGGCACCATCTCTGGCCTGTCCAAGATCATGGACGCCGAGACCGTGCTGGTCGGCATGCAGCCCTCGGTGGCGATTACCCTGGTGGAGCTGGGGATGACCCTGCCCGGTGTGATCACGGCGCTCAACGTGGAGCGGGGCATGAAACTGCTTCAGGACCGGGTACGCGCGCAATGAACCTGCGCAGCAGCGGTACCCAACCGGTCCGCATCGAGCAGGACGTGGTGCTGGCGCGCCAGACGGCGCGCAAGCTGGCCACCGAGTGCGGCATGCGACTGGTCGACCTGACAAAGATGGTGACCGCAGTCAGCGAGCTGGCCCGCAACACCGTGGTCTACGGGGGTGGCGGCGACATGGACTGGGAAATTCTCGACGATCATGGCCGGGTTGGCCTGCGCCTGCTGTTTCGCGACGAAGGTCCCGGCATTGCGGATCTCAAGCTGGCGATGACCGACGGCTGGACGTCGGGCGGTGGCCTGGGCCTTGGCCTGACCGGCGCCAAGCGGCTGGTCGACGAGTTCGAACTGGACACGACCCCAGGCCAGGGCACGCGGATAACGATCACACGATGGACATGAGTATCAGCGGGACCCTGACCCAGGTGCTCGACATTGACGACCTCAGTCAGGTTGGCCACGCACGGCGCACCGCGCAGCGCCTGGCCGAGCAGCATGGTTTCGACGAGCGCGATGCCGGTCGGGTGGCCCTGGTGGCGACGGAGCTTTCAAGCAACCTGCTCAAGCACGCCGGGCGCGGGGAGATGCACCTGCGGGTACTGCCGCGCCCGCATGGCGGCTTTGGCGTCGAGATGCTGGCCGTTGACCGGGGGCAGGGCTTCGATCTGCAGGCATGCCTGACGGATGGCTACTCCACCGGCGGCACCCAGGGCATCGGCCTGGGCGCGATATCCCGCCAGGCCGAGGTGTTCGATGTGTATGCCGATGCCCGCGGCGCGGTGTTGCTCGCGCGCTTTTTCCCCCGCAGCGATCGCGAGCCCGACATGCGTTTTGGCGTCAGCCAGCATTCACTCCACGACGATCCGGCCTGCGGTGACGTCTGGCACCTGGCCATCGACAACAGGGGCTTCAGCGCCCTGGTGATCGATGGCCTTGGCCATGGCGAAGAAGCCGAACGTGCCGCGCGAGCAGGGGAGGTGGCGTTCGCCCAGGCACCGTTTGCCGACTCGCTCACGGCGCTGGCCGACATGCACCACGCCATGACCGGCACCCGTGGCGGCGCGCTGGCGCTTGCCCAGTACGGCGCTGCCAGCGGCGCCTTGGGCTTCACCGGGATCGGCAATATTTCCGGCACCTTGCTCAACGCCGAAAAGTCCCGCGGCCTGGCCTCGCAGCCGGGTATCGTCGGTGGCCAGTACCGGAAAGCCCAGCGCTTTGACTATGCTCACGTAGACGGACACCTGTTGATCATGCACAGCGACGGCCTGCAATCGCGTTGGAACCTCTCGCAGTACCCCGGCCTGGTCCACCGCCACCCTTCAGTGATCGCCAGCGTTCTGCACCGGGACTTCTCCCGCGGCCGCGACGATGTGACGGTGCTGGTCATTGCCCTGGAGCCTGCCCATGGCTGAGCCCGAACCTACCCTGCAGCACGCTGCCCTGGCCGCCCGCCTGGAGGCGGAAAACGCCGCTTTGCGCGACGAGCTCGAGGAAACCAACCAGGGCGTGCTCGCGCTCTATGCCGAGCTCGACATCCAGGCTGAACAATTGCGCCAGGCCTCGGACCTCAAGAGCCGGTTCCTGTCGTACATGAGTCACGAGTTCCGTACCCCGCTGGGCTCGATCCTGAGCATCACCAGCCTGCTTTCAGACGAGCTGGACGGGCCCTTGAGCCCTGAGCAGCACAAGCAGGTGGCCTTTGTCAGTACCGCGGCGCGCGAGCTCAGCGACATGGTCGACGACCTGCTTGACCTGGCCAAGATCGAGGCCGGGCGCATCACCATTTCGCCGGCCTGGTTCGACATGTTCGACCTGTTTGCCGCGCTGCGCGGCATGTTCCGGCCGATTGTCGATGCCACCGCCGTGGACCTGATCTTCGAAGAACCGGTGGGCCTGCCGCGCCTTTACACCGATGACCAGAAGCTTGCGCAGATCTTGCGCAACTTCATCTCCAATGCCTTGAAGTTCACCACGCGCGGCGAAGTGCGCGTGTCGGCGCGCCTTGAAGGCAGCGATCATGTCCGCTTCGCCGTCAGCGATACTGGCATCGGCATCGCGCCCGAGCTCCACGCGAGCCTGTTCGAGGACTTCACCCAGGTCGACTCGCCATTGCAGAAGCGCCTGCGCGGCACCGGCCTGGGGCTGTCGCTGTGCAAGCGCTTTGCCGGCCTGCTGGGTGGCAAGGTAGGGCTGGAGAGCTCGCCGGGCATGGGCTCAATCTTTTTCGTGATCATTCCGCTGGCCATTGCCCAGGAGCCTGCCGATGAAACGTGACATGCGCTTGCTGATCGTCGATGACAACGTCGCCACCCGCTATGCCCTGCGCCGGCGCCTGGAGCAGCACGGTTACCAGGTCGCGGAGGCGGGCACCGGCCGTGACGGTCTGGCGATGATCGCCGCGCAGGCCCCCGACGCGCTGATCCTGGACGTCAACCTGCCCGACATGAGCGGCTTCGATATTGTCCGCACCTTGCGGGCCGAAGGCCGCACCGCATTGCTGCCGGTGATTCATGTGTCGGCTGCCTCGATCCAGACCGGCGACATCATCACTGGCCTCAACGCTGGCGCCGATGCCTACCTCATCCACCCGGTAGACGCCGACGTGCTGCTCGCGACCTTGCGCACGCTGCTGCGAGTGCGCGACACCGAAAACGCCCTGCGCGAGAGCGAGGCGCGTTTCCGCGAGATTTTTGTCAATGTCTCGGCACCCATCGCCGTGCTCGATGCTGGCTTCAAGGTGCATGAATGCAACCAGGCATTTACCCAGCTGATCCTGGACAACCGCGACCCGGAGCGTCTGCGCGAGTGTTTCGCGGCCGACCAGCAGGGCGTGCTGGATGAGCTGCGGCTGCGCCTGGAGGCGGGCGAGCGCTGGCAGGGCACACTGAACATGTGCGTCGAGGGGCTCACCCGGGAGACCGAGTGGCAGCTTTCGCCTTACCGCACGCCGGGGCTGAGCCTGGTGTTTGTCGAGGACGTCACCGAGCACCGCCACCGCGAGCGCTCGCACCTGGCGCGCCTGGACGATGCCACCACCCAGCTGGCCAAGGAAGTGGCCGAACGGGCGCGTACCGAGGCGCAGCTGCTGCAGGTGCAGAAGATGGACGCCCTGGGCAGCCTGACCGGTGGTATTGCCCACGACTTCAACAACCTGCTCACAGGCATCATCACCAGCCTCGAGCTGACCCAGAAGCGCATTGCCGACGGACGATATGAAAAGGTCCAGGGCTATACGGAGGCTGCCCTCAGCTCAGCCATGAGCGCTGCTTCGCTGACCCACCGCCTGCTGGCGTTCGCCCGCCAGCAGCCCCTCGATACCCGCCCGGTGGACATCAACGAACATGTGCGTTCGCTGGAGGAACTGCTCTCGCGCACCATCGGGGAGCGCATCGCGCTCAAGCTCGAACTCACCAACAAGCCCGCGATTGCCCTGGTCGACCCGATCCAGCTGGAGAGCGCAGTGCTCAACCTGGTGATCAATGCCCGCGACGCGCTGCCACTGGGCGGCAATATCTGGGTCAACACCTACTCGGCATGGACCAAGGGAAACCCGAACCTGGCCGACGGACCCTACGTGGTGCTGACGGTGCGAGACGACGGTACCGGAATCGATCACACCCTGCTCGACAAGGTATTCGACCCATTCTTCACCACCAAGCCGCTGGGGCAGGGCACTGGTCTCGGCCTGTCGACCATCTACGGTTTTGCCCGCCAGTCCGGCGGCTACGCCAGTATCCGCAGCGTGGCCGGGCGCGGCACCGAAGTCACCCTGATGCTGCCAGCCAGCAGCGATCCGGCCATGGTCGAGACCGCGCGCGAACTGGAACACCACCAAGGGGCTGGCGAGCACCTGCTGATCGTCGAGGACATGGCCTCGGTGCGCATGTTCGTCAATGAAGTGCTGGTAGATGCCGGGTTCCGCTGCACTGCCGTGGAAGACATCGACGACGCGCTTGACTGCTTGCGCAACGACCCTACCATCGACCTGCTGCTCACCGACGTCGGCCTGCCACGCATGAACGGCCGCGAACTCGCCGATCATGCCCGCCAGCATCGCCCGAAGCTGCCGGTCCTGTTCATGACCGGCTACGCCGAAACGGCAACCAACCGGCAGCTGTTCCTTGATGAAGGCATGGACATGCTGGTCAAGCCGTTCCAGATCAGCGAGTTGCTGGAGAAGGTGCGGCGCAGCCTGGCTGAGAATTGAGCCATGCAGTGCCGCTTGCGCCGGCCCGGCCGCGCAATCAGTGGGCGGGCCGGGATTGATCCGAAGCCCTAGCGGCTGCTCGACAACCCGTCGAGCACCACTTCGCACGCCGCATTCCAGCTCGCGCCGACTGGCTGGTGGTTGAGCACCTCCAGGCCATCGGCCGTGAACGTGCCGGGGGTTGCGATGGCCTCGCCCAAGGCTTTCAGGCTCTGGCCAGGTTGATGCTGGGCACTGGCGACGCAGTCCTGCAGGTTGCCCAGCACCAGCGCGCGGGCCTGCTCGGCCGGCAGGCCTTTGTCGGCCAGCCATTGCTGCAGGTCATGCAGCAGGAAGTAGAACCAGCCATTCATGCAGGCCGCGACGGTAGCGAGCTCGAAGGCGCTTTCGTCCTCCAGCACGACCAGCGTGCCCAGCGGGCCGAGGCGTTCTTCGCAGGCTGCGTCGGGAGGGCAGACCACCACGGTGGACTGGTTGTACTGCGCGGCGTAGGAGAGCATCGCGCGAATGCACCGGGCCTCTGGAAAAGCCCTCGCCAGACGCTCCAGGCCAACTCCCGCGGCAAGTGAAACCAGGCGCTGGCCTGGCATGAAGCTGACCTGCGCGGCTACCTGCTCCAGCACCTCTGGACGCACGCCGAGCACTACCAGTTCGGCCTGCTCGACCACGGCCTGGTTGTCGTCCATCACCTGGCACCTGCAGTCCTCGGCCAGGGCGCTGGCGCGTTGCGCATTGCGCGGTGACAGCAGGATCTGGCCTTCAAACCCACTGCGGCGCAGGCCGCGTACCACTTTTTCGGTCAGCTCACCGACGCCGAGAATGCCCACAATATTCATGGATGTGTCCTTGGTTTTCAGTTGGAGTGAACTGTGACATTGGGCGGGGCGTTGCTCCTATAACGTGCGGGACAAGTCATGGAAGATCGCTGCCGAGGGCGCTCCGTTACCCTGTATCGCCTGACAGACTCAGCCTATCAACACCTAATAGCGGCTCTATTAGAACCCGCCACTGGCTGAACTATCCTTACCGTTCGCAGGCCCACGCCGGCGCAGACTGGCGCTCGTGAAACCGACCTAAAGGTACCAGCAGATGTCGACCGAATCGAAATGCCCATTTCATCAAGGCGCAGGCGGCGGGACCACCAATCGTGACTGGTGGCCCAACCAGCTGAACCTCAAGATTCTCCACCAGCACTCATCCCTGTCTGATCCGATGGACCCGGATTTCGACTACGCCAAGGCATTCAAGAGCCTGGACTTCCAGGCACTCAAGGCAGACCTGCGCGCCTTGATGACCGACTCCCAGGACTGGTGGCCAGCGGACTTCGGCCACTACGGTCCGCTGTTCATCCGCATGGCCTGGCACAGCGCGGGCACGTACCGCACCGCTGACGGGCGCGGCGGGGCGGGGACCGGCCAGCAGCGTTTCGCGCCGCTCAACAGCTGGCCCGACAACGTCAGCCTGGACAAGGCACGCCGGCTGCTCTGGCCGATCAAGCAGAAGTATGGACAGAACATCTCCTGGGCCGACCTGATCGTGCTCACCGGCAACGTGGCCCTGGAATCCATGGGTTTCAAGACCTTCGGCTTCTCTGGTGGGCGCCCGGACGTGTGGGCACCCGACGAGGACGTGTACTGGGGTTCGGAAAAAACCTGGCTGGGCGGCGATGTGCGGTACGCAGGTACTGGCGATGGCCCGCTGGTGGCCGAGCCTCAATTGCATGGCACCGAGGAAAGCCGCAACGAAGCCCCGGGCCGCGACCTTGAAAGCCCCCTGGCGGCAGTGCAGATGGGCCTGATCTACGTCAATCCGGAAGGCCCCGAAGGCAATCCCGATCCGGTCGCGTCCGCCAAGGACATTCGTGAAACCTTCGGCCGCATGGCCATGAACGATGAAGAAACCGTGGCGCTGATCGCCGGCGGGCACGCCTTCGGCAAGACCCACGGGGCAGGGCCCGCCACCGCCGTCGGCGCCGAGCCCGAGGCTGCGGGCATTGAGCAGCAGGGCCTGGGGTGGCGCAGCAGCCATGGCAGCGGCAAGGGGCCGGACACCATCACCAGCGGTCTTGAAGTGACCTGGACCTCGACCCCGACCCAGTGGAGCAACGAGTACCTGGAAAATATCTTCAAGTTCGACTGGGAACTGACCAAGAGCCCGGCCGGTGCCAACCAATGGAAGCCGAAGAACGGCGAGGGCGCCGGACAGATCCCCGACGCTTTCGACTCGAGCAAACGCCACGCCCCGTCGATGCTCACCTCGGACCTGGCACTGCGCTTCGACCCCATCTACGAGCCGATTGCCCGGCGCTTCAAGGACAATCCAGAGCAACTGGCCGATGCATTTGCCCGCGCCTGGTACAAGCTGATCCACCGTGACATGGGCCCATTGTCGCGCTATCTGGGTCCGGAGCTGCCGCAGGAAGAACTGCTGTGGCAGGACCCGCTGCCTGATGTCGATCACCCGCTGGTCGATGAAAGCGACATCAGCGGGCTCAAGGCCAAGCTGCTGGAGTCGGGCCTGAGCGTGCCGGAACTGGTCTCGACCGCATGGGCGGCGGCTTCGAGCTTCCGTGGTTCCGACAAGCGCGGTGGGGCTAACGGTGGACGCCTGCGGCTGTCCCCCCAGCGTTTCTGGCAGGCCAACCAGCCAGAGCAGCTGGACAAGGTCCTAGGCGTTCTGGAGCGTATTCAAGGTGAGTTCAACGGTGCGCAGGGGGGTGGCAAGAAGATATCCATCGCCGACCTGATCGTGCTCGCGGGCAGTGCCGCGGTGGAGCAAGCCGCCAGGAATGCCGGTCACAGCATCAGTGTCCCGTTCACCCCCGGGCGTACCGATGCCACCCAGGAGCAGACCGACGTCGAGTCGTTCGGATTCCTTGAGCCGGCCGCCGATGGCTTCCGCAATTACAGCAAGGGCAAATACCGTTACTCCGCCGAGTCGCTGTTGATCGACAAAGCCCAGCTGCTGACCCTCAGCGCGCCAGAGATGACCGCGCTCGTGGGTGGCTTGCGGGTGCTCGGCGCCAATGCCCGTGGCAGCCAGCACGGGGTGTTCACCGACCGGCCGGGTACCTTGAGCAACGATTTCTTCACTCACCTGCTCGACATGGGTGTGGAATGGAAACCGACCGAGGAAGACCCGGACGTCTACCAGGCAAGCGGCCGCAGTGGCGGGCAGCCGAAGTGGACGGCCACCCGTGTCGACCTGGTATTCGGTTCCAATGCCCAGTTGCGCGCCTTGGCAGAGGTGTATGCCAGCCGTGATGGCAAGGACAAGTTCGTGAAGGACTTTGTCGCGGCCTGGGTGAAAGTGATGGAGCTGGACAGGTTCGACCTGAGATAGATCCTTGCAAACGGGGCGAAACGGCTTGTGGAGTGGGTAGGGGAAATGTTTCAACATGAGTATCACCCGACAGTCGGCCGCCAGACAGCTATTCTGGCAAGCAACCGACATCCGAGGTCATCCACGTTGAAACCAGCCCCTACGCTCGCCACTCTCGAAGGATTCAGCCTCTCGCCCCAGGCTATCCAGGTCATTCCCAGCGCCGCGGCCTACCGCGCCTGCCTGCTCGATCGCATCGAGGCGGCGCAGCGGCGGATCGTGATCGTCGCCTTGTACCTGCAGGAAGACGAGGCAGGGCAGGAGATTCTCGATGCGTTGTACCGCGCGAAGGCGGCGCGTCCGACGCTGGATATCGTGGTGGTGGTCGACTGGTTCAGGGCGCAGCGCGGCCTGATGGGGCAGGCCAAGCAGCCAGGCAATGCTGCCTGGTACAACGCCGAGCGCCAACGCCATGCGCTGGAGGTGCCGATTCACGGCGTGCCAGTGCAGTCGCGCGAGCTGTTCGGGGTGCTGCACCTGAAAGGCAGCATCATCGATGACAGCGTGATCTACACCGGTGCCAGCCTGAACAACGTCTACCTGCACCGTTTCGACAAGTACCGGCTAGACCGCTACCACCTTCTCGATAGCAAGCCGCTGGCCGACTCCATGGCCAACCTCGTGTACAACATGCTGGACTCGCAGGCCACCCACCGCCTGGACCTGCCGAACCTGCCTGCCACCCGCGTCCTGCGCGATGACATCCGGCGGCTGCGCGCCCGCCTGCGCGACACGCAATACGACACGGCTGTTACCGAGCCTACGGCTGGCCTGAAGGTCACCCCGGTGCTGGGCGTGGGCCGGCACAACCCGCTCAACCGGGTGATCTGCGAGCTGATCGCCGCCAGCCAGACGCGCATCACGCTGTGCACGCCTTACTTCAACCCGCCCAAGGTGTTGCTGCACGAGATCGAGCGTGCGCTGCAACGCGGTGTCACCGTCGACATCATTGTCGGTGACAAGACCGCCAACGACTTCTACGTCGCACCCGACCAGAAGTTCTCGGCCAGCGCCGTGCTGCCCTATCTGTACGAAAACAACCTGCGTGCTTTTGCCCGGCGTCATCAGGTCGCGATCATCCGCCGCCGCCTCAACCTGCTGCTCTGGAACGATCCGGGGCACAGTTTCCACTCCAAAGGCATCTGGATCGATCAGCGCTACACCCTGCTGACCGGCAACAACCTCAACCCCCGGGGCTTCAGCCTGGACCTTGAGAACGCATTGCTGATCGACGACCCGCAGGGGGAATGGCAGGCCTCGCGTGACGCCGAGCTGAACGCGCTCAAGGCCGGCGTTCAGCGCATTTCACTGTTCACCGAGCTCGAGGCTGCCCGCAGCTACCCCAAACTGGTGCGTCGATTCCTGCGCAGGCTGCGCTACACCCGCCTGGAGCGCCTGCTCAAGCGCATGCTCTAGCCGCCAGCGCCAGGGGCTTGCCGCGCAATCGTGCATTTTGCTAGGCTTGCCGCTCGGCGTGTGCTGCGTGCGCCCGGGGATCATCCCCGTATACGGAGAACGTTCATTCGTTTTCCGTGAGGCTTCCCATGGCTGCTGCAGCGTCCCTGCGTCAATTCCTATGCCCGGTCCTGTTCCTTGCGAACAGCGTCCTCGCTACGACCTCCCTGAATTTCTTGCCCGGATGGGCCCGAGCCGATCGGCTCAGGCGTCTTGTCGTCCGCATGTCTGCTATCCAAGACCTGTACGCCCCGGGCAACCCTTTGCACGAGGCGAAACATTCATGACCGCTCCACAACCCCCACTGTCCTTGACCTTGCAGCGGTTTCTCGCCAGTGAGACCGCTGGCGGGATCCTGCTGATGATCGCTGCCGCCCTGGCGCTGATCATCGCCAACAGTCCCCTGGCAGAGGCGTACCACCATCTGATCCATGCCTCCACTGGCGTGACCCTCAGCGAAAAGCTCGGCCCCATGAGCGTGCACCTGTGGATCAACGACGGCCTGATGGCCGTGTTCTTCCTGCTGGTGGGCCTGGAGATCCGCCGCGAGCTGGTAGATGGGCGCCTCGCGTCCTGGCAGCAACGCCGCCTGCCTGCCGTGCCAGCGCTGATGGGCATGGCCTTCCCGGCGCTGATCTACCTGTACCTGGCCGGTGGCGACGCCGAGCTTGCCAATGGCTGGGCAATCCCGGCGGCAACCGATATCGCCTTTGCAATCGCCGCCCTGGCGCTAATGGGAAAGCACGCGCCGTTGTCGCTCAAGCTGATGCTGGTGGCAGTGGCGATCCTGGATGACATGGGCGCGGTGGCGATCATCGCGGTGTTCTATACCGCCTCGCTCAACCTGGTCGCGCTGGCCGCTGCCGGGGCGGTGATAGTGGCCATGCTGCTATTGCGCCGGGCGCGGGTCTTCACCCTGTGGCCGTACATCATCGGCGTGGCACTGTTGTGGTACTTCACCTTGCTGTCGGGTGTGCATGCCACCGTGGCCGGTGTGGTCGGGGCATTTCTGCTGCCGTACTGGGCAGAAGAGGAGGGTCGCGAGCTCTCGCCGCTGCACCGGCTCGAGCATGCCATCTCGCCTTGGGTCGGGCTCATCATCGTGCCGGTGTTCGGCTTCGCCAATGCCGGCGTGTCGTTCGGCGGGCTGAGCTGGAGTGATGTCTTCGCGCCGTTGCCCCTGGGCATCGCCGTGGGCCTGTTCCTGGGCAAGCAGCTGGGTGTGTTCTGCGGTGTGCTGCTGGCGGTCAAGTCCGGCCTTGCGGCCAAGCCACAGGGCGCGACCTGGGTGCAGATCTATGCGGTCTCCATCCTGTGCGGCATCGGTTTCACCATGAGCCTGTTCATCAGCGGACTGGCATTTCCGGCGCACCCGGAGCTCGTCGACGAGGCCAAGATCGGCATCCTGCTCGGCTCGCTGGTGTCGGCGGTGGTGGGTTGTCTGCTGATGCGCGTGGCGCCGAAGGCCCGCGAGGCCGACGACGTGTCACCCGGCGCGAGCGACTCCGTGCGCGGTTGATCTCAAGTCTTCCAAACTGCATGGCAGCGGCAGGTTGATCGTGCAAACTGCACGATCAACCCGCGCCGGAAGAACGCTCAAGTCATTGATATTCCAGAATATTAAGTTTTGAGCCGAGCTGGCACCGAAGGTGCAGCTACCTGATGGAATAAGGTCCGAACCATCAGGAGTCAACCATGAATGCCATCGAACTGCTCGTAGCCGACCATGAACGCGTGAAGGGTATCCTTGCCCAGCTCAGTGAATCCACCGAACGTGGGGTGAAGAAACGCACTGATCTGCTGGCCAAGCTGGAGATGGAGCTGACGCTGCATACCAAGCTGGAGGAGGAGATTCTCTATCCCGCGTTCAAGGAAGCCGGCGGCAAGGACCAGGCCATCATGTACCACGAGGCCAAGGAGGAGCACCGCACCGTCGACAGCCTGGTGCTGCCCGACCTCAAGAATACGGATCCAGCGACCGTGGAGTTCACTGGGCGGGTCAAGGTGGTGAAGGAACTGCTCGAACATCACATCGAGGAAGAGGAAGGTGAGATGTTCCCTCAGGCCCGCAAGTTGATGAAGAAGGAAGAGCTTGAGGCACTGGGTGAACAAATGGAGATGTTCAAGGCGACCTTCATGAAATCCCTTGCCAGCCAGTGATCACCAAGCTGGCCATTCGTGGCGCAAGGATGCGCACGGCGGCTGAACCCTTGGTGGGTGGGACCGTCAGATGTCAGGTGGACTCACCAGGGGCGCCTCAACGGATGAAAGAACTGAAAAAACGAGCCACGGTGCTCTGCTATCAAGGCAAGAAGCTGCTCTGCGTGCGCAAGCACAAAGCGGACTGGACCTTGCCTGGCGGCACCATAGAGGCGGGTGAAAAGCCCATGGAGGCGGCGTTCCGCGAGCTGCGTGAGGAAACCGGCATCAAGGCCCGCAGCATCCGTTTCGTCAAGCGCTACCGCTCGGCCCGCCGCGAACACTACATCTATCGTGTCACGCTCGGCGGTCGTGTTCGTGCCCGGCCGCGCAATGAAATTGCACAGTGCCGCTGGTATGGACGTGATGACATGAACCGCGTGAAAAGCGAAATCAGCAAGTTGCTCGCCTCACTCTGAACACACCCGATACGCTGGTCGGGCAAGCCCTGCAAAGTCGTTGTAACTATACATTCTAGAATGTATAGTTTGCTTCGTCCCAGCGAGGTGCACGGCCATGCAGAACACGCAGCTCACGCCACTAACGCAATGTCGACGCTGGATCGTGCTCGCCACGGTCGGGGCGGCGTTGCTGCTCATCACCCTTGATCACTCTGTGCTCTATACGGCATTGCCTACGTTGCTGCGCGAGCTTGATGCCAGCACTGCCCAAGGACTGTGGATCATCAATGCCTATCCGCTGGTCATGGCCGGGCTGCTGCTCGGCGCAGGCACCTTGGGCGATCGCATCGGGCACCGGCAGATGTTTCTCAGCGGGCTGCTGGTGTTCGGGCTGGCTTCGCTCTGCGCGGCCTTCGCGCCCACAGCGCCGTTTCTGATTGCCGCGCGAGCGTTTCTTGCCGTTGGCGCGGCTGCCATGATGCCCGCGACGCTGGCGCTGATCCGCATCACCTTCGAGGACGACCGCGAGCGCAATGTAGCCATTGCGGTCTGGGGCTCCCTGGCGGTCGTCGGCAGTGCCCTCGGCCCGATCCTCGGCGGTCTCTTGCTGGAGCGTTTCTGGTGGGGCTCGGTGTTTCTGATCAATGTGCCTGTGGTCGTGGTGGCCTTTGCCGTAGGCGTGGCCGTGACTCCGCACAGCGCAACGGACGCGTCGCGCCCTTGGGACCTGACTTCGTCGCTGCACGCTCTGGTAGGGCTCTCTGGACTGGTCTACGCCATCAAGGAAGCCGTCAATGCCCAGCCATCCTGGCTGATGGCCGCACTGGCAGGGGGACTGGCGATCGTCGCTGGTGGCTGCTTTTCCCGGCGCCAGCGCCGCTTGACGTATCCGTTGCTGGACGTTGCCATTTTCCGCAATCCCGCCTTTCTAGCGGGTGTGCTCGCTGCCGTATTCACGTTGTTCGCCATGAGCGGCGTGCAGCTGATCACCACCCAGCGCTTCCAGCTGGTCGCAGGCTTCAGCCCCTTGCAGGCGGGCCTGCTGGTGTCGGCGTCGGCGCTCGCATGCCTGCCCAGTGCCCTGCTCGGGGGTGCGCTGCTGCACCGTGTCGGGCTGTTGCCGCTGATTGGTGGAGGCTTGCTGGTCGCCACGGTGGGAGTGCTGGTCGCGAGCCAGGGACTCGAGCTCGGCTTGTCCTGGGTCGTCGCCGGCCTGGCGCTGCTGGGCCTCGGACTAGGGGCAGTCATGTCGGTAGCCTCCAGTGCCATTGTCGGTAATGCACCTGCCAATCGCGCAGGCATGGCCTCGTCGGTGGAGGAGGTGGCCTACGAGTTCGGCAGCCTGTTCGCCGTCGCGCTGCTGGGAAGCCTCCTCGGGGCGCTGTATTCAGCCAACGTGCAACTGCCAGCAGGCACGGTGGACGCAGCCCGCGTGGGGATCGCCGAGGCGATGCACCTTGCCCGCGCTGATGGCGTTGACGGGGCAGCCTTGGCCAAGGCCGCCTCGCAGGCCTTCGACCATAGCTACCGGATGGTGATGTACGTCATAGCCGGGGTACTGGCCATCGGTACGCTGGTGACATCGCTGCTGCTGCGTCGTCATGGTCCGGGCTCGCATGCCTACACGGCCGCCACCCATTGACCGCCAAGGAGCCTGACCATGCGCGTGAGTAACCGCGACAAGATCCTCGAAGCCGCCATCCGAGTCATCGACCGGGACGGCATCACCGCCGTGACGTTCGACTCGGTCGCAGGCGAGGCCGGCGTGACGCGCGGCGGCATGATGTACCACTTCAAGTCGCGCGATGCGCTGATCCAGGCCATCAACCAGTACCTGGCCGATCGATGGGAAGCGAGCCTGGTGGCGAACGCCGGCAAGCGGGCAGAGGCCGCGACACCGACAGAGCGTTACGTCGCTTTCGTGCGTAATTCGGCCCGGCTCGCGACCCGTGCCGAGCTGCTGTTCTGCCTCGAAGGCGCCAAGAATCCCGAATTGACGCCACCTTGGGACCGCCTCCTCGATACGTGGGCGGCTCCCGCGCCGGACGACCTCGATGATCCAGCGGCGCTGACGCGCTTCATAGCCCGCCTTGCCGCGGATGGCTTGTGGATGTACGAAGCCTTGTCGAACAAACCGATGCCCGAGGCTGTGCGCATGCGCGTGGCGGAGACCATCAAGGGATTGTTCGACGCCGACACTGGCGAGGCTCCGTAGTAATTACGCCCTACGTCCCTGGGGATGCCGGCCTAGCTGTGCTTCAGCGCGTCCCCGTAGTGCATGGCATGGTGGCCAGTCTTTTCGCTTTCGACCTCGTACTGGGGCTTTTCCTTGGAGGCATGCCGTTTGCGGCCTTTGAACTCGACTTCCTGGGTGTGGACCTTGGTGATCTTGCCGTGGATGACACCGGCTTCGGAGTTCCAGCTGACGGCGTCGCCCACTTTGAATGGAGTGGTCATGAGGTGCTCCTCGGGATTGTGAGTGTGTTCAAGTAAGGAGCGCTGAGACGGCGGGATAATTCCTTCAGGGTTATCGGGTGTGCAGGTTTCACGGCCCCTGTGGGGCCGATCACAGGCAAGCCAGTTCCTACAGGTTGGTTGTAGGGGCGGGGGAGCCGCGACCACACAAAATGAACTCACAGCGTGTCGAACGGCCAACCCTGAAGGGGCAGTCAGTCGTCTGCCCATCGACAAGGAGATTCCCGAATGCCTGATTCCGAAGGCAGGATTCGTTACGCCGTTGTCGGCGGCGGTTCGATTTCCCAAGGCGCTTTCATGCCCGGCGTCGGACAGACGCAGAACTCGGTCATCACTGCCCTGGTGACCGGCGACCCAGAGAAAGCCGACAAGCTGGCCAAGGCTTACCGGATCAAAGGCTACCGCTACGAGGACTACGCCACGCTGCTGGGCTCTGGCGAAATCGACGCGGTCTATGTGGCCACACCGAACTTCCTCCACCGCGAATTCGTCGTGCCGGCCCTCGAGGCCGGCATCCATGTGCTGCTGGAAAAGCCCATGGCCACAAACGAGGATGACTGCCAGGCCATGATCGAGGCCGCCGAAGCCTCCAGCGCCAAGCTGATGATCGCTTACCGGCTGCATTGCGAGCCGGGTACCCTGGAGATGATCCAGCGTGTGCAGAAAGGCGATTTCGGCGATCCTCGGTTGTTCACCTCGACCTTCACCCAGACCGTCAAGCCCAGCAATCACCGTACCGAGCATGGCTTTGCCGCGGGGCCGGTGACCGACATGGGCCCCTATCCGTTGAACATGGTGCGTCAGCTGTTCGGCAGCGAGCCGATCGAGGTCAGCGCCCTGGGTACCAAGGTCCCTGGCAGCAAGATGCGCACCTGGGACACGGTTACCGTCTCCCTGCGCTTCCCCGGCGAGCGCCTGGCGCAGTTCACGGTCAGCTACACCTTGCCCGACAGCGAACGCTTCCAGTTGCTCGGGTGTGGAGGCCAGATCGACGCGTCGCCTTGCTTCGGCTATGGCGAGGGCGTTTCCATCAGCTATCGCGCAACCATCGGCGATGACACCCAGGAGCATGTCCACCCGGTGGTGGACCAGTTCGCCGGCGAGACGGCCTACTTCTCCGACTGCATTCTCAACGACGTGCCTCCAGAGCCAGACGGCGATGAGGGCTGGCGCGACGTGCGGGTGCTGATAGCCATCGAAAAGGCGCTGGAAACAGGCAAGGCCCAGCCGCTGGAACCCTTGCCTGCGAAGCGCCGCGCCAGCCTTGACCAGCAACGGCAGTTCCCGCTGGCGAAGAAGCCGGACTACGTCGACACCGAAGATCCTACCGAGTAACGCCCTGGCGGAGCTGTCAGATTGCAGCTCCGCCACGCTTTCCCTTCAGCGCTGGCGGCTGCAGCCCGACAGCGTGCAGGCCGTGCCCAGCAACGCCAGGTGCGTCAAGCCTTGGGGCAGATTGCCCAGGTATTGCAGCGTATAGGGGTCGACCATTTCCGAGTAGATGCCCACTCCACGGTTCAGCCCCTCGACCGCGTCCAGGAACATCGCCGTTCCCCGCTCCTTGCGGCCCAGTAGTACATTGGCCTCGGCCAGCCAGAAGGTACAGGCCAGGAAGCAGCCTTCCTCCTTGTGCACCTCGCTGTAGCGGTAGTGGAATGCCCCACAGGCCAGTTCTTCTTCGATCGCCTCGACGGTGGCAAGCAGCCGCTCATTGCGCGGAAAACCAAAACGTACGGCCATGGCGATGGAAGCATCCAGCCGCTCGCTGCCGGGATAGAACGCGTAGGCCTGGCGTTTTTCACACCAGCAATGCTCGTCGATCCACTCGAGAATTCGCTGGCGCTCGCGGTTCCAGCGCTCGCAGCAGGTGGTGGGCAAATGTCCGCCTTCGGCCAGCTCCACCGCGCGGCTAAGCGCCTGCCAGCAGCTGATCTTCGACATCGTGTAGTGCTGCTTTTCGGGCAGCTCCCAGATGCCGGAGTCCTTGAGTCGCCAGCCGTCTGCGCACTTGTCGGCCAGCTCCGCCAGGATCATCGCGCTACGCGAGTCGAGAATGTTGCCCGAGTCGATGAAGCAGCGAGCGGTCTCTAAGATATCGCCATAGATCCCGTGCTGCATCTGGTCCACTGCGTCGTTGCCCTTGACCGGCGGCGAGTGCTTGTATCCTGGCAGGTCGAGTTTTTCCGAGACCGTTCCAAGGCAGCCGTCCAGGGTGTAGCAGACGTGCGGGCCATGCTCGCCCAGGCGATGGATCAGCCAGGTGAACGCCGCCTTGGCCTCAGGCTGCGCGCCAATGCTCAGGAATGCCTCGATGGTATAGCCCGCATCGCGGATCCAGGCGAAGCGGTAGTCGTAGTTCTTGTCACCACCGATGCGCTCGGGCAGCGAGGTGGTGGCCGCGGCCATGATCGAACCGCTGGGCGAGGACAACAGCAGCTTGAGCGCCAGTGCACTGCGCGTGACCAGGGCTTTGTAGTCGCCGTTGTAGGTAAGGCCTTCGCTCCATTGCCGCCATTCGCGGTCCGAACCGTCGATGCGCTCATCGATCAGCTCAAGCGGCGGCACCACCAGCGGCTCGTCGCGGCCGGCGACCATCGCCACGATTTCCCGTTGTCCGGCACCGATGTGCAGGCGGGCGCGCACCCCCAGGTCGTCCTGTCGCTCGACCTGCAGGCGATCACTGTGCAGGAACATGCCGAGGATCTTGCCGGCGTGAAATACACAGCCGTTATCGTTCGGCGAAAGATAGGGACAGACCTTGTCCGCTTGCGTGCCGAAGTCGATGTTCACCTTGAACACCACCTCGCCCTCGATGCCCTCGAGGCGGCGCCCGAGTTCAGCCCAGGGCAGGCGGCCCGCCGGTCCGCTGTTCAGCGACTCGACCATCCGTGCGCGGCCGCCGGCGGTGGTGAAGACGGTTTCCAGCACGTTGCTGTCAGGACGATAGCGGCGCTCGACCGTGTACGGCTGCTCGGGGCACACCTGGAAGAAGCCGCCCGAGTCCGGTGCCAGCAAGCGGTCGAACAAGGGCGGAGAATCCATGTGCGGTACGCACCACCAGTCGATCGAACCATCCCATCCGACCAGAGCCACCGAACGCCCATCCCCTAGCGCGCCATAGCCTTCCAAGGGCAAGTAGCCGTCTTCGTCACGCACAGGCGTGCCTTGCTGATGTGAAAGCACTAGCGGTTTATTCATGGGACCCCACGTTTGAACGGTTCGACAGCAGGGCAGTGCCCAGCGGGCAGACCCCGCTGGCACAATGCCCCTCTCTAACTACCGACTCCGCGTGGTGGGCGTTGGTTCGAGGTTTCTGCCCTTACAGCCTGTTGGCATCTACCTGGTAACGGCTCAACGATGCACGTGCTTGTGCATGATCTGAATTAGATTGCCGCACGTGTCATCGAACACCGCGACCGTGACCTGCCCCAGGTCAGTCGGGGGTTGGGTGAAATGCACGCCGGCGGCGCACAGCCGCTCGTACTCGGCCTCGACGCTCCTGACGCCAAAGGAGGTGTAGGGAATGGAATCGGACTTGAGCGCCGCCTTGAAGGCCTTTGCCGCCGGGTGGGTGTCGGGCTCGAGCACCAGCTCGACACCCCCCGGGTCCGCCGATGAGGTGAGGGTGATCCAGCGATGCTGGCCCATGGGAATATCCTGCTTGATGTCAAAGCCCAGCACGTACCGGTAAAAGGTCAGTGCCTTGGCCTGGTCGTCGACCAGTACGCTCGTCATCACGATCTTCATGCAGCTCTCCGCCAGTACAGATTCCCTGAGCGTAGACCAATGCCAGGCTCTACACCGCCAGAATCCCGCGTTGGGTGAGTGTGTGCAGCGGCGCCCGGGGTGGGAACATCAGGCGGCGCGCTCAAGCGCGCCGAGCAAGTCCACGAACTCCAACGACAGTTTGTGCCGCGGCGCCAGATGTACCAGGGGCACCGAGGCCTCATGCGATTCGCGCATCTTCACCGAGCTGCTCAAGTACACCGGCAGCACGGGCAAGCCTTCGGCCAGCAGCTCATCCACCAGTCCTTGGTGCAAGCTGGTACGGGAGGTGAACTGGTTGACAACCACCCCTTCGATCTCCAAGTGCTCGTTGTGATCCTGGCGCAGATCGTCCACCTGGGCGATCACGCTCAGCAGGGCCTGGCGCGAAAAGCTGTCGCAATCGAACGGAATCAACAGGCGGTCGGCCGCCACCAGGGCACTGAAGGTGTAGAAGTTGAGTGAAGGCGGGGTGTCGATGTAGATACGCTCGTAGTCCTCGGACAGGTCCACCAGCAACTTGCGCAGTTTGTTGATCTTGAACTTGCTCTCCAGCTTGGATTGCAAGTCTGCAAGCTCGGGGCTGGCGGTGATCAGGTCGAGGTTGTCGTAGCCGGTGGCGGTAATCGCCACGCGGTGTTTCTTGCCAGCGGCATTGCTGGAGAGGGTCTGCTTGAAGAAGTCGGCGATACCGGCCGGGATGTCGTCGTTGGCCAGCCCCGTGAGGTACTGGGTCGAGTTGGCCTGGGGGTCAAGATCAACCAGCAGCGTCCGGTAGCCTTCGGCAGCACTCACCGCGGCCAGGTTGCAGGCGATGCTGGACTTGCCCACGCCACCTTTCTGATTGAATACGACACGACGCATGAGACGGTTCATCCATGTAATAAGGCTCTAAGGCCGACCGGGGAAATATGTGTCAGAGTTGAGTCAATCGTATGTCTGAAAAGTTACAGTTTTAAGTCAGGGAAGTCTGACGCCACGCTTGGAGGCTGCGACAATTGTCACCTTGACAAAACACCTGAAACGAATTGTTACATTGCACCTCAAAGCTGATACGATTCCGGTCCCGTGACGAGCAGCCGGTACCTGACGGTATCGCGCCCTCCATGCAGAGCTGGTCTACCAGCCGCCCCGTTGCACAACCACTACAAGTAGAGCAGCCAGCAAGGCTCGCCAGCCCCGGTCCCGACGCGGACCACGCACGCCAGAAACATCCCCCTGTGACTTGGGTGATGTCGGCTGCGCTCAGGGTTTTGCAACGGATTTGCCATGCTTGTCCCGGGTTTTCTGTGAGCAGTCATAGGTGACCTCTACATGCTGTTGTCCAAGCCAACATCACGAAGAAAGTTTCTGCTTTCTTCCCTGATCGCCCTGCCTGCGCTGGGCGTGACCGTCAAGGGCCTTAGCGCGGCCATGGCCGCCGATATGGTGGCCCCGAGTCTCGAAGGCTATTCGCCGACCTTCTTCAGCCCTGTCGAGTGGCCCTTCATCCTGTCGGCCTGTGATCGCCTGATCCCGTCCGAAGGCCGTGGCCCCGGCGCGCTGGAAACCAACGTACCGATCTTCCTTGACCAGCAGCTCGCCAGCGACCTGGGCAGCGAGATCTACCTCGAAGGCCCGTTCGACGTCAAAGCCCCGGCGACCATGGGCTACCAGCTGCCCTACCTGCCTCAAGAGATCTACCACAAGGGCATCGCCGCCACCGAAGCCTGGTGCCAGGCCACCCACGGCAAGCGCTTCGCGCTGCTCGAGGCTGCCACCCAGGACCAGGTGCTCAAGCAACTGCAGGCCGGCGAGGTGAACTTTGCCGCCCATGGCGAGGACATCCTCAACTGCAAGGCTTTCTTCAGCGAGCTGCTCAACCATACGCGCCAGGGCTACATGGCCGATCCGATCTACGGCGGCAACAAGGGCATGAAGGCCTGGATCGCCATCGGCTTCCCGGGCGCGCGTGCCAGCTACCTGGAATGGGTCGCCCAGCACAACGTCCAGTATCCACTCGGGCCAGTCAGCCTCAGCGGCGATCGCGGCTGACCATTCGCCTCGCGCCAGAGCCAAGCAAAGGTTTTTTATGTCGAACATTACCAATGACGAAGTCGATGTCGTCGTAGTCGGCCTCGGTTGGGCTGGCTCGCTGATGAGCATCGAGCTCGCTCAGGCAGGTCTCAAGGTCCGCGCCCTGGAGCGCGGTGAAGACCGCAACAACGCCGACTTCACCCATCCAAAGCCCGCCGACCAGTATGCCTACGGCGTGCGTAACAAGATCATGGTCACACCCAAGGACGGCGCGCTCACCGTGCGCCACAACAGCAGCCAGACGGCACTGCCGACCCGCCAGTGGGGCGCCTTCGTGCCCGGTACCGGCGTCGGCGGCTCGGGCCTGCACTGGACCGGCGTGCTGATCCGGCCCACGCCGACCGATATCAAGCTCAAGACCTACGCCGACCAGGCCTACACCCGTGGTCAGCTCGAAGAAGGCATGCAGATCCGCGATTACCCCTTCACCTGGGAAGAGATCGAGCCGTACCTGGACAAGTTCGACAAGATCTGCGGTCTGTCGGGCAATACCGGCAACCTGCAAGGGCGCATCATCGAAGGCGGTGACCCGTTCGAAGGGCCACGTTCCAATCCTTTCCCGCTGCCCGCGCTGGAAGACACCCTCAACAACACGATGTTCGCCGAGGCCGCGCGCAAGCTGGGGTACCACCCGTTCCCCAACCCGTCGGCCAACGTTTCACGCGCCTGGAAAAACCCCTACGGCAACCAGATCGCGCCGTGCAACTACTGCGGCTATTGCAGCAAGTACCCGTGCCTGAACTACTCCAAGGCCTCGCCGCAGACCGCGGTGATGGACTCGCTCAAGCGCATGCCCAACTTCGACTACCGCACCCACGCCAACGTGCTGCGCGTCGACCTGCATGCCGACGGCAAGACCGCCAAGGGCGTCACCTATGCCGACGCGCAGGGCAATGAAGTGTTCCAGCCCGCGAAGATCGTCGTGCTGGCGGGCTTCCAGTTCGTCAACGTGCGCCTGATGCTGCTGTCTGGCATCGGCAAGCCGTACGACCCGCTGACCGGCACCGGCACCATCGGACGCAACTACGCCTTCCTGAGCGTTGGCGGCAATACGCTGTTCTTCAAGGACAAGCAGTTCAACCCGTTCGCCACCGCCGGCGCCACCGGGCAGATGTTCAACGACATCTCCCCAGGCAACTGGGACGGTCCGGCCCACGGCGTGATTGGCGGCGCCAAGATCCACAGCTCCCAGGCCACCGGCACGCCGATCGGCACCGCACTGCCAGGCGGCACCCCGGAGTGGGGCCAGGGCTGGAAGGAGGGCATGCAGGACTGGTACGGGCACTCGATGAAGATCAGCATCTCCACCGGCTGCATGTCGTACCGCGACCACTACCTGGACCTCGATCCGAACTACAAGGACCCGTGGGGCCAGCCGCTGCTGCGCATCACCTTCGACTGGAAACAGAACGAGCTCAGGCTGCAGCAGTACCTGCGCACCATCGTCCAGGACATCACCAAGGAGCTTGGCCCGGACAGCTACAGCGAGAGCTTCCTGTCGATGGACTCGCACTGGGACATCACCAAGTACGTTTCCACCCACAACGTGGGCGGCGCGATCATGGGTGACTCGCCGGAAACCAGCGCGCTCAACCGCTACCTGCAGAGCTGGGACGTGCACAACGTGTTCGTGCCGGGCGGCAACGCCTTCCCGCAGAACTTCCAGGCCAACCCAACCGCGCTGATCGGCGCGCTGACCCTGTTCGCCGCCCAGGCGATCAAGGATCAGTACATCAAGAACCCTGGTCCGCTGGTGCAGGCATGAGGAGCGCGCAGATGAAATCCAAGCCCCGTTCCGTACTGCTGGTCTTGCTGGTGCTGGCCGTACTGGTCGCGCTGCTGGCCTGGGCGATGAGCTTCGTGCTCAACCGCACGGGCGACGCCACCGCACAGCTGACCCAGCCGATCACTCCCGAGCTGGTGAGCAAGGGTGAATACCTGGCGCGCGCAGGTGACTGCGTGGCGTGTCACACCAGCCACGATGGCGGCAAGCCGTTCGCTGGCGGGGTGGGCATCGAGTCGCCTATCGGCACGATCTATTCGACAAACATCACCTCGGACAAGGCCACCGGCATCGGCGGCTGGACCTACGGGGAGTTCGAACGCGCCATGCGCCGCGGCATCGGCCATGACGGCAGCGCGCTGTACCCGGCGATGCCGTATCCGTCCTACGCCAAGGTCAGCGATGCCGACCTGCAGGCGCTGTATGCCTACTTCATGAAAGGCGTGGCGCCGGTCGAGCAGGCCAACAAGGCCAACGACATCCCTTGGCCGCTGTCGATCCGCTGGCCGCTGGCCTACTGGCGCAGCCTGTTCTCGCCGCTGCCAGCGTCCGAGACCACTGCCGCCAAGGCCGATGCCGACGCGCAGCTGGTTCGCGGTGCCTACCTGGTGCAAGGCCTTGGCCACTGTGGCTCGTGCCACACGCCACGCGCCCTGACCATGCAGGAAAAAGGCCTCGACGAAAACGCCAGCGGCTATCTGACCGGCGCCGAACTCAACGGCTGGGCGGTGCCTGCGCTGCGCGGCATGCAGCACTGGTCCGAGCAGGACATCGTCGAGTACCTGGGCAGTGGCCGCAACAGCAAGGCTTCCGTCGCCGGTGAGATGAAAGACGTGGTCGTCAACAGCACCTCGCACATGAGTGACGAAGACCTGCTGGCCATGGCCGTCTACCTCAAGTCCCTTGCCGCGGACGGCCAGCCCGTCAACCCGCATGTCCCCGAGCGCAGCGAAGCCACCACTCGCAAGCTCACCGCTGCCAAGGACCTGACCTTGGGCGAGCGGCTCTACATCGACAACTGCGGCGCATGCCACTTTGTGGCAGGACAGGGCGCGGAGCAGGTGTTCCCTCGCCTGGACGGTGCTTCTATCGTCAATGCCGAGAACGCCACCGCCCTGGTCCACGTGATCCTGGCTGGCGCGCAAACGCCCTCCACCGAGCGGGCGCCGTCGGTACTGCCGATGCCTGGGTTCGCCCAGCGTCTGGATGACGCGGAAGTGGCCGAGCTTGCCACCTTCGTCCGCCAGGGCTGGTCGAACAACGGCTCGGCCGTATCGCCTGAACTGGTGCATGCCGTGAGGGAAAAGCTGGGTGAGCATGACATCGGCGAGAAGGCGCTGAAGCCCAACGACGAGTAAGGGTGTACTGCCGGACCGCTGCTCAGCGGTTCGGCAGCGCCTCGCCGTAGCGCAGGTAGAATTCCAGCGTCGCCAGGTTCTTGTCCTTGGCCTCGAACATGATGTCGAAGCGATCGAGGAATTCGAGGGCGTAGCGGTTGGTCCAGTCGTTCCACATGCGCGCGCTGTGCAGGTAGAGGTCACGCTTGTTGACCTTTTCCAGCAGCGCAGGCATCTCCAGCTTCTGCTGCGCCGTGAAGCCTGCATCCATCAGTGACTCGGGTGGCTGGGAGAAGTGCATCACCGGGCGCTCGCCGCGCCAGCTTTCGATGATGCGTGACACCCGTGGGTCATCCGGAGCGATGTAGTCGTTCTCGTTGATCCAGCAGTGATGGATGTCCAGCACAACCGGCGCAAGGTCGGCCAGTTGCAGGCAATCGTTCACGCCGTAGGTCTTTTCTTCATTCTCGAAGGTAATGGTGTTGCGCGCCTCCTGCGACAGCCGTGGCCAGATCGCGCGCGTGCCTTCGGCGCCCAGGCGTCCGGCGATGTGCACGTTACATTTGAAATCCTGGAAGCGCTGGCCGTAGCCTATCATGCGGATCATGTCCGCGTGGTACTCGAACTCGGCGAGGCTGTTTTCCACCACCTGCGGTTTGTCCGAGCCCAGCACGCAGTACTGCCCCGGATGAAACGACAGGCGTATGTCCGCGGCACGGGCACGTTCGCCGATGGCAGCGAAGCCCGCCTGCAGGCGCGCTTGCATGGCAGGGTCCTGGTAGAAATGCGCCACGTCCGGGTGACTGTAGAGCGGAAGCAGGTCGCTGCTCAGCCTGAGCATGTGCAGCACAGGCGGCAGGCCTGCCACGTAGTCGATCAGGCGCAGCTGCGACTCGAGGTTATGCTCGACCAGCTCGATCAGCTTGGCCTTCGCGGCTCGCACGCTCACACCCGATAGCCAGCGCAGAGTAGTGGTACGCGGATTGAAGGCTTTTTCGATCACCTCCAGCTGCTTTACCGACAGGCTGTGCAGGCTGTGGCGGTATTTGCAGGCAAAGCCCAGGCGAGGGTGGGTCATGGGGCAGCCTTCTCGAGCGCTGCCAGGTCTTTCTCGACCTCCTGCATGCGCATCGTCGCTTCGGCCTGGGTCTTGGGATCCTCGGCGCTTTCGATCATCAGCTTGGTGAGCTTGGTGCTCAGCTGCTTGCCTTCCTCGGTGCTGTTCAGGTCACGGGCCTTGACCGGGTCGTGGGTGACTTCGACGATGGTATCGAACTCGGCATCGGTGAAATTCTTCTCGCTGTAGAGCTCGAACAGGTCGCGGTGCTGGTCCTGCACAGTCAGGTGACTGCGCAGCACCTCCTTGATCTTTTCCTTCGGCACGCGCGGGTGGGTCTCCTCCAGCACGGTTGCCATTTTCTCGACGTTGTTCTCGTAGGCCTGCTGGATGGGCAGGTTGGCGATGATCTTGTCCTCGCGGTTTTCTTTCTGATCGCACGCGACCAGGGCACCGGCCATTAACAGAGGCAGCAGCAGTTTGGCGAAACGTTGCATGGGTGAGGCCTTGTGTGATCAGAGGGGAGGGTATTGATTGAGACTTCGGCCTAGGGCTAAAGGTGCCCTGGAATCGCCATCATGACGGGCCAGGCGTTACAGGCTTGCCTCTGAAGGAAAATACCGCGAATTCGCTGCCCTCATGGGTAAACGTGGCGACCTCCCGCATGCCCATTTTCAGGTGCGCGTGCATCGAGGCCTCATTGCTCTTGCCCACGAACAGAATGCCCTCCCGGTCGGGCTCCAGGCGGCACAGTTCATCGAACATTACCTGGGCCAGGCCGTGGCCGCGCTCGTGTTCGGTAACGCAGATCGGGCCGTAGATGTAGGTGTCGGAGGACGCGGGATAGGCTTCGAGCATTGCCTTGACCAGCGGGTAGTCATCGTTCATGTCACGGGCGGCAGTGAGCAGGAAGCCGATGATTTCGTCACCGTCGCGGGCCACTATCAGCGGCATTTCCAGCAGCATGGCCAGGATACGTGCGGGTGACAGGCTGGAAGCCAGCGAGCCGCCGTGGTCGAGCTGGTTCTCCGCCTGCAGCTGGAGGATGCCACTCAGGTCCGCCTCGGTGGCGCGGGTGACGGTTAGGTTGTGAAGGGTCATCTGTCTGCGCTTCCGATGTCTGGGGGAGTGCCGGCGTTCGATCCGGCCCATGAAGGGGTGGACCGCCAACGGCATGGCACGGTTCCGGCCCCACAGCCGTCCGTAACTTTAGGAAATTTCCTGCATACTTTGTGGGGATGCATCCCGTAGCGTCCCCCTTTCACATACAGGGAGCTGGAGCCAATGCATCAACAGTGGATGAACATCAATCGAGCCTATGTGCAGGCCAACCGAGCCGTCAGTCCGGTCAGGTTGTGGCGAGGTGGGCCGCGGCGCGAACTGGTGCCGCTGGTGCTGACGTTCGCGCTGATGGTTGCCGTGGCGGCCTCGGTTTCCCGTGTTGCCTTGCCGGTATGGCCAGTGGTCTGCATCCTGGCCGTCTCGGTACTGATGCTGATGTGCTTCAGTTGCATGGACCGCATCGCCGCGCGGCGGTATTCCCATGAGTACGCCCAGTACAGTATCTCCCGCCAGCCGTTCTCCAAGCGCCTGGATTTTCTCTGCTATGCGTTGTTCAGGCAGCAAATGACGGAGGAGGGGTATACGGTCGCGCAGTTGAAGGCGATCGCCGACTACGCGCAAACGCTGGGGCCACTGCCCAAGCCCTTTCAGATCAACCAGCATTTCCTCACGCTGGCGCTGAGCTCGGTGCTGATCGGGTTGTTCATCAACTATCTGCAAGGCACCACCGATTGGGCCGAACGGGGCCTCGTCTATATCTGGGCGGTAGCCTCGATCACCGTCATCGTCACCCTCGTGCTCGACGGGATTCGCACTGCGCAGTCGCGGGATATCCGGATACAGCGGTATCTGAAGCGAACGTGGATCGAACTGGAGTATGAGCAGATGGCGCGAAGCGAACTCGTCGAGGGCGATGCGGATGTTGTTTCTGAGCTCTGGCAGCGATAGTTGTAGGTCAGTCGAATGATGTGTTGAACTTGCCAGCGAAGATGCCACCCGCCACGACCTGAATCCCG
Organism: Pseudomonas sp. JE3303; assembly: GCF_056312565.1. Taxonomy (NCBI): domain Bacteria; kingdom Pseudomonadati; phylum Pseudomonadota; class Gammaproteobacteria; order Pseudomonadales; family Pseudomonadaceae; genus Pseudomonas; species Pseudomonas sp. JE3303. The sequence continues at coordinate 78,009 of NZ_JBWGIF010000010.1, forward strand.
GAGCCTGTCCGCCGCAATGCCAGTCGCCATCATCCGCGCCGCCCCTGAAGCAGCCGACGAGATCGTCGCCTTCACCAACACCGCCCGCCGCGACCTCTTCCCGATGCTCGCCGCCTCCCCGGTCCCCGACGACCTGGCCCGCTTCCCCGCCGTCTACCTCGACGGCCCCGGGTGCTGCCTGACCGCCCGAGACCAAGGCAAGCTTATCGCCGTGATCGGCTACCTGCCATACGACCACCGCTTCGGGCAGCTCGACTACCGGGACGCGAAGGTAGTGGAGGTTGTGCGTCTCTTCGTCCTCCCCGAATACCGCCGAGGCGGCCTGGCGGCGAGGTTGTTCGGCGCATTGAAGGATCATGCCCAGGACCAGGGCATCCAATGCCTGTACCTGCACACCCACCCCTTCCTTCCAGGCGCGATTGCCTTCTGGGAGCGGCAAGGTTTCGAGATTGTGGATGTGGAAACCGATCCGCTGTGGCAGACGACGCACATGGATCTCTGGCTCGACGCCCAGCCACCTACTGCATACCCCCTGTAGGAGCGGGCTCGTCCCGCGAACGGCCGCATAGCGGTCGTAAAGCCTGCCCATGCGATCTGGCTGATACATCGCAATTGCCGATTCTACGACTGCTTCGTAGCCGATCGCGGCACAAGGCCGCTCCCACACAGAACAATCGAACCTTCAGGCCTTGCGCCCCACCAGCAACGCAATCCCGGCAACACCCAGCAGCGACCCGCAGATCCTGTTGAAATACGTCTGAGCCCTCGGCGTCGCCAGCAGCCGTTGCAGGTGCAGCCCTGCGTACCCATAAAAAGCGATCGCCACCCACTCCAGCACCAGAAACACCAACCCCAGGTGCAGGAACTGCATCCCGACCGGCCGTTCCTGCGAAACGAACTGCGGCAGGAATGCTGTGAAAATCAGGATAGCCTTGGGATTCCCTGCCGCGACGATGAACTCCCGGCGCATCAGCTGAAATATATTCGCTTTGGCCCTCTCCAGCTTCGCGTCAGCTCCCGTCGTGGCACTTCTCCAGAGCTGGATCGCGATATAGAGCAGATACACCGCCCCCACGATCCGGATGGCATTGAAGAGAGTTTCCGAGGCAACGATCACTGCCGCAAGCCCCGCTGACGCCAGGCCGATCATTGCCGCAAAAGCAAACAGCCTCCCGATACCTGCAAGGCAAGAGGCTCCGAAACCGTAGCTCGCCGCATTGTTCAGGGACAGCAGGTTGTTCGGTCCAGGCGCGAGATTCAGGGCAAAGCAGGCCGGTACGAATATGAGCAGAGTGGCAAAGTCCATCGTGTTGAGCGCTCGCAGTTGGTGTTGTGAGTATTGTGCAGAGACTATTAACCCACGACTGACGAGCAGAGGCCAGGTGCTCAGCGGACCCAGACCTGAATGAAGCCGTGCAGTGGCGCGGCGGCGATGAAGAATTTGAATCAACTTGCGCACCACCCTAGGCTGTGTCAGTAGTCCGTCAGGCTTCAGCCGAACCATGATCTCCCGCAGCTACAACGAGGAGTCACGAATCAACCTGGCAACGCCGTACGATCAGAGCCCCCCACTAAACGGCCACTCCACCGCCACCCGCACCTGATCCCCATCCAGCTCCGCCTGCGCCGTGTTCCCGCGATGCACGTTATGCCTCACCGAGAACGCCAGCCCCTTGGCCTTGCCGCCCTGCACCACATACCGCGCTTCCAGATCCCGCTCCCAGTGCTTCCCATCCTTGCCATACCCCAGGTACGCATACCCACCCGTGGGATCGACATGCGTTCCATCAATATCGAACCCTCGCACATACAGCGCCGTCAGCGTCAGCCCTGGCACGCCGTAGGCGCTCATGCTGAGGTCGTAGCGGGCCTGCCAGGACTTCTCGTTCGGCGCATTGAAGTCCGACATCTGTACGGCGTTCGCGATGAAGATGGCACCACGGGTCACATAGTCGAACGGGGTGTTGCCATCCACTTCCTGGTATCCGACGCTGAACCCGTGCGGCCCTTGGTTGTAACGCGACACCAGGCTCCAGGTGGTGTTGTCGATACGCCCGGACAATGCCTTGCCGGTGTCGGTCGTGCGGTACAGGTTCAGGTCGAAGGTCAGGCTGCGCTGGTCATCGATGACCTGGGTAAAGGTGCTGCCCAGGTAGTGTTGATTCCAGCTGTCTTCATAACGCGAGGCGTAGAGGCTGGCGCTGAAGTTGCTGGTGGGGCTGTACACCGCGCCGGCCAGGTCGAAACTGTCGCCCTTGCGCCCGTTGGAATAGTTGACCACGAACCCTTGGTCATGACTGCTGGCGTTGCGGTCGGTGCTCTCGTTGAAGTGGCCGGCGACGAGCCTGAGCTTGTCGATTTCACTGCTGGTCACGAAAAACCCGGTGGCCGTTTCAGGCAACAAGCGGCTGTCGGACGAGCTGAACACCGGCGTCTTGACCCGCTGCTCGCCGTAGGAGAGCACGGTGTTGGACATCCGCAGCTTGAGCGCCGCACCACCGCGGCTGAACTCGTTCTTCGGATGACCGTCATTGTCCAGCCCCAGCAGACGCGCCTTGCCCGCCCGGCCGCCGCCGCTGTCGAGTTGCGCGCCGAGGTAGGCATGGGCATCGACGCCGACGCCGATCAAGCCTTGGGTGAACCCGGACTGGAATGTGCCCATGAGCCCGTACGCCCATTCCTCGGCCTTGCCGTTGCGCTCGCTGCGCGGCTTGTAGGCGTTACGCGCGCCGCTGTTGCTGGCGCCGTGGCGGTAGTCGCGCTGGTCGAAGACGCTGCGGTTGAGCACGCTCCAGGAACTGTCTTCGACAAAACCTTGGGATCGAGACTGTGCCGACTCGCCAAAAGCCAGCGGGCTGGCGCCGAGCAAGGCGAGCAGCAGGACGGAGCGCTGCGGCGGGGCGATCATTGACCCGCCTCCAGTTGCTTGAGCTGCGCGCTGAACCGCTCCTGAGCGCGGGGCGGCAAGCCGCTCGGCAGGGACGCAACACCCGGATCGCCCACCTGGATCAGCATCACCATGCCCATGGCCAGGTGCGGAATGCACTGGATGCCGTACAGCCCAGGCACGCTGAAGGCCTGCTCCAGCGGGTGGTTGATCTTGCTCTTGAACGCCTCGGCGCCGGCCGGCAGCAGCGCAGGCAGGCTGGCCGCGTTGTGGCCGCTCTGGGTCGGCAGGAAGCGGACCGTGTCGCCGGGGGCGATGCGCAGGTGGTCGGGCTCGTAGACCATGGCGCCGCCCGGTCCGCGGTTGAGCATTTTCACTTCATGGACATCGGCCAGCGCGGCGGGGGCGAGCAGGGCGGCGGACAGCAGCAGGGCAAGGTGGCGCAACGGCATCGGTCAGGCTTCCAGCATCAAGGGGCGCGAAAGCGCAGGATGCGCGCGCCGTCGAAGGGGTCTGTCAGGTAGTGGGCGTGTACGCCAAACGTGCTCAGCAGGCGCTCGGGGGTAAGCACCTCCAGCGGCTTGCCGAGGGCGACCAGGCGGCCTCGGTCGAGCACGGCGAGGCGGTCGCAGGTGAGCGCCTGGTTGAGGTCGTGCAGGGCGATCAGGGTCGTCACCGGAAGCGCTTGCACACGCTGCAGGATGCTCAGCTGGTGCTGGATGTCCAGGTGGTTGGTGGGTTCGTCGAGCAACAGCAATTGCGGCCGCTGGGCCAGGGCACGGGCGATGTGCACGCGCTGGCGCTCGCCGCCGGACAGGCTGCTCCAGGTACGCTGGCGCAGGTGAAGGGCGTCGACGTCGGCCAGGGCCTGGTCGACGATGCCGGTGTCTTCGGCCGAGAACGGCGACAGAGCCGACAGCCACGGCGTGCGGCCGAGGGCCACGGCGTCGAACACACTGATGGCATCGTTGGTGTCGGCTTGCTGCTCGACCAGGGCGAGGGTCTGGGCGACCTGGCGCCGGGGTTGGCGCGCCAAGGGCTGCGCGAGCAGCTGCACGCGGCCGCTGCTGGGCGTGCGCAGGCCGGCAAGCAGCTTGAGCAGGGTCGATTTGCCGGAGCCGTTGGGACCGACGATGCCCAGGGTTTCGCGGGGATTCACTGCCAGGTTGATGTCATACAGCAGCTGGGTGTCGCGCACGCGAAAGCCCAGGCCCTGGCAACTGAGCAGGGCGGCCTGCAGGGGCGGGGTCATGGCATTCATCGTTGACTCCTGCGGCTGATCAGGATCAGCGCGAACACGGGGGCGCCGATCAGCGCGGTGACCACGCCGACCGGGATCACCTGGCCCGGGATCAGGGTGCGCGACAGTACGTCCGCGGCAATCAGGAACAGCGCGCCGCCCAGCGCACTGGCCGGCAGCAGTCGGCTGTGGCTGCCGCCAAGCAGCAGGCGCAAGGCATGGGGAATGACCAGTCCGACAAAGCCGATGGCGCCGACGATCGATACCATCACCGCAGTCACCAGTGCCGCGCACGTGATCAGCAGCAATTGCACCCGGCGCACCGGGATGCCCAGCGATGCGGCGGAGTCGGCGCCGAAGGTAAAGGCATCGAGCGCGCGCCGATGCCACAGGCATACCAGCAGGCCAATCACGGCCACCGGCACGGCCAGCCAGACCGAAGGCCAGCGCACGCCGCTGAGGTTGCCGAGCAGCCAGAACAGAATGCCGCGCGCCTGTTCGGCACTGGCCGACTTGGTGATCAGGAACGCGGTGAGGGCGTTGAACAGCTGCGAGCCGGCGATCCCTGCAAGAATCACCTGGGCGTTGTTGCTGCTTGGGCCGCTGGCACGGGCCAGCAGCAATACCAGCGCGAACGCCGCCAGCGCGCCGATGAAGGCGCCGCCTGACAGGCTCAGCGCGCCAGCGCCGAAGCCGAGCAAGGCGACCATCACCGCGCCGGTCGAAGCGCCCGCCGACAGGCCGAGCAAGTAGGGTTCGGCGAGCGGGTTGCGCAGCAGCGCCTGCAGGATCACTCCGCAGGTCGCCAGGCCCGAGCCGCAGGCGGCCGCGACCAGGGTGCGGGTCAGGCGGTAGTTCCAGACGATGCCCTGGTCAATGGGGTCGACCGTGTAGCCGGCATTCCAGAGCTGGTTGGCCAGTACCTGGTAGACCACCGTCGGCGACACATTGGCTTCGCCGATGGCGACACCGGCGAGCAAGGCCGCGATGAGCGCGGCCAGTGCCAGGGCGTAAAGGGGCAGCAGACGCATCATGGTTGTGGCGCTTTACCGGAAGCGAAGGCCTGGGACAGGGCGTCCAGGCCGCGGAACAGGCGAATGCCGGCCTGCATGGCGTCGGCGTCGAGCACCACGATGCGGTTGTGCTTCACCGCTTCCATGTTCTTGGTCACAGGGTCGTTGCGCAGAAATTCGAGCTTCTTCTCGAAGTCGTCGGCCGGGAAGCGGCGACGGTCCATGCGGGCGATGATCAACCAGGTCGGGTTGGCCTTGGCCAAGGTCTCCCAGCCAACCGTCGGCCATTCCTCGTTGGACTCGACCACGTTGCGCACGCCCAGGGTTTGCAGCATGTAGTCGGCGACGCCTTTGCGGCCCGCGACGTACGGGTCGATGTCCAGGTCGGCACTGGAGAACCAGAACAGCGCGGACGTATCGCTCAGGTCCTTGCCGGCCAGGCGTGCCTTGGCAGTATCCAGGCGGCTCTTGAGGTCGGTATTGAGTGCGGCGCCTCGTTCCTGCACGTCGAAGATCGCGGCCAGCTGGCTGACACTCTTGTAGATGCTGTCGACCTGGAACGGCTGCAGGCGGGTGCCGTCGGCGCCGACCAGGTTGTCCTTGCCTTCGCAGTCCGACGGCAGCAGGTAGGTAGGAATCTTCAGCTCATGGAACTGCTCGCGGGTGCCGACCACGCCCTGGGCGCCGACCATCCACTCGAACTGCACGGCCAGCAGTTGCGGGCGCTTGCCGATCACCGACTCGAAGCTTGGGTCGTTGTCGGCCAGGCGCTCGACCTTGGCGTTCAGCGCCTGGTACTCGGGGAGCACATTGTTGAACCACAGCGAGGTGCCGACCAGCTTGTCGCCCAGGCCCAGGGCGTAGAGCATCTCGGTGCCGGCCTGGCCGATGGTCACCGCGCGCTCGGGAGCGTGCTCGAAGGTCTGCGGCATGCCGCAGTTGTCGACCGTCAGCGGGTAGTGGGTGGCGGCAGCCTGGGCAAGGCCGCTCAGGCCGAGGCCGGCGAGCAGGGTGACGAAACTGGGCAGCATGATGGGTCGATCTCCTATCGGACAGTACACGGAGGGTACGCACGGACAGGCATCGCCCACCCTGCGCGCAGGCAGGGCAGTACCGGGCGCGGGCGAGCCGCGCACAGTGAAGATGGCCATCCCGGACACCCCGCCGGTTGGTGATTGTTTGCCGGCAGGTCTCCTGACTGGTGCGTCACGGCCCGGCTCCGGCCTTCCCGGGGATCAACCCAGTGGCATCGATGGAGCGGGCTCGGCACTTACAGTTGCGGGGGCAGTTCCGTTTGGCCCGCGCATGGCGGGCCGGGGATTCCCTGTTAGTTCCGTGTGGAAACCGGCGGCGGCATGGTAGACCATCCGCCCTCCGGAAGGGAATGGCCTGGGCTCAGAAGTACTTGAGCCAGGCGATGTCGGGTCGGCGCGCCTTGAGCCGCGCGAACCCGCGCACCGGCAGATACAGCGCGACGCTCAGCAGCACCGCCACCAACCACACGCCGCCGATGCCATCAAAGCCGAAATAGTCGCCCTGGTCGAGGCCGAACAAGGCAACGCTGGCCAGGTACATCAGCTTGAGCACGTACAGGTGCAGCAGGTAGAAGAACATCGGCGCTGCGCCAAACACGGCCAGGGCCGTGACCCAGCGGGCTGGCCCGGCGCGCTCGAACGCGCGCAGCAGCAACAGGCCGGTGCCCAGCGTCAGTGTCAGGAACAGCAACGACGGCGGATACTTGGTGATATTGAAGAAGCTCATCAGGGTCTGCATCGCGCTCGGGTAACCCGACCACGGCGCCTCGCCATAGCCATTGACCATGCGCAAGGCGACAAAGCAGACCAGGGCGCTGGCCCCGAGCAGCAGTAGCCGGTGCTGTCGCTCGGCGGGCGGGCTGGCGCGGGTGAACCAGGGGCCGAGCACGTAACCCAGGCTGATCACGCCGATCCACGGCAACACCGGGTAGGACGTGCGCAGGCGCAGACTGTCGGACACGTCCAGCCAGCCACGGTCATGCAGGATCGCCCAGGGCACGTGCATGGCCGACCCCGGCTCGAAGTGCAGCCCGTCGAGCAGGTTGTGGCCAGCGACGATTGCCACGCCGATCGCCAGCAGCCAGGCACGCGGCAGCCAGACCAGGCCGGCGAGGGCGATCATGCTGACGCCGATCGCCCAGATCACCTGCATGTAGATCACGTTGGGCGGCAGCTGGAAGGTCCAGGCGAAGTTGACCAGGGTGAATTCGAGCAGTACCAGGAACAGGCCGCGCTTGAACAGGAAGGCCGAGACATCGCTGCGGCCCTGATGCTTTTCACCATAGAGATAGGCCGACAGCCCGGTCAGCAGCACGAACACCGGCGCGCAGAGGTGCGCCAGGGTGCGGCTGAAGAACAGCGTCGGGTCGGTGGTGTCGATCACCATTGGATCGCTGACCTGACGGTGCAGGAAGAAGGTTTCTCGAACGTGGTCCAGGAGCATGAACAGGATCACCAGCCCGCGCAGGGCGTCGATGCTCTGCAGGCGCTGGGTAACCAGGGTAGGGGTGGCGGAGGCGCTTGTCATGGAGGGGATCGCAGGCAAGGGGTTGGCGTCAAATGAAACGTTATCTTATAACTATTTCATTTGCCTGCGAAAGGTCCGACGCGAAAAAACGATTTTTTCACATTCTTTTCAGAACTTTTTCAAAGGCCGTGTTTCGAACCGTTTGCATTTGACTGCCACTTTCTATCATGGAGATACCTGCGAATGGCTACTCGCAACCTGCTGCGCAACACCTGCATCCTGGCCCTGGCGGGCGCACCGCTGAGCGCTTTTGCCGCGCCGCCGACCGATCCGATCTTCACGCTGGGCCTGCAGGGCAGCTACAGCGAATTCAAGTTCGAGGGCGGGAGCGACTCCGACAAGGACGATCTGGGCCAGGGCGGTGTGTTCGCCACCTTCGGCAACAAGATGACCGCCGAATCAGGCCTGATCTACCAGGTCGGTGCCGAAGCCAAGTACGGCGAAAAGGACGACAACAAGCTCAAGGAAGCCCAGGCTGATCTGGATGTCGGTTTCCGTGCTGCGCTGGACGCGCGCAACTTCGTCGACCTGACCGTGGGTGGCGGCTACTCGTGGACGCGCTACGAGCCTGAGATCAACGACCTCGACACCCGCTTGACCGCCAAGTCGCCATTTGCGAAAGCAGCAGTGGGCTACAACCACCAGTTCGACAACTCGACCCTGCGTGTCGAAGTGGGCGCCCGTCACACCATCGACGGCCGCGCCCGACTGAAAGTCGATGATTTCGGCAGCGACAGCGTCGATCTCAAGGACCGCACCAACCCGTACGCCGAAGTCAGCCTGCTGATGAACCAGAAAGGCATGCCGATTCACGCCGGTGTCTACTACACCCGTACCGAGTACAAGCTCGACGAAGACTCCGATGTGGCGGACAACACCAAGCTCAAGCGTGACGAATACGGCTTCAAGGTCGGTCTGGCGTTCTGATCAGACTGCAGGCGCGGCACGGTCCGCGCCTGCAGTCATGCCGGTACTTTCGATACCCCCAGCGCTGCTTTCGCCTCACTGCCTTGCAGCTGTTCGATCAGGCACTGCCCTTCGCGCAGCATCGCCGCCGCCAGCTCGGCCTGGCAGCCCTCCTTGATCAACCGTTTGCTCAGCCTCAGCGCGTGCTGTGGCAGCTCCTTGAGCCGCAGGGCCATGTGCCGCGCTGCGTCCAGGCAGGCGTCGGCGTCTTCATGCAGCTCATTGGCCAGCCCCCAGTCGAGGGCTTGTTCTGCACTGATCCGCTCGTTGCACAGCAGCATTCGGGCAGCTCGCACCTGGCCAATGCGGCGTGCAAGCAACAGGCTCGAGCCGAATTCCGGACACAGGCCAAGCGCCACGAAGGGCATCTGCAGACAGGCGGCGCGGTTGACGAAGACCTGGTCGCAGTGCAGCAGCAGCGTGGCCCCGATGCCGATCGCCGGGCCGCAGACGGCGGCGATCAAGGGTTTGTCCAGCGCGGTCACCGCCGCCATCAGGCGGAACAGCGGCGCGTCCAGGCATTGCACGGGACGCATGCGCAAGTCAGCGAGATCGTTGCCCGCGGTAAAGCACTTCGGACCGCCTGTGACAAGCACCACGGCGACCAACGGGTCATGAGCCGCCGCCTGTATCCAGTCTGCCAGTTGCGCGTACATCTGCTCGTCCACTGCATTGAGCCTGGAAGGACGGTTGAGCGTGAGGGTCAGTACGCCATCGTGCACTGTGCGAAGCACGTCGTTCATGAGCTACCTTTTTCTTCCGGAACCTGCGCGGGGAACACGGGCGTCATGGTACGCCCGTAGTGAGTGGGGCTTGCATGCACCGCCGTGCGCAGCAGCAGGGCTACCGACCCGAGCAGCGGCAGGCTGACCAGCAGCAGGGCATGGCGCAGCGCTTGTTCGCCCAGCAGCGGCGTCAGCGCGTCACTGAACGCGCCGGTCAGCAGCGGGCCGATCCCGACACCCAGCAAGGTGCTGACGATGGTCTGCAGCGCCATCGCCGTGCCGCGGCGGCTGGAAGGAACCAGTTGAGTGACGAGGTTGAAGGACGGCGCCACCCACCACACCACGAAAAAACTGTACAGCGCGCACCAGAGCATGGCCTCGGGCACCGGCACGCCAGCGACATGGGCCACGATGCCCGCAGGCCACAGCAGGTAGATGACCAGGGCGAGCAGCGCGGTGAGATTGCCCAGCACGGGAATGATGACCTGCCAATGCGCGCTGCGCGGGCTCAGCCGGTCGTTCAGCCAGCCAGCGAACAGCCCGCCGATGCCCGCGGCAACGCCGCAGATCACCCCGGCCAGCATGCCCGCGTGCTGCAGTGACAAGTCGTGGGAGCGGATCAGAAAACTGGTGTTCCACATGCCGATGGCATAGGAGCTCAGGGTGGTCAGCCCGCCCGCCAGGATCAGGCAGCGATAGGCCGGCAGGGCCCACAGCTTGCGCGCTTCAGTGCTCAACCCCAGCAGCGGCGCGGCCGGTGCGGCGCTGGGCACATCCCAGCGGCCGCGCAGTGGGTCGCGGGCCAGGGCCAGCAGCGCGCTGAACAGCAGCGCCGGCACGCCCAGCGCAAAGAAAGCGCTGCGCCAGCCAAAGTGCTCGACCACCCAGGCGCCCAGGCTCAGGCCGATGATCGAGGAAAAGGTCGGCGCCGCCGTAAAGCAGCTGATGGCGAATGAGCGCCGCTGCGGCGGATACAGGTCGGCGATCAGCGACAACGACGCCGAGGTGGTCGGCGCCTCACTGACCGCCACCAGCATCCTCGCGACCGCGAGGGCGATGAAGCCGCCCGCCAGGCCGCAGGCCATGGTCGCCAGCGCCCATAGCAGGCATGACAGCGCCAGCAGGCGGGTGCGCGGCACGCGGTCCACCAAGCGTCCGGCGGGCAGGCCCAGCACGGCATACACGGCGGCGAACGCCAGGCCGGAGATCAGCCCCATGGCGGTGTCGCCGACGCCGAACTCGGCCTTGATCGGATCGATCATCACCGCCAGGATCTGCCGGCCGACGAAATTGTCGGCGAACGCCATGGCCAGCAACAGCAGCAATCCATGGCTGCGCCAGCCGGCGCGGGCTGGCGGCAGCCCAGGTGCTCCGGCGTTCAACGTGGCGCCCACAAGTCCGGCAGGCCGGGATCACTGACCATGATCAGGCGCTTGAGCAGCACCTTCAGCGCCTGTGCATCGGCCGCGTCCAGCTTGGCGGCCAGCTCTTCCTCCACCATCTTGGCCAGTGCCAGTTGATGCAGTGAGGCCTCGCGGCCCTTTGCCGTGAGCACGAAACGCGGCTGCCCCGGTTCACCCTCGATGGCGAGCAGGTTCTGCCGTTCCAGGAAGCGCATGCTCGGCAGCGTCACCTCGTGGCCGGTATAGCTGACGAAGGTATTGATCTCTTCCAGGCTGAGGTTGTCGCGTATGCACAGCACTGAAAGTATGTAGAACGCCTGTTCGTCCAGTTGCTGGTTGTCGAGCAGGCGGCGCAGGGCGTTGAGCAGCTGGTAATGCGCGCGTCCCAGCAGGTAGCCGAGCAGGTCTTCGGTGTAGCTGCATTCAGGCGGCGGCGGGGTGGTGGCCAGGCGCAGTTCGCTGCGAGGCTTGCGCATGGCCAAGGCGTATTGACCGCTCTGGAATGCCAGGGGCGCGCGCTCGCTGTGATCGAAGGCAAGCACTTCGCCCACGAAGATCACATGGTCGCCGCCCTCGTACTGGAACGCGGTGCGGCATTGGAAGCGTGCCGTGCAATCCTGCAGCAAGGGGGCTTCGCTGACCCCATTGTCGAACGGGATCTCGGCGAACTTGTCCTCGCCCTGGGTCGCGAAACGGCCCGACAGCGACTCTTGCTCGGTCGACAGCACATGCACGTTCCAGTGCTTGCCACCGCTGAACACTGGCAGGCTGCGGGCCTTTTTCGACAAGCTCCAGAGCACCAGGGGCGGGTTGAGCGATACCGAGTTGAAGCTGTTGGCGGTGATACCCACCGGCGAGCCGTCCTCGGCCTGGGTGGTGATGATCGTGACCCCTGTGGTGAAAGTGCCTAGCGCGGCCCGAAAGGCCTGGGGGTCGAAACCGGTGTTGGGCGTTGCCATGACGGACCTCATGGGGTGGTGTTTTCGTACTCGCAGTATCGGCGTCCAGCCCTTGCCACACATCGTCTCAACGGACTAACGCGCTCGCTCGATTCTCGTCCGATCGGACGAGGCGCGGGCGCCCCCGCCACGCTAGTGTCGGAGCCTGCCGTCACGGGCGCCGCCCGGACATCCGACCCGTCTGAGCAAGGGAAGAACAATGCATTCAAGCTGCCCGACCGTAGATGAGCTGAGCTGCGTGCTGGCCCGTCAGAAAGCCGCGTTCAACGCCGAGGGCGCGGTTGACGCTGCCACCCGCCGCCAGCGCCTGCAGCAGGTGATCGAGCTGCTGGTCAGCCACCACGCCGAGCTGACCGAGGCCATCGACCTGGATTTCGGCGGACGTCCCGCCGGGTTCTCGCTGATGAACGATGTGCTGGGCGCCCTGGGCTCGCTCAAGCATGCCCGCGACCATCTGCAAGGCTGGATGCAGGACGAGCGGCGCCAGCCGTTCGCGCCCTACGACCTGCTCGGCGCCGAAGCCTGGGTTATGCACCAGCCCAAGGGCAGCGTGGGAATCATCGGCACCTGGAATGCGCCGCTGTACACCTTGCTCAGCCCCTTGGCCTCGGCGCTGGCGGCGGGTAACCGGGCGGTGCTCAAGCCCTCCGATGTGGTGCCGCGCACCGCCGCGCTGCTGCAGCAGCTGTTCGCGCGGTATGTCGATCCCTTGGTAATTGCGGTGATCACCGGGGACTCTTCGGTTGCCAAGGCGTTTTCCGGCCAGCCGTTCGATCACCTGGTGTTCACCGGCAGTACCGAGGTGGGTCGCTCGGTGATGCGTAATGCGGCGCAGAACCTCGTGCCGGTCACCCTTGAACTGGGCGGCAAGTCGCCAGTGATCGTCGCGCCCACCGCCGACCTGGACCGCGCCGCGTTCAGTATCGCCGCCGCCAAGGCCAGCAATGGCGGCCAGATCTGTATCAACCCGGATCTGGTCTATGTGCCCGAAGCCCAGCTGGAGCCGTTTCTGGCCAGGCTGCGCAGCGCGTATTGCGAACTCAACCCCACCGTGCCGGGCAACCCCGATGTGGTCGCGGTGGTAAACCAGCGGCATGTGGATCGAGTCGAAAGCTATGTTCAGGAAGCGAGGGACCTGGGCGTCCGGGTCGAGTGCCTGCCCGAAGCCGTGCCCGTCGACACCCAGGATCGCAGGCGGCCGTTGCAGGTGGTGGTCAACCCGCCGCGTGACAGCCTGATCATGCGCGAGGAGATCTTCGGCCCGGCGCTGGTGGTGCTGACCTATCAGGCCCTCGCCCCGGTGCTCGCCGATATCAACGCACGGCCCCGGCCACTGGCGCTCTATTACTTCGGCGCCGACCCCGACGAGCAGCGCCATGTGCTGGAGCACAGTCTCTCCGGCGGGGTGACGATCAACGAGGTGATGATGCACGCCGCCATGCACGACGCGCCCTTTGGGGGTGTCGGCGCCTCCGGACTGGGGCACTATCACGGCCGCGAGGGTTTTCTCGAGTTCAGCCACATGCGCACCGTGTTCAAGGCCCCGGCCCATGATCCGCGTCGGGAGTGGGGTGTTTTGCCTCCCTATGGCGAGCACTATCTGGCGGCCATGATTGCCATGGTCACGGCCGACTGATACCTCCGTCACATTTCCCCAATACTTCAGGACGCAACCATGACCGATCACACCTTGCCCGCCCCAGCCTCCGAGCAACCTGCCACCTGGCCGCGGCGCGGCGTTCTCAAGGCGGGCGTCCTGGCGGTCGGCGCCGGTCTGCTGGGACGATTCGCCGATGCACGCACTGCCGGCCTGTCGCCTGAGGAGTACCAGAACCTCGATGCCTGGGCCATGGGCGAAGCGGTGCGCAAGGGCGAGCTCAGCGGCCAGGACCTGCTCGCCGCTGCCCTCGCGCGCTGCGCACTGGTGAATGGCAAGGTCAAGGCGGTCAATATGTTGCATGAGGAGTACGCGCACGCCTTGCTGAGACGGCGCGTCCAGTCCGGCACCCAGAGGCAGGGCGCATTGGCGGGCGTGCCGTTGCTGATCAAGGACCTGAATACCTATCTGCAAGGCACCACGACCAGCAACGGCAGCCGACTGTTCAAGGATGCACCGCCCGCCGCTCGCACCAGCACGTTGATCGACCGCTATGAACAGGCTGGCGCGGTGCCGTTCGGCAAGACCACCTGCCCCGAGTTCGGCCTGACCACCACCACCGAATCGCTGCTCTGGGGCCAGACCCGCAACCCCTGGAACCTCGAGCACAGCGCCGGCGGCTCGTCCGGTGGCGCGGCCAGCGCCGTGGCGGCCGGGATCGTGCCAGTGGCCCACGCCACCGACGGTGGCGGTTCGATCCGGATTCCAGCGTCGTACTGTGGGCTGGTTGGCTTGAAACCCAGCCGCTACCGCACGCCGAGCGGACCGGGCCACTTCGAGGGCTGGTTCGGGGCCAGCGTGGGCAATGTGGTGACGCGCAGCGTGCGCGACGCGGCGCTGTTTCTCGACGCGGGCCAAGGACACGAAGCGGGCAGCCCCTACTGGTCCGCACCCCTGCAGCGTCCGTATGTCGAGGAGCTGAAACGCGATCCCGGTGTGTTGCGTGTCGGGGTGGTGCGCCAGTCGCTGACCGGTGCACCCCTGGATCCGGCGATCGCTTCAACCCTCGAGCAGACGATCAAGCAGCTCACCGGGCTGGGCCATGAACTCGAGGAACTGTCGCTGGCCGTCGATCCTAGGCAGCTGTTTGGCGCCCATGGCACCGTGATAGGCACCGCGCTGACCACCCTGGTGCGTGACCGCGAGCAGGCGCTGGGGCGGGCGGTCAATGCGCAGGACCTGGAGCAGATCACCCAGGTGGTGCTGGAGCGGGCGCGCAGTACCACGGGGGAGGGGCTGTATCGCGCGCGGCAGGCGTTCGAATCCATCGGTGCGGTCATGGAAAGCCAGTTCGAGCGCTTCGACCTGATCCTCTCGCCGGTGACTGCCACCGTCACGCCGCCTATCGGCCTGTTGACGCTCGACCAGGCATGGGACAGCTACGCCCGGCACGCCATGGGCAGCGCCGGCTTCACCGTGCTGGCCAACGTCAGCGGGCAGCCGGCGATCTCGCTGCCGCTGGGCTGGAGCGAGCGGGGGTTGCCGGTGGGCATGATGTTCACTGCCCGGCTCGGTGCCGAGGATGTGCTGCTGCGCATGGCCCGGCAGCTCGAGCAGTCGCAGCCCTGGGCGGGCAAGCGGGCGCTGATCTGATCTCGCCCGGCACCGTGCATGTCTAGTCCGCTTTGACGATGAAGCCCCGCCAGCCGCCGCCCGATCATGAGACACATCGCCCGCACGCGCGAAAGGCTGCCGGCGATCTCTCTGACCCTCAGCGAATGGCATAACAACAATGACGGCTCAAGTTCAGACTCACAGCGCCTATGACGTGATAGTCGTCGGCTCCGGTGCCGGTGCGATGGCCTCGGCGGTTTTTCTCAGCGATCACGGTCTAAGCGTGCTGATCGTGGAAAAAAGCGACAAGTACGGCGGCACCTCAGCGATTTCCGGGGGTGGCATCTGGATCCCGAACAACCATTTCTTCGCGCGCAAGGGCGGCCATGACAGCGCCGAACTGGCGCTGCAATATCTCAAGGCCGCCGCCGGCGACGCGGTGGACGAGAGCCGCCTGCAGGCTTATCTGGACAATGCGCCGAAGATGATCGAGACGCTCACCCGGACCAGCCGGGTGCGCTACGCGGTCGCTGAAAAATACCCCGACTACTACCCCCATCTGCCAGGCTCGCTGCCCGGCGGGCGGACCCTGGACCCGGAACTGTTCGATACCAGCCTGCTTGAAGACGAACTGGACAACCTGCGCAAGCCCTCGCCCTCGACCCTGCTGATGGGGCGCATCGCCTGGACCGCCCGCCACGCGCACAAGGCCATGGCCCGCGGGCTGGGCTGGCAGTTGCTGATTCTGGGACTGATGCTGCGCTACAAGCTCGACCTGAAGTGGCGGCGCAAGAGCAAGCAGGACCGCCGCGCGGCCCTGGGCAGTTCGCTGGTGGCGGCACTGCGCCGCTCGCTGATGGACCGCGGCGTTCCACTCTGGCTCAACACCGATTTCACCGGCCTTCTGAGCGACCAGGGCCGCGTGACCGGCGTCAGCGTGATGCGCGATGGGCGCGAGCACACGCTGCAGGCGCGCCATGGGGTGATCCTGGGCTCGGGAGGATTCGAGCAGAGCCAGGCGCTGCGCGAACGCTATCTGCCACAGCCCACCCGGATGGCCTGGAGCGCGACGCCGCCCGGCAACAACACCGGCGCAGCGCTGCAGGCCGGCATGGCCCAGGGCGCCGCGACCGCATTGATGGACTGGGCCTGGTGGGCACCGACCATCGCCGTGCCGGGCGAGGACAAACCGCGCGGTATCTTCGCCGAGCGTGCCTTCCCGGGGGCCATCGTGGTCAACGGCGCAGGCCAGCGCTTTGTCAACGAAGCCGCCCCTTACCTCGAATTCGTCGACGCCATGTACCGCGATAACAAGGTCACCGGCGGCAAGAGCGTGCCGGCCTGGGTGATCTTCGATGGGCATTTCCGCCATCACTACGCCATGGGCCCGCTGATGCCCGCCCAGGTCGTGCCAGACAGCCGGCTGCGCAAGGAATGGCGCAACGCGTTGTACTGGAAAGCCGACACCCTCGCCGAACTCGCGCAGCTGATCGGCGTCGATGGCGCCGGCCTCGAGAGCACCGTGGCCAAGGTCAACGACTATGCCCGCACCGGCATCGATGCAGACTTCGCCCGCGGCGGCAACGTATTCGACCGTTATTACGGCGACAGCAATGTGAAACCCAACCCTTGCCTGGCACCACTGCGCAAGGGGCCGTACTACGCCATGCGCATGGATGCCGGCGACATTGGCACCAAGGGCGGACTGTTGACCAACGCCGATGCCCAGGTGGTGCGCGACGATGGGCTGCCCATCGCCGGCCTGTACGCCATCGGCAACTGCTCATCGTCGGTGATGGGCACCAGCTATCCGGGGGCCGGCGGTACCCTTGGCCCTGCGCTGACCTTTGCCTATGTCGCTGCCAATCACCTCGCTGCCAAGGCCGGGAGGCATCATGTCCAGTCCTGATGCCTGCACCAGCGTCCTCGGCGCCTTGCGCGTGGCAGACGGCCAGGCGCTGCAGTGGGATGCGCACTGCGATGTGCTGGTGATCGGCTGGGGCGCGGCAGGGGCCTGCGCCGCGCTCGAGGCGCGCGCCGCGGGCGTCGACGTACTGGTCGCCGATCGCTTCACCGGCGGCGGCGCCAGTGCCAAGAGCGGTGGAGTGGTCTATGCGGGCGGGGGTACGCCCCAGCAGCAGGCAGCCGGCATCAGCGACACGCCCGAGGCGATGTTCGACTATCTCAAGCATGAGACCTGCGGGGTGGTCGGCGATGCCACCTTGCGGCGCTTCTGCGAGCAGAGCGTAGCCAACCTCGAGTGGTTGCAGGGCCATGGCGCGCCCTACGGACACACGATGCCGCCAGGCGGCAAGACCTCGTATCCGGCCGATGGCTATTTTCTCTACTACTCGGGCAACGAGCTGGTGCCGTCCCACACCGGGCGCCACCCACCGGCGCCCCGTGGCCACCGCACCGTGGGCAAGGGCCAGTGTGGCGCGGTGCTTTACGGCCACCTCAAGGCAGCGTGTCTGCGGGCAGGCGTGCGGCCGTTGCTGCAGGCGGCGGCCAAGCGGCTGATTCAAGACGCACAGGGGCGCGTCATCGGCGCCGAGCTGTGGCGCCTGCCACCGGCCAGCAAGGCCGCCCGCACCCACGCGCGGCTGGCCGCGCGGGCCGAGCGCTGGCAGAACCTGGCGCCAGGCTACTGCGACACGCTGCGCCAGCGCCTTGCCAGGCTCGAACAGGAACATGCACGTATCTACCGGGTACGCGCGCGCGAGGGCGTGATTCTGAGCACCGGCGGTTTCATCTTCAATCGGGACCTGGTGCGCCAGCATGCGCCCGCGTTTCGCCGCACCTTCAAGGTCGGTGCCACCGGTTGCGACGGCAGCGGCCTGCGCCTGGGACACAGCGTCGGTGCCGCCAGCGCAGGCCTTGCGCGGGTCTCGGCGTGGCGCTTCATCAATCCGCCGCACTGTTGGCCCAAGGGCATCGTGGTCAACCGCGACGGCCGGCGCTTCTGCAACGAGGAGGTGTACGGCGCGACTTTGGGCCAGCCGCTGATGGAAGAGCAGGGCGGTCATGCCTGGCTGGTGCTCGATGCCCGCCTGCGCCGCAAGGCCATCGGCCAGGCACTGTTCGGCGGTTACTGGTGGTTCCAGAGCCTGCCAGCGCTGGTGCTGATGCTGTTCAAGCTGCGCAGGGGCAAGACACCCGCCCAGCTGGCACAGGCCACGGGCATGCAGCCCGGCACCCTGTCCGAGGCGCTGCAGGCCTACAACGCCGCCGCGCGGGGCGAGCAGGAAGATGCCTTCGGCAAGTCCATGGGCAGTCGCCAGGCGTTGGACCAGGGGCCTTGGTACGCCTGCGACATCTCGGTCACCAACCCGGTGTTTCCGCTCGGAGCCCTGACCCTGGGCGGCTTGAAGGTCGATGAAACCACCGGCGCCGCGCTGGACGAGCATGGCCAGGCGATTGCCGGCCTGTATGCCGCCGGACGCACGGCGCTGGGTATTCCTTCGCATCTTTACATCAGCGGTCTTTCGCTGGCCGATTGCGTGTTTTCCGGCCGCCGCGCCGGTGCCGCGATCGCCCACGCCATGCAGGTCCGCCTGACCCGCAAAACCGTCAACCTGTGAGGAGCAGAGCATGAATGCACGCGTGGAAGGCAAGGTCGCCCTGGTGACGGGCGGGGCCAATGGCATCGGGCGCGCCTGCGCGCGGCTGCTGGCGGCGCAGGGCGCCAGAGTGTTGATCAGCGATATCGATGATGCGGCCGGGCAGGCCCTGGCGGCAGAAATCGGCGTCTCGGCCTCGTTCATCCATCACGACGCCAGCAGTGAATCCCAGTGGCAGAGCGTCATGACCCATGTTCGGGCGTGCTATGGGCGTCTGGACATCCTGTTCAACAATGCCGGGATCCTGCGCAGTGGTTCGATCGAGGACACCGGCCTGGCGGATTGGCAGAAGCTGCTGCGGGTCAACAGCGACAGTGTGTTCCTTGGTTGCCGCGAAGCGATCACGCTGATGAAGGCCACCGGCGGCTCGATCATCAACATGTCCTCGATCGCCGCCCTCGGTGGACGCGGCGACTACCTGGCGTACAGCGCATCGAAGGGCGCGGTGGCAGCCTTGTCGCGCTCAGTGGCGGTGCACTGCCGCCAGCGCAAGTACCGCATCCGCTGCAACACCCTGCACCCGGACAGCGTGCTGACCGCCATGACGCGCGCCAGCTGGCCCGAAGGCCTCGATCCTGAACGCATGACCATCGACAGCGACCCCATGCAGCGCATGTGCCTGCCCGAAGACATCGCGGCCAGCGTGCTGTTTCTGGCCAGCGACGAATCCCGCGCCATCAACGGCATGGAACTGCGTATCGACAGCGGCCAGTTGCTGATGAGCATCTGAAGGGCCGGCGAGGGGCTCAATGCCCCTCGAACCGCGCAGGGCGCTTGTCGATGAACGCCTGCATGCCTTCCTTCTGGTCGCGCGAGGCAAACAACAGGGCATTGGCCTTGCGCTCCAGGGCCAGCCCGGTCTGCAGTGGCGCATCCATGCCGGCCAGGATGACTTCCTTGATCTGCTCGGCCGCCAGCGCAGGCATCGCGGCGATAACGGCGGCCAGCTCCAGTGCCTTGGCCTGGACCTGATCATCGTCCACCAGGTCGCTGACCAGTCCTGCGACCCAGGCCTCTTCAGCGCTGATCGGCTGCCCGGTCAGCGCCATGCGCATCGCCTTGGCCTTGCCCACCGCCCGCACAAGGCGCTGGGTACCGCCGATGCCTGGCATGATGCCGATGCGGATCTCCGGCTGGCAGAAGCGCGCACCGCGCCCCGCGACGATCAGGTCGGCGAGCATCGCCAGTTCGCAGCCGCCGCCGTAGGCATAGCCGCACACGGCGGCGATCACCGGTTTCGGACAGTCCTGGATCGGTGCCCAGAGCCGCTCGGTATGGCGCTTGTAGATATCGATCGGACCCACGCCGGCCATGCTGGTGATGTCACCCCCGGCAGCGAACACCTTGTCCCCGCCCGTGAGCAGGATGCAGCGCACCTCGCTGGACTGGCCCAGGTCGGCGAAATGCGCCGAGAGCTCAGCCTGCAGCGCCAGGCTCAGCGCATTGGTGGCCTGCGGCCGGTTCAGGCGCAGGCGCGCGACCCCCGGCAGCGGGTGGTCGAGCAGAACCGGCGGAGCGTTGGAATCGATCATGCAAAGCCTCGTGCGCGCAGGTGGGGAGCGCCCAGTGTCGTGCGCCGATGGCAGCGATTCATCGTCCGTTCAGACGAAGTTTGCCAGCGGGCTTGGCCCTAGAGTGACCCTTGTCAGTGTACGAGGAGCACAGCATGGGGCAGCACACAGGGTTGGACTTCAGCGGCAAGGTGGTGCTCGTCACCGGCGGCACCAAGGGCATCGGCGCGGGCATCGCCAGCGCATTTCTGGCGGCTGGCGCACAGGTGATCGTGTGTGCCCGGAACGCGCCCTCGGAGGTGCCGACACATGGCGACAAGCGTGCGGTGTTCATTGCCGCGGATGTACGCGACAGCGACTCGCTGCAGGCGCTGTTCGAGACTGTCGCCCTGGAGCACGGGCGGCTCGACGTGCTCGTCAACAATGCGGGCGGCAGCCCGAACGCGGACGCCGCCGAGGCCTCGCCGCGTTTTCACGAAAGCATCATCCGGCTCAACCTGATCGCCCCCTTCAATGTCGCGCAGCAGGCCAACCGGTTGATGCAACGGCAAGCGTCGGGCGGCTGCATCCTGTTCATCGGCAGCATCAGCGCACTGCGCGCGTCCCCTGGCACCGCGGCATACGGCGCGGCCAAGGCCGGGGTACTGGCGCTGGTGCAGTCGCTGGCGGTGGAGTGGGCGCCCAAGGTGCGCGTGGTGGCGGTCAGTCCGGGGCTGGTGCTGACCGAGCAGGCGCACCTTCATTACGGCAGCGAGGCGGGTATCGCCGCGGTGAGCGCCGGTATTCCAGCCGGACGCATGGCCGCTGCCGAAGACATCGCCAACGCGTGCCTGTACATGGCTTCGCCGATGGCCGCCTATGCCAGCGGCTGCAACCTGCTGCTGCATGGTGGCGGCGAACGCCCGGCATTTCTCGACGCGGCCCAGGTGCAGCCGGCCTGACCGATCCGGCAGCGCGCGGGTCGGCGCTGCCCTCACTTTGCAGGAGACGACTGTGGCAGATCCACAATTGCTGTCCAAGGTAAGTGCCCTGGTGGGGCGCCAGTACGGGCGGGTGTATGCCTGGGATGAGGTCAACGCACCGATGATTCGCCAGTGGTGCGAGATCATGGGCGTGGACAACCCGCTCTACACCGATCCCGCCGCCGCGCTCGCGAGTGTTCACGAGGGCCTGATCGCGCCGCCGGCGATGCTTCAGGTCTGGACACTGGAGGGCTTCCACGCCAACAACTATCCGCCAGGCTCGACCGACGAGAACCCCTATGAAGTGCTCAAGCTGTTCGAGCAGCATGGCTACCACTCGGTGGTGGCGGTCAATTCCGAACTGAGCTTCACCCGGCCCCTGCGCCTGGGCGAGAAACTCTACTACACCACACGCCTCGAGTCGGTCGGTGACGAGAAGACCACGGGCCTTGGCACGGGCTTTTTCGTCACCCTGGTGATGAGCCATTTCGTCGAGAAGCCTGGTGGCGACGAACCGGTGGGCGAGCTGTTGTTCCGCGTGTTCAAGTTCCGTCCGGCCAACCCCCAGGCGCCCGCGCCCGATGCCCCGGTCAAGGCCACGCGGCCACTGCCCGGCATCAGCGACGACACTCGCTTCTTCTGGGAGGGCTGCGCCAAGGGGCAGTTGCTGATCCAGCGCTGCACGTCCTGCGCGACCTTGCGCCATCCGCCGGCGCCGGTGTGCATCGGCTGCCACAGCTTTGACTGGGACACGGTGCAGGCCAGCGGCCGCGGCACCCTGTACTCCTTCGTGGTGATGCACTACCCGGTGGTCGCACCCTTCGAGCACCCCAACCCGATCGGGCTGGTGGAGCTGGAAGAGGGGGTACGGCTGATCGCGGGGCTGGTAGGCGTAGACACGTCCCGGTTGCAGATCGGACAGGCGCTGCAGGTGGAGTTCCAGACCTTCGATGAGCAACAGACGTTGCCGCTGTTCCGGCCTGTCGCCGCGGAGGCCCCATGGACTTCAAACTGAGCGATGACCAGCGTGCCATCGCCGAGATGGCCGATGGCCTGTTCGCCGACCATTGTGACGACGACGACCTGCGCCAGTGGGAGCACGGCGGCGAGCCCATGATGAGCGCACTCTGGCAGCTGTGCGTGGACACCGGGCTGCATGCCCTGGCCATTCCTGAACAGGCCGGCGGCAGCAATCTGGGCATGACCGAGCTGATGCTGGTGCTTCGGGCCCAGGGCCGCAGCCTGGCCCAAGTGCCGCTGTGGCGTCACCAGCTGGCGGCGGCGACCCTGGCGCACTTCACCCTTGGCGAGGGCGCGGCATGCGCCGCCCGGGCTGGCGCGGCAGAGCAGATCCTGAGCCTGGGTATCGACGCCCGCAGCAGCGCCTGCGGGATCGAACTGAAGGCGCACCCTTGCGAGGGCGGCTGGCTGCTGACGGGCCGCGTGTCGGCCCTTGCCTTCGGCCTCCAGGCGCAGGCGGCACTGGTGCTGGCCCAAGCCGAAGGCCAACCCAGGCTTGTCCTGCTGGACCTCGCCGCTCCCGGGATCCGCCGCATACCCGGCGTGCTCAGCCATGGCGAGCCGGTTGCCGAAGTGGAGGTCGAAGGCCTGCGCATCAGCGCCGAGCAGCTGTTGCCGGGCACTGCCCTGGACTGGCTGGAACCTCGCGCGCAGGCCGCCCTCGCGGCGCTGCAGCTGGGCGTCAGCGAGGAGCACATCCGGCGCACCGTGGCCTACGTCAATGAACGTGAGCAGTTCGGTCGGCCGATCGGCAGCTTCCAGGCGGTGCAAATGGGCATGGCCGATGCCCACATCGCGCTTGAAGCCTTGCGCAGTGCGCTCTGGCAACTGTGCTACCGGCTCGATGCCGGCCTGCCGGCCCCAGCGCAGGCCCTGGCCACGGCCTACCTGGCCTGCGAAGCCGGCCACCGCATCGGTCACAACGCGCAGCACGTGCACGGCGGTATCGGCGTGGACGTGACGTACCCGATCCACCGCTATCTCTACTGGAGCCGTGCCCTGGGTCTTGCCCAGGGAGGATCGGCTGCATGCCTGGAACGGCTCGGCGACTGGCTGGGCGACAACGACAAGCTGGGATGGAAATATGACCTCGAAGAACACCAAGCGCTTTGAAGACGTACGCCCCGGCGACGCGCTGCCGGAGCTGGTGATACCGATCACCGTGGGCCTGATCGCCGGCGGTGCGATCGCAACCCGCGACTACTTCCCCGGGCATCACGACCTCGCGGCAGCCAAGGCATTGGGCTCGCCGGACATCTTCATGAACATCCTCACCACCAACGGCCTGGTGCAGCGTTACGTCGAAAGCTGGGCCGGGCCACTGGCGCAGTTCGTGTCGCTGAAGATCAAGCTCGGCGCGCCCAACTATCCCGGCGACAGCATGACCTTCAACGCCAGCGTGACCAGCCACGACCCTGCGTCCTCCACGGTCCAGGTGACCCTCAGCGGCAAGAATTCCATGGGCAATCACGTGACCGGTACGGTCGCGCTGATCCTGCCCTGACAGGCGGAGACTGAAGATGACCGATTCATCGTTTAGCGGACGTGCCGCCATTGTCGGCCTCGGCGCCACCGAATTTTCCAAGAACTCCGGGCGCACCGAACTGCGCCTGGCCCTCGAAGCCACCCTCGGCGCCCTCAAGGATGCCGGGATCGATCCGTCCGAGGTCGAAGGATTCAGCTCGTACTCGGTGGACAAGGTGCCCGAATACGAGATCGCCCGGCTGCTGGGCTGCAAGGACGTGAAATTCTTCTCCCAGGTGCCCCATGGCGGCGGCGCCGCCTGTGGCCCGGTAATGCATGCCGCCATGGCGGTGGCCACCGGCGTGGCCAAGGTGGTAGTGGTCTACCGGGCGATGAACGAACGCTCCTGGTACCGCTTCGGCACCGGCACCTACGGCTTTGCGTCGACGCCGATCTTCGAGAACGTCAACTACGGCTGGTACATGCCGCACGGTTTCCACACCCCGGCCGCCTGGGTCGGCATGTTCGCGCAGCGCTACATGCACACCTATGGCGCCACCTCGGAAGACTTTGGCCGAGTGGCGGTGGCGGTGCGCGACTTCGCCGCGACCAACCCGGCGGCGTTCTTCCATGGCAAGCCGATCACCCTTGAAGAACACCAGGCCTCGCGCTGGATCTGCGAGCCCCTGCACCTGCTCGACTGCTGCCAGGAATCCGATGGCGCCGTCGCCATGGTGATCACCTCCGCCGAGCGTGCCCGTGACCTGCCGAACAAGCCCGTGGTCATCAAGGCTGGCTCGCAAGGCATCACCAGCGGCCAGCAGATCATGACCTCGTTCTACCGCGACGACATCACCGGCCTGCCAGAGATGGGCGTGGTCGCGCGCGAGTTGTACCGCCAGTCCGGCCTGGCCCCGGACGACCTGCAGACTGCGGTGATCTATGACCATTTCACCCCGTTCGTGTTGCCCCAGCTGGAAGAATTCGGCCTGGTCCCACGCGGCGAGGCCAAGGAGTTCATCCGCGCCGGGCATCACGCCCGTGGCGGCAAGTTGCCGATCAATACCCACGGCGGGCAGCTGGGCGAGGCCTACATCCATGGCATGAACGGTGTCGCCGAAGCGGTTCGCCAGGTGCGTGGAAGCGCGGTCAACCAGGTCGACGATGTGCGCAACGTGCTGGTCACCGCCGGTACCGGCGTGCCCACCAGCGGCCTGATTCTTGGCGCAGCCTAGGAAGATAACCATGTTTGTCGATCTGACTCCCGAGCAACACGCACTGCGCTGCGAAGTGCGCGATTACTTCCAGGCCCTGATGACCCCGCAATTGCGCGAGCAGCTGCGCGGCCAGGAGGGTGGCGAGCTGTTTCGCCAGACTGTCCGCCAGATGGGCCGAGACGGCTGGCTGGCGGTGGGCTGGCCTGAAGAGCATGGCGGGCAGGGTTACGCCGCGACCGAGCAGTTGATCTTCTTCGAAGAAGCCAACATCGCGGGCGCGCCATTGCCCTTCGTCACCATCAGCACCGTGGGCCCCGCGTTGATCGCCCACGGCAGCGCACTGCAGAAAGAACGATTCCTGCCGGGCATCGCCGGTGGCGAGATCATGTTCGCCATCGGCTATTCGGAACCCGGCGCGGGCAGTGACCTGGCCGTGCTCAAGACCACCGCGCGGCCCGAGGATGGACATTTCGTGGTCAACGGCAACAAGCTGTGGACCTCCGGCGCCGAATCGGCCGACTTCATCTGGCTCGCCGCGCGCACCGATCCGAACCTGGCGCGGCACAAGGGCGTGTCGATCCTGATCCTGGACACCCAGTTGCCCGGCTTCTCCAGCACGGTGATCCCGACCACCAGCAACCCGACCGCTGCCACCTACTACGACAACGTGCGCGTCCCCGAGGACATGCTGGTGGGCGAGCTCAATGGCGGCTGGAAACTTATCACCGCGCAGCTCAACCACGAGCGCCTGGGCCTGGGGTCCTGGGCGGACAAGGTGGCGGGGCTGTTCCGCCGCGTCTACCTCTGGGCGCGCAACCGCGACGAGCAGGGACGCCGGGCGATGGACAAGACCTGGGTGCGCACGTCACTGGCCGAATGCTACACGCGCCTCGAAGCCATGCGCCTGATCAACTTCCGGATTGCCGCTGACCTTGAGCAGGAGCACATCGATGTGGCGCTGGCTTCGACTACCAAGGTGTATGGCTCGGAATCAGCCATCGAGATCCTGCGCCGACTCGCCGCCGTCGTTGGCGCCAACGGGGCGCTGCGCAGCGGCTCGGCCGCGGCCTTGCTGCACGGCGAGCTGGAGTACGAAGTGCGTGCCTCGGTGACGATGACCTTCGGAGGCGGCACCAATGAAATCCAGCGCGAACTGATCGCCCAGTTCGGCCTGGGCATGCCACGGCCGCAGCGCTAGGGTCCACGCGGCCCGCTCGCACCGACATAACAACAAGAGGACCCCTCCGGCATGCCCGGGGGCGGGCCGAGGACATGATCATGAGCACCATCGAGCAATTCAGGCACGACACCCGGGCGTGGCTTGAGGCCAACTGCCCGCCATCGATGCGCACCGCCATGGGCGAGGGCGATGTGGTCTGGGGCGCGCAGCAGCCCACGTTTCCCAGCGAGGATGCACGCCGCTGGTTCGAGGCCATGCGCGACAGGCGCTGGTTCTGCCCCGACTGGCCCGAGGCCTACGGCGGCGCCGGGTTGAGCCCGGAACAGACAGCGGTGCTGCTGGATGAAATGCGCCGCCTGCGGTGCCGCCCGCCACAGATCAACCTGGGCGTGTGGATGCTTGGCCCGGTCCTGCTCGAATTCGGCAGCGAGGACCAGAAGCGTGACTTGCTGCCGCCGATGGCCCGTGGCGAGGTCCGCTGGTGCCAAGGCTTC
The DNA here is from genome assembly GCF_056312565.1 of Pseudomonas sp. JE3303. Lineage (NCBI taxonomy): Bacteria > Pseudomonadati > Pseudomonadota > Gammaproteobacteria > Pseudomonadales > Pseudomonadaceae > Pseudomonas > Pseudomonas sp. JE3303. The sequence continues at coordinate 104,443 of NZ_JBWGIF010000010.1, forward strand.
TCCGAGCCCAATGCCGGCTCCGACCTTGCCAGCCTGAAGATGAGCGCGCGCGATGGCGGTGATCACTTCATCGTCGATGGCAGCAAGATCTGGACGTCCTACGGTGACAAGTCGGACTGGATGTACGCGCTGGTGCGCACCGATCCGTCCGCGCCCAAGCACGAGGGCATCAGCCTGATCGTGCTGGACATGCGCAGCCCCGGGGTGAATGCCGTGCCGATCGACCTGATCAGCGGCAAATCGGCCTTCTGCCAAGTGTTCTTCGATGCGGTGAAAGTGCCCCGGCACCAGTTGATCGGGCCGCTCAATGGCGGCTGGAACCTGGCCAAGCGCTTGCTTCAACACGAGCGCAAGGCAATGTCCACCTTTGGCGAGATCAGCCTGCCTTCGCATGTCGACCTGCTGGCCCTGGTGCAGACCTACCTGCCCGCGCCGCACGGCCAGGGGGAGCACGCATTGCGCGCGCGCGCCGTTGCCTGCGCGATGAACGAGCGCTGCTACGGCCTTACCGTGCAGCGCATGGCGCAGTGTGCCCAGGCGGGCGACGACACCAGCGGCCTGATGGCGATCATGAAACTGGTGCACACCGAACAGGAGCGGGACAAGTTCGAAGTGCTCCTCGATCTCATGGGCGGCCATGCCATGGGCTGGGAGAGCGAGACCTTCAGCGATCAACAGCTGGCCATCACCCGGGGCTGGCTCAACAGCTATGCCCTGACGATTTCCGGCGGTGCGTCGGAAGTCCAGCTCAATGTGATCGCCAAGCGTGTGCTTGGCCTGCCCGATGCAAAGAAAGGAGTGATGCAATGAACCTGGTCTATAGCGACGAGCAGCGTCTGCTGGCCGACAGCGCCCGGGACTTTCTCGCTGCCCGAAGCCCGGTCGCTGCCCAGCGTCGCCTGCGCGACGAGGCCAGCGTCCAGGGCTACGATCCTGACGTCTGGCGCGATGCGGTGGCCCTGGGGTGGAGCGCCATTCCGTTTCCCGAACAGTTCGGCGGGCTGGACTTCGGCTGCATGGGGCTGGGACCGGTATTCGAGGCAATCGGCCGCAACCTCTCGGCCACGCCCCTGCTGTCCAGCGTGGTGGTCAGTGGCTCGCTGCTTCACCTGTGCGGGACGCCCGCGCAGCAGGAGCAGTGGCTGGTGCCGAGCATCAGCGGCGAGCGGCGCCTGGCGCTCGCATTGGACGAACACGCCCGTCATGACCCACGCGGCACGACGCTGCTGGCCCAGGCCGATGGCGATGGCTATTGCCTGCAGGGCGACAAGTACTGGGTGCTCGATGGCGTGGGGGCGGATGCCTATGTGGTTGCCGCCCGGGTCTCGGGTCAGGCGGGCGACGCGCAGGGCATCGGCCTGTTCCTGCTGCCCGCCGACACGCCGGGGCTCTCGTGCAGCAGATTGCCTCTGATCGACGCACGCAATTGCGCGCGCCTGCACCTGGAGCAGGTGCGGGTAGGGCCACAGGCATTGCTCGGCCAGCCGGGCCAAGGGTGGGCTGACCTCGATCTTGCGCTGGACCGTGGCCGCGCCTGCCTGGCCGCCGAGCTTCTGGGCGCTGCCGAACATCTTTTCGAGACCACCCTCGAGTACCTCAAGACCCGCGTCCAGTTCGACACCCCGATTGGCAGCTTCCAGGCCCTGCAGCACCGCTGCGCGCAGCTGCATGTCGACCTGGCGCTGAGCCGCAGCGCGGTCATGGCAGCGCTCGCGGCACTGGACGACTGCAACCTCGACGCCTCATCGCGGGGACGGCTGGTCAGCCTGGCGAAATGGAAGACCGGTGATACCGCGCTCAAGGTCAGCAACGAAGCGGTGCAGATGCACGGCGGGATCGGCGTCACCGATGAGCTCGATGTCGGGCTGTACCTCAAGCGTATCCGGGTTGCCCAGGCAAGCCTGGGTGATCGCGATTTCCAGTGTCAGCGCTACGCCGACCTGACCCTGGCCTGCGCCTGACGATAAGGAGAACAGCATGACCGAGCAACGTTGGCACAGTGCCTGGGCGCAGTTGATCGCGCCGGGCTCGCCCTTCGAAGTGGTGGCGCCCGCCGAGGGCGGGCCGCGCCATTTCCGTCACACCGCCCCTGACCTGCTCAGTGTCCTTGAAGCAGGGCGCGTGCATGGAGATCGGGAATTTCTGGTCTGGCAGGACCAACGCCTGACCTTCGCCGACTACTTCGAACAGGTCGACCGCCTGGCGGGGCAACTGGCCCACACGCTCGGCCTGAAGCCCGGCGAGCGCGTGGCCATCGCCTTGCGTAACCAGCCGGCCTGGCTGGTCGCGTTCGCGGCCGTGCAGCGGTGCGGCGCGGTGTGCGTGCCCCTCAACAGCTGGGGGCTTCGGGACGAGCTGGTCCACGGCCTGGAAGACAGCGGCGCGCGCCTGCTGGTATGCGATGACACCCGCAGGCAGGTGCTGGTGACGGACCTGGACACCCTGGGGCTTCCCACGATCGTCGTCGGGGCCGCCCCTCGGCAGTCGCTGCCAGCCTACTGCCACCGCTACGAGTACCTCCTGGCCGCCGAGTGGCTGCCCGTGCCGGCGCTGCAGCCAGACCCCGACAGCGCGGCGCTGATCCTCTACACCTCGGGCACCACCCGGCGGGCCAAGGGCGTGGTGTCCAGCCACCGGGCGATCTGCCAGGCGCTGACCGCGCTGGAGTTCCAGGGCGCGTTCTGCGCGCTGAGTTCTCCCGAGCGCATCGGCCCGGTGATCAACAGCGGCCTGCCTCCCACGACATTGATGGCAGTGCCGCTGTTCCACGTCAGCGGCTTGCATGCGCAGTTCCTGCTGGCCCTGCGCGCGGGCCGGCGCCTGGTACTGATGTACAAATGGGAGGTCGAGCGCGCGCTGGACCTGATACGCGACGAGCGCTGCACCCAGTTCAATGGTGCGCCGGTCATGATGCAGCAGCTGCTTGCCTCGACGCGCTTTGGCGGGGCCGACACCATCAGTCTGTTCGGGCTGGGCCTGGGCGGTGGCGCATCTTCAAGCACGCTGCTTGCCGGCATGATCGAACGCAAGCCGGACGCCATCGGCGGCAGCGGCTACGGCCTGACGGAGAGCAACGGGATCGGCGCAGCCATTGGCGGCGACCTGTTTGTCTACAAGCCTGGCAGTTGCGGCTGGCCCTTGCCGATCGTTGACCTGCGCATCGGCGATCACCCAGGGCGCCCGCTGCCTGCGGGGCAACCCGGCGTGATCTGGCTGCGCTCGCCCACCCTGATGGCAGGGTACTGGAACCTGCCTGAAGAAAGCGCCGAGACGTTGTGTGATGGCTGGCTCGATACCGGAGACACCGGCTATGTCGACGACGAAGGCTTCTTGTACATCAGCGGCCGGGTCAAGGACTTGATCAACCGGGGTGGTGAAAAGGTGTCGGCGGCCGAGGTCGAGGCGTGCGTCTGCGAGATGCCCGGCGTGGAAGAAGCCGCGGCATTTGCCATCCCCGACGTGCAACTGGGCGAGGCGGTGGCCTTGGCGGTACGCGCGCAGCCCGGGCTCGACGAAGCGTCGATCCGCGATTTCATCGCTCGGCGGCTGGCGGGCTACAAGGTCCCGGCCCGGGTGTTCATGCAGACCCGGGCGCTGCCACGCAACGCCACCGGCAAAGTGCTCAAGGCCGAGCTGCGAAAAGTTGTCGATGCCATGGATTCTTAGTCTTTCCAGACGATGAATGCCCTGCCAGAACCCGAAGAATGAGGCTCACTTGAAAGCTTTTTCAGCGAAGGAGGCAATACATGAAAATAACAACAACAGGTGTCGTGCTCGCAGCCACGTTAGTGGCCAATACCGGACTGATCAGCAGCGCAGCGGCCCAGGTGTCGCCGCAGGAGGCGGAAAAGCTGGGCAAGGAACTGACCTGTGTCGGTGCCGAGCAGGCGGGTAACGCCGCAGGCACCATTCCTCCCTACACCGGCAAGTATCTGGGCGAGGTGCCGGGTTGGAAGCATGTGAAGTTTTCCGGCGACCAGCCGGTGGACCCCTACGCGGCCGAGAAGCCCATCGCGGTGATCACGGCGCAGAACATGGCGCAGTACGAGGCCCACCTGACCGAGGGCCAGAAGGCCCTGCTCAAGAAATACCCCAGCACCTACAAGATGAATATCTATCCTGGGCATCGCGATTTCCGCTACCCGGATTACGTCTGCGAGCGGGTCAAGTACAACGCCCTCAACGCCAAGCTGGTCAACGACGGCCTGGGCATCGAAGGCCTTGGACAAGTCCCGTTCCCGATCCCCAAAAACGGCATGGAGGTGCTGTGGAACCACCAGTTGCCAGCGCGCGCCTACACCGAGGAGAAGATCAGTGACCTGGCATCCGTGCTGCCTAACGGCAGTATCGGCTGGGGACGTGCCCATGCGCGCAACCTGTCGCAGGCCAACTCGCCGACCAAGGAGCCCAGGACCGAGGACAAGATCCAGGCGATGAGCTACAACACCACGCTCAAGCCGGCCCGTGACAACGGCGTGATCAGCATTGCCCATGAGCCCTACAACTTCGCCACCGAAGCGCGCCAGGCCTGGAACTACAGCCCGTCTACCCGGCGTGTGCGGCAGTTGCCAGGCTACGGTTACGACCAGCCCATGATCGGCACCAACGGCACGATGATCGTCGACGAAGACCGGCTGTTCAATGGCGGGCCAGAGCGCTACACCTGGAAGCTGATCGGCAAGCGTGAAATCTACAGCCCGGCCAATGCGTTCAAGGCCAACGGGGCGGGGATCAAGTATGCCGAACTGTTGACCCCCAACCATCCCAACCCGGAGTTCCTGCGGTTCGAGCTGCGTCGGGTCTGGGTGGTCGAGGCCCAGTTGAAGGAAGGGTTCCGCCATGTGTATGGCAAGCGCGTGCTGTTTGTCGATGAAGACACCTGGAACGCGGTGATGGCCGACAACTACGACAGTCGTGGGCAGTTGTGGAAGCATGCGCTGATCAACTACTACTACCACCCTGACATGAGTGCCTGGCAGGCCGGTTCGCAGTTCTTCATGGACCTCAACTCCGGGCAGTACACCGGCTACGGGATGACCAACGAAGCGAAGAAGGGGCCGATCCTCAACGAAGCCAAGTTCACCCCGGACATGTACACCTCGGATGCAGCGAGGGCGATCGGGCGTTGATGGTGTTGTAAGCAAAACGCCCGGCCAATTGGCCGGGCGTTTTCGTATGGGGCTTGTCAGCAACCGCTGGGTCTTGGCCTAGGCCACCGTTGCCGCCCGCGCAGCCACTACTGCCACCCCCACCGGCTGTGCCAGCTGACGCCGATACCCCGGCAATGCCAGGCCCAGGAAGATTGCCGCCAGCACCAGCATCGAGACCGACGCCGCCAGCGCATAGCGTAGCGATTCGGCACCCAGGGTCGGCAAGAACAGGTCACTCAGCAGCCCGATCAGCAGCGGCCCGATACCCACCCCGAGCAAGGTCATTGCCATGACGAAGATCGCTGTGGCCTGGGCAAGTCGGGTGGCCGGGAACAAGTGGGTGATCGCGCCCAGGCAGGGCGTTGCCCACCACACGCCAAAGAAGGCGAACATGCTGTAGAAGACGAAGGCCTGGGGCACCGCGATGCCGCTTATCTGCAGCACCGGGCCTGCTGGCCAGAGGAAATAGGCCAGGGCAAACGGAATACTGATCAGCGTGCCCAGCAGCGGCACCCCGATCTGCCAGCCTGCATCGCGCCGGGCCATGCGGTCGGTAACGATGCCGCACACCAAGGTACCCAGCGTCGCGCCGGTGCCGCCGACCACGCCGACCAGAAAACCGGCTTGCTGCACATTCAGCCCATGGGACCGGATCAGAAAGCTCGGGCTCCAGGTGCCGATGGCGTAGCCAGCGATCGCAGCCGTGCCACCCGTGAGCACCAGCCACAGGAACGAGGGCGTCTTCAGCAGCTCCAGCAGTGTCTGCAACCAGCCTTCGCGGACCTCGGTGCCGTCCGGGTGCGTGGGCAGGGCCGCTGGCTTGGCGGTGCGCACGGTGAACAGCAGGAGCAGCCCGAGAAAGATGCCCGGCGCGCCGATCAACAGGAACGCGAGCCGCCAGCCATGGTGCTGGGCAATCCAGCCACCGAGACCGAGACCGACGATGGCGCCCAGGCTCGAGCCGAGCATCAGCACCGCCAGCGCAGTGGAGCGTCGCCGCGCCGGATACAGCTCCGACACCATGGCCACCGACGGGGCCGTGCCCCCGGCTTCCCCCACCGCCACGCCAATGCGCGCCAGCACCAGCATCAGGAAGCTGCCGGCCAGCCCGCACATCATGGTCATCACGCTCCAGGCGATACAGCTCAGGGCGATCACCGGCTTGCGGCCTATGCGGTCGGACAACCGCCCGAGCGGGAAGCCGAACACGGTGTAGAACACTGCGAAGGTGACCCCCGAAAGCAGCCCGATACCGGTGTCGGAAATGCCGAATTCGAGCTTTACCGGCTCGATCAGGATCGCCATCAGCTGGCGGTCGATGTAGTTGAAGACGTAGATGGCGGCGAGCACGAACAGCGCGTAGTGCGTTCGCCAGGTTACTGGGTTGGAAGTGTTCACTGCGGGTTGCTCCCGGTCTTGTTTTGGTGTGCGTGATCGTCTGCCCGCTCCGGCCAATTTTCATCGTCCGTTCAGACCAATTGCGCAGCGCGGGACAAGGGGCTGCGAAACCTAGTCTCGACGGACGATGTTTCGGCAACGTCTGGCATCAATCATCTGCTCATCACCGGTAGCACGGCTTCCCTTGTCGCCGAGCGGCTGGATTCTGGCATGTCCGGGAAATCCCAAGAAGTGAAGGAGCTGAAATGAGCATCTTGTTCGAGCCATTGGCCCTGGGCGACCTGCAACTCGCCAACCGTATCGTCATGGCGCCGATGACCCGCAGTCGCGCTGGCGGCGACGGTGTGCCCAGCGCGGAGATGGTCGAGTATTACCGTCAGCGCGCCAGTGCCGGGCTGATCGTTGCCGAGGGTACTGCGCCGTCCGCCGCAGGGATGGGTTATTGCCGCACCCCGGCAATCTACAGCGCGCAGCAGATCAGCGCCTGGCGCCGGGTCACCCAGGCCGTGCACGGGGAGGGCGGTCGCATTGTCCTGCAACTGATGCACGTCGGCCGCGCCGCCAGTCATCACAACAAGCCAAAGGGCGCGCACACCGTGGCCCCTTCGGCACGGCGCGCGCGCACCCGGCTGTTCACCGATACGGCCGGCATGGTGGATGCAGACGAGCCGCAGGCCCTGACGCTGGCAGGTATCGAAGCGGTGGTCGAGGAGTATCGCCAGGCTGCGGTCAACGCGCGAGAAGCGGGCTTCGACGGCGTCGAGCTGCACTGCACAAGCGGCTACCTGCCCATGCAGTTCATGGCCTCGGGCAGCAACCTGCGCGAGGACCACTACGGCGGCAGCGCACAGAACCGTGTGCGCTTCGCCCAGCAGGTGCTCGAGTCGATGGCGGGCGCGATCGGCGCTCGCCGCGTTGGCTACCGCCAATGCCCGGGCAACAGCTACAACGATATCGAGGACGCGGACCCTGCCGCGACGGCCGCCGCCCTGTGCGCCGCGGTTTCGCCCTTGGGCCTGGCCTACCTGCACATCATGCGTTCGCCTGTCCCGGGGCTCGATGCCTTCGCGTTGGTGCGCGGGCACGGCGCGGCAGGGCTGATCCTCAATGACGGCTTCGATGGTGAGTCGGCCGCGGCCGCGCTGGCAGCGGGGGCGGGCGATGCCGTGTCGTTCGCCCGGCACTTCATCGCCAACCCGGATCTGGTCGAGCGTCTTCGCGAGGGCCTGCCCCTGGCCGGTTTCGACCGGCATACGCTCTATACCCCCGGGGCCCGGGGCTATTCGGACTACCCCGCATACCAGGGCACCCTGGAGGTGACGCCATGAACGCGGCCCAGCCAGCCCAGGCCGCGCTCGCCGGTGTTCCGGTCGCGCGTGAGCACACCCAGGCGCTGCTCGATCGCCGCGCGGCCGCCAGTGCGAAGATCAAGCCCCGCGACTGCTGCACCTTGGCCGACCGCCTTGAAGCGCAGGCGCGCCTGCATGCCGACAGGCCTTTCCTGATCTACGGCAACGAGCGGCTGAGCTACGCCCAGGTGGACGCCAGGGCCAATCAGATGGCCCACACCTTCTATGCCAACGGCCTGCGCGCGGGCGATGTCTGCGCTTTGCTGGTGGAGAATCGCCCCGAATTCTTCTGCACCTGGTTCGGCCTGGTGAAGCTCGGAGTGGTGGTCGCGTTCATCAACACCCAGGTCAGCGGCAAAGCACTGCTGCACGCCTTGCAGACAATCGCCGCCAAGTGCGTGGTGGTCGGCGAGGAATGCCTGGCCAACCTGCAGGCCACCTCACCGCTGCCGCAACTGGCGTTCTGGTTGCTGCCTGATCCGCAGAATCCCTGGCCGGGCGCGCTGCCGGGCGGCGTCGACGGGCACTTCGCCGCGCGCCTGGAAAGTGCGCCTGCCAGCGCCTTCCCGCGAGACATGCGCGCGGCGGTCCAGGCCCAGGACACGACCCTGCTCATCTTCACCTCCGGCACCACCGGGCTGCCAAAGGCCGCCCGCTACAGCCATATGCGCTGGATGTCGTCAGGCGACGTGATGCAGGTGACCCTGCCCGCCACCTGCGAGGACGTGTTCTATTGCTGCCTGCCGCTGTACCACGGCGCTGCTGCCACGTCCGTCACGTCCACCGCGCTGAGCGCCGGTGCCAGCATCGTGGTACGTCGCAAGTTCAGCGTGCGGGCGTTCTGGGAAGACGTTCGCCTGCACCGGGTCAGCGTCTTCCAGTACATCGGTGAAATCTGCCGGTACCTGCTCAATCAGCCGGTGGTCCCAGGAGAGCGTGACCACGGCTTGCGCTGCATGCTGGGCGCTGGGCTGACCCCCGAGACCTGGCAGCGCTGGACCGAACGCTTCGGTCCGGTGCAGATTTTCGAGGGCTGGGGCGCCACCGAGGCCAACACCAACCTGATCAACGTCGACAACTACCCAGGCGCCTGTGGCCGGGTGCCGGACTGGAGCCGCACCAACCTGCGCCTGGTGCGCTACGACGTCGAGAACGACTGTCACCCACGCGACGCGCAGGGGTTCTACCAGCTCTGCGAGGTCGGCGAGGTCGGTGAAGCGATGGGCTTGATCATCGATCATCCGGACATCGGCGGCGGGCGCTTCGAAGGCTATACCTCCGCCGAGGCCAGCGAGAGCAAGATCCGCCGCAATGTCCTGAGTGCGGGGGATGCCTACTGGAGTTCAGGTGATCTGCTGCGCCAGGACGCCGAGGGCTACTGCTACTTCGTCGACCGCATCGGCGACACCTTCCGCTGGAAAAGCGAGAACGTCTCGACCCAGGAGGTCGCGGCTGCCCTGGGTGACTTGCCGGGGCTCGAGCTGATCAACATCTACGGGGTACAGGTGCCTGGCCATGAAGGCCGTGCCGGCATGGCCGCGGTGCTGATGCAGGCAGGCGTGGCCTTCGACCCGCAGGCACTGTTCGCCCTCAGCGAACGTTGCCTTCCGCGCTATGCGGCGCCGGTGTTCGTGCGGGTCAGCGCCGCTGCCGACCTGACCAGCACGTTCAAGTTGCGCAAGGTCGACCTGCAACGCCAGGGCTATTGCCCCGTCAGCTGCCAGGACCCGCTGTTCGTACGCGACGAGCAGGCCCGCACCTACCTGCCGTATTCGCTGGAGGCGCTGCAGCGCGCGGGCTTGCAGCCCTGCGAGAGTGCCCGCCATGACTGACCTCGATGCCCGCCGTGCCGAGGGCGAGCTGCGCGACGGCCTGCGCTACCCCTGGCCGCAGCCGCCGGCCGGTGGCCAGGTGCTGGAAGTCGCCAGTGGCGTGTGGTGGCTGCGCATGCCCCTGCCGTTCCGCCTTGATCACATCAACCTGTACCTGCTGCGCCACGAGGCGGGATGGGTGGTGGTCGACACCGGCATGAACACTGCCGAAACGCGCGCCACCTGGACCCATGTACTGACCGAGGCGTGTGCAGGAGAGCCCGTGCTCGCGGTGATCTGCACCCACTTCCACAGCGATCACGCGGGGCTTGCGGCCTGGCTCACCGAGCGTTTTCGCTGCGCGTTGTACATGACCGCTGGCGAGTTCCAGTGGCTTCACGTGCGCGCGCCCGATGGGGAAGCGTCCTGGGCGTTCGTGGACTTCTACCGCAAGGCGGGGTTCGACCAGGAGCGCATCGATGCGCTGCACGCCGCGATCCAGAACACGCACTTTCGCCCTCTGCCGTGCACCGGTTTCCGGCGCCTGCGCCAGGGCAGCCGGCTGCGCATCGGTGGGCGCAACTGGACGGTGCAGGTGGGCAGCGGCCATTCGCCTGAACATGCCTGCCTCTACGCCGCAGGCGATGGCCTGCTGATTTCCGGCGACCAGGTACTGCCGCGGATCACCTCCACCGTGGGCGTCCAGCCCACCGAACCCGAGGCCAACCCGCTGCAGGACTGGCTGACGTCGATCGAGCAGTTGCGCGCGGTGCCCGACACCGTGCTGGTCCTGCCGGCCCATGAGCGGCCTTTCTTCAATCTGCATCAGCGCCTGGATCAGTTGCAGGCCCATCACCAGGGTCACCTGGCGCGGATGCTGGCCCACTGTGTCGAGCCGCGCAATGCGCTCGACCTGATGGCGCTGCTGTTTCCCAGGGCGTCAGGCAGCTTCGATGAGCTGATGGCCCTGGGCGAGACCTTGGCGCATGCCAACTACCTCATGGCCGAAGGCGCCCTGGTGCGCGAGGAACGCGGGGGACTGCTGTGGTACCGGCAGGCTCCGACGGGGGCCTCGGCTCCCGATCCGCAAGCAGTGTTCTGAGCGCACCCGGGCAACGGCCGTGGTGAACAGTCCAGGCAACCTGGCGGTTGCCTATCAGGAGAGTCCGTGTGAACGACAAGAACAACAATAATTGTACTGGCATGGGCGGCCACGGGTTCCAGGCCGCTGGGCTTGCCGTTGCTGTCGCGCTCGCGGCAGTGCCCGCATGGGCGGGTGAAACCATCGAGTTCGACAACGGCGCGACCCTCGACTGGTCGGTGACCACCAGCTACGGGATGGGGGTGCGGCTGGGCAAGCCCAGCGACCGGCTGATGACGCCCAACGCCGATGACGCCAACCGCAACTTCAACGAGGGCAGCCTGACCACCAACCGCATCGGCGCGCTGGGCGAGATGATCCTGCGCAAGGACAACTACGGGGCAGTAGTGCGCGCCAGCACCTTCTACGACGATGTCTACCACCAGGACAACGACAACGATTCACCCGCGACCGTGAACAAGGACGGGCGCAACGACGAATTCACCAGCCGCACCCGCTACTACAGCGGTGGCCGTACCCGCTTGCTGGACGCCTATGTCTTCGGTGGCTGGCGCTTCGACAACGACACCATGCTCGACGTCAAGGCCGGGCGGCATATCGAGTCCTGGGGCGAGAGCCTTTACTACCCTGGCGTCAATGGCGTGCAGAACCCCTCCGATGCGGTCAAGGCTGCCCAGCCTGGGGTCGAAGTCAAGGAGATCCTGCTGCCGGTGGGGCAGTTCTCCGCCTCCTACCGGCTCAATCCGCAGATCACCTTTGGCGCCTATGTGCAGTATGAATGGAAGGGCACCGAGCTGCCGCCGGTGGGTAGCTACCTGTCCGGCAGCGACGTGATAGGCCCGGGCCGCGAGTTCATCCGCACCGCCACCGGGATCGTCCCGTACCAGGGCACCGACGAGCCGCGCGACAGTGGGCAATGGGGCGTGCAGCTGCGCTATCGGCCGGTACCGGCCATCGAGCTGGCGCTGTTCCATGTCAATTACCACGACAAGAACCCGGCCACCGCACTGGTGGGCTACAACCCCGTGCCGTTGGGCAATGGCCAGTTCGCGTTCGCCACCAACGGCTACCGCGTGCAGTACTTCGAGGACATCAAGCTGACCGGCCTGAGTCTGTCGACCAAGCTGGGCGACACCCAGATCGGCGCCGAATGGTCGTACCGCGATGGCGCACCGGTCATGGTCAACACAGGACTGGGGCCGGTGCCGGCCCGGGGCAAGGGCCAGCAGATGCAGCTCTCGGCCATGCGCATCCTGGGCGATCGACCCTGGGCCAGCCAGACCACGCTGACCGCCGAAGTGGTCCACGTGCGCGTGGACAGCGCCGACTCGGCCTCGGCGGCCGGAAACCTGCAGGGCGTGAACCTGCTGCCTTCCCTTGCCCCGCTGGTGGGAGATTCCGATGACTACACCTACGACACCGGTTCAGCCTGGCGCAGCAGGAGTTCCAGCGCCTACACCCTGGGGGCCTCGTTCAGTTATCCGGGAATTTTCCCGGGCTGGGATCTGGAGGTGCCGCTGCGCTTCTCCAGCGTGTTCAGCGGGGCGTCACCCATGGCCGGCAGCATCGCCGGCGTGCAGGGCGACCGCCGCTACAGCGTCGGTACCACGTTCAAGTACCTGAGCAACCTGGAAGTGGCGTTCGCGGTGGTTGGCTACCTGGGCTCGCCTGACCCGCTGAAGCGGCCGATGGCTGACCGCGACTACGCCACATTCTCGATGAAATACACCTTCTGAAGGAGGCACCATGGGACTCAAAGGACAGGCCGCGATCGTCGGCTGTGCTCAGTACAAGCCTGAAAAATACGCCACGGCGCCGCGCATGTTTCACCTGGAACAGGTGGCCGACCTGGCCGCCCAGGCATTGCGCGATGCAGGCCTCAAGGCAACGGACATCGATGGCCTGGTGATCAATGGCCCGCAGTTCCACGAGGCCTCGGTGTTCGTGCCGGCCATGGCGGCCGAGTACCTGGGGCTGACCCTCAACTTCGCCGAGGTGGTCGACCTCGGGGGCTGCACCTCGGTGGGCATGGTCTGGCGCGCGGCGGCCGCGATCGAGCTGGGCCTGTGCCAGGCGGTGCTCTGCGTGCTGCCGGCGCGCATGGCGCCGCTGGGGCCGGACGAAGACCCGAGCTGGATGGCGCGCGCCATGCGCTTCGGGGGGCACAGTACTGCCTATGGCGCGCCGGAGGCCGAGTTCGATCTGCCTTATGGGCACATGGGCCAGAACACTGGCTACGCGATGATCGCCCAGCGTTATGCCGCGCAGTATGGCTACGACCCCAGGGCCATGGCCAAGATTGCCGTGGACCAGCGCAGCAACGCCCAGGCCAACGACCAGGCGATGTTCTTCGGCCAGCCGCTCAGCATCGAACAGGTGCTGGCCAGCAAGCGTGTGGCTGACCCGCTGCATGTGCTGGAGATCGTCATGCCGGTGGCTGGCGGTGCAGCGCTGATCGTGACCTCCCGCGAGGTGGCGGCGCGCACTCGCAAACGCCCGGCATTCATCACAGGGTTTGGCGAGCACCTTGCGTTCAAGTCGCCGTCCTACGCCAAGAACATGCTGGACACCCCGATAGGACCGGCCTCGCGCCGCGCCTTCGGCATGGCCGGCCTGAGTCCTGCCGACATGCACGCGGCGCAGATCTACGACTGCTACACCATTACCGCCTTGCTGACCCTCGAAGACGCCGGCTTCTGTGGCAAGGGCGAAGGCATGGCCTTCGTGCGCGAGCACGACCTGACCTGGCGCGGTGATTTCCCCATGAACACCCACGGTGGGCAGCTCAGCTTCGGCCAGGCCGGTTCCGCCGGTGGCATGTCGCAGGTCATCGAAGCGGTGACCCAGATTGCCGGTACTGCCGGTGAACGCCAGCTGGCGCGCTGCGACAACGTCTACGTCTCCGGTACCGGTGGCGTGATGAGCGAGCAGGGCGCATTGATTCTCCAGGGAGCCTGATCACCATGTCGAACAACAAACCAATGCCACTGGCCACCGAGATTTCCGCGCCGTACTGGGAAGGCCTGAAGGCCCGGAAGCTGCTGATCCAGCAATGCAATGCCTGCGAGGGCTGGATCTTCTATCCGCGCCGGCATTGTCCGAGCTGCCTGGCCCACGACTTGAGCTGGCGCGAAGTGCGTGGGGCCGCGACGTTGTACAGCTACACGGTGACGCGTATCGCCACCCTGCCTGACTTTGCCGACGAGATGCCACAGATGCTGGCGGTGGTCGAGCTGGATGAAGGGGTGCGGATCAACACCAACCTGGTAGGGCTGGCGGAGGAAGAAATTCATGTAGGGATGCATCTGCGGCCGGTGTTCGCGCAGGTGGATGAGCAAGGCACGCGCCTGTTGCGCTTTACCGGTGTGGACAAGGATCCGTTGACCCTGGAGGCCCAGCGCACCACGGCCCCCGTGCCGAGCGCCGTGCAAACGGCAGTGCGGCAGGTGGCCCTGGATGACCTTGAGGGGCTGCAGGCGCTGGTCAGTGAGCACTTCAGCGAGTGGAGCAACAGTGTGCTGGTGGACCAGGCGCTGATCGACGCGTTCGCGGAGCTCAGTGGGGATGACTACTGGATTCACACCGATCCGCAGAAGGCTCGGTTGCAGAGTCCTTTCGGCGGGACCATCGCCCATGGGGCGCTGGTGCAGGTGCTGCAATCGCGCATGAAGCTTGAGTTGGGGTTCGAGATCACCGGGTTTACCACTCAGATCAACTACGGCTCGGACCGGCTGCGGTTTCCGGCGCCGGTGCCTGCGGGCGCGCGGATTCATGCGCGGGCACGGGTGAAGTCGGTCCAGGTGCAGGGGCGGGGGACCCAGGTGGTTCTGGAGTTGCATACGCATGTGGTGGGGCAGGAGAGACCTTCGGTGATCAATGATCTGGTGATTCTCTACCAGGGGTGATCGGCGCAGGGGCGGGAGATCGAGCGCCGCCGGTGCGGCGCATCGCGGCGAAACCCCATAACCCATTTGGACGATGTGTCCTAGGCGTCTGAACGTGACTATCGGGTCCAGGCCCCGAAAATAACAAGAGGATTGGCCCCATGAATGTCGTTGTCTACCTGCGTCATGACACGGAGCCGTGCCTATGCGCTCTCTGATGGGTTACGCGGTCTGCCTGGTGGTGGCTGTGACCATTGCCTTCGCCTTTTCCCCTCGCGCTGTCCCCCAGCCCGGCGACGAGCCACTTCGCCCTGACCGGGTGCAGGTCAACGCCTTGCTCAAGCAGGGCAGCCGGGTGGTGGCGGTGGGTGAGCGGGGCAGCATTCTGCTCAGCGACGATCAGGGGGTGAGCTGGCGCTCCGCCTCTGTGGAACCTCAACGGGACGCTGCCCTGACGGCGCTGATCGATCTGGGCAACCAGCGCCTGCTGGCCGTGGGGCACGACGGGTGGATCCTGCGCTCGGACGATGCGGGCGGCCGTTGGCAGGAAGTCCGCCATGACGCCAGTCTCGGGGAACCGCTGCTGGGCGCGTGGTCGGCAGGCGGGGAGCGAGTCCTGGCCTACGGCAGCTTCGGCAAGTTCTACCAGTCCGATGATGCAGGCCTGTCCTGGCGCAGCCTGGAGCTGGAAGTGGACAGTGCGCACCTCAACGGCATGGACGGGGGCACGGACGGCCAGCGGATGCTGGTTGGGGAGCAGGGCCTGGTGCTGCGCAGCCATGACGGTGGCCAGCACTGGCAGACGCTGCCGGCCTTTTACCAGGGCTCGCTGTTTGGGGTGGTCCGGCTCGATGCCGGCCTCTGGGTGAGCTATGGCATGCGCGGCCATGTCTTTGTCAGCCGTGATTTCGGGGACAGTTGGCGCCAGCTCGAGGTGGGCAACAAGCAACCTCTCTACGGGCACGCGGTCGTGCCCGATCAGGGTGGCCTGCTGATCGTCGGGGCTGGCGGGTCGCTGTTGCGGCTGAACGGCCAGGGCGAACTGGTAAGCGTCAGCCGCCTGCCCGGTGCCGGCACGCTGACCTCGGTGATCATGCTTGGCTCGCGGCTGCTGCTCGGTGGCGAACGAGGCGTATTCCAGGATTCGGGTGGCAACGTTGCCGCCCTGAGCAAGTGAGAGGCGGGCAATGAATCAAGCTAAAAGCCGGGTGACGCGCAGCGTCGAATGCATCGCCGACTGTCTGATGGCATGGCGCAAGGCGCTGCTGCTGCTGTTTGTGCTGATCACGCTGGGCCTCGCCTACAGCGCCACGCATACCCGCCTGGATCCCGGCTTCAGCAAGCAGATCCCGGTGCGTCATGAATTCATGGTCAACTTCCTGCGTTTCAGCCAGTACTTCACCGGCGCCAATCGGTTCCTGGTCAGCGTGCAGTGGAAAGGCGAGGGCGATATCTACAATGCCCAGTTCCTGGAAACGCTGCGCAAGGTCAGCGATGAGGTGTTCTTCATCTCCGGCGTCAACCGTGCCAGCGTGACGTCGTTGTTCACCGCCAACGTGCGCTACATCGAGATCACCGAAGAAGGGTTCTTTGGCGACGTGGTGGTGCCGCCGCGCTTCGACGGATCGGCCCGCGACCTGGCCCAGGTGCGCAGCAATGCCGCGGCTTCCGGCCAGGTGGGCGCGCTGGTGGCCAATGACCTCAGATCGGCCATGGTGCGTGCCGACCTGCAGGACCTGGACCCCAGGACCGGCCAGCCGGTGAACTATGCCGAGGTCGCCCAGCGCCTGGAGGATATCCGTGCGCGCTACGGCAACGAGCAGATCGAGATCAATATCGTCGGCTTCGCCAAGCTGGTGGGCGATGTGGTCGAAGGGCTGACCACGGTGATCGGCTTTTTCGTCATCGCCTTTCTGATCACCGGCCTGCTGTTGTGGCTGTACTCGCGCTCCTGGCGCCTGACCCTGGTGGCGCTGGTGGTCGCCTTGCTGCCAGTGGTGTGGCTGCTTGGCCTGTTGCCCCTGCTGGGCCTTGGCATCGACCCGATGTCGATCCTGGTGCCGTTTCTGATCTTCTCCATCGGCGTGTCCCATGCGGTGCAGATGACCAATGCCTGGAAGCAGGAGGTGCTGGCGGGGCGCGATTCGGTGCAGGCCGCGCATGCGGCGTTCTGCAAGATCTTCATCCCGGGCTCCCTGGCGTTGCTGATGAACGCCCTCGGCTTCGCCGTGATCATGATGATCGACATCCCTATTGTCCACGAGCTCGGCGTCACGGCCTGCATCGGCGTGATGCTGATGATCGCCACCAACAAACTCATGTTGCCGGTGATCATTGCGTATCTTCGACTGGAACCCGCGGTGCTGAAGCGAGGCCAGCGCCGCGACGGCGCCCGTCATCGCGTGTGGTGGCGGCTGTCGGCACTGGCCGAGCCTGGACCGGCCTTGAGTGTGTTCGCGATCAGCCTGCTGCTCCTGGCCGCCGGGGCCTACAAGTCCCGCGACCTGGCCGTGGGGGATATCGGCCTGGGGGCGCCGGAGCTGCGTGCCGACTCGCGCTACAACCTGGATAACCAGAAGATCGTGAGCAGCTATTCCATCGGCTTGGACGTGCTCTCGGTGTTCGTCGAGGTCAACGGGATCGAGGAGGGCTGCCTGTCGCCTGCGGTGATGCGTTCGGTCGAGGCCTTCGATTTCCGCATGCGCGCGGTCAGCGGCGTGCAGTCGGTGCAGAGCGTGGCCGGCATGGGCAAGCGGGTGATCGCCGGAAACAACGAAGGCAACCCGCGCTGGGCGGCCATCCCGGGTTCCGCGCGCGGCCTGAGCCAAGGCGCGCGCGCCTACATGCCGGATGACGGCCTGGTCACCGAGGGCTGCCAGCAGATGCAGATCCTGGTGTTTCTCACCGATCATGAAGGCGCCACCGTCAGCCATGTCCTGGGCGAGGCGCAGCGGATCATCGAGCAAGTCGGGGCTCCTGAGCTGACCTTCTACCTGGCCGGCGGCAACGTCGGGGTGATGGCGGCATCCAACGAAGCGGTCAAGCACGCCGAGGTGTTCATGCTTGCGGCCTTGTTCGGCTCGGTGGCGCTGTTCTGCTGGGTGACCTTCCGCTCGATCCGCGCCGTACTGTGCATCCTGGTGCCGCTCGCGATCGTGGCCATCCTGTGCAACGCGCTGATGGCGCTGCTGGGCATCGGCCTAAAGGTCGCCACCTTGCCGGTGATGGCGCTTGGCGTGGGCGTCGGGGTCGATTACGGCATCTACCTGTACGAGCGTATCCAGCACGAGATGGAGGACGGCGCCGACCTGCGCGAAGCGTTCTACCAGGCCATGTGCCAGCGGGGCACGGCGGCGGTGTTCACGGCCTTGACCATGTCCATCGGTGTGGTCACCTGGGCCTTCGCACCGCTCAAGTTCCAGGCGGACATGGGGTTGCTGCTGTCGTTCATGTTCCTGGTCAATGTGCTGGGCGCGATTTTCCTGCTACCGGCCCTGGCCGCCTGGTTCAACCGAGGGCGTCGGCTGGTACCTGCCCGGCCGCTACCGCCGCCCGCCGCCCAAGGTCAATACAACCTGCGGACCAACCCCGCCGCGCGGGATGTACATTGAAACAAAATTAAACATCTCCAGCCTCTTGTGCCGGTGAGGCGTCGATTGGAGACTGGCCAGCGTTGCAGTGCCAAGGGGCTTGGGCCCCAGCCGGAACAATAAAAACAATAAGGGAGGCCCCAAGGGCCTCACCCGAGCAAGGAGACGACTGTGGAAAATTGCGTACTGAACCACGCTGCGCTGGCCGAACAGGGCCTGGACCTCGCGGGCTACGACCGTCTGGTTGGCGATATCTACGACGGCGCGCTGGACCCCAAGCCGATGGCGCGGACACTGGCGAACCTGCGCGAAGCCTTCCGCGCCAACTACGTGACGTTGATCCTGCGGGTGCCCGACCAGCCGGACATGGGGGTGATGATCGTTGCCGGCGACATCGAGGGTGAGGGCGAAGTCATCTACATGGCCTACCCGCAGACCAACACCCCATTCGCCAACCAGCCCCTGGACCAGGTCTTCACCGTCGACGACATCATGACCTCGACCCAGTGGGAGCACAGCGCCTACTTCAAGATGTACTGCGGGCCGCAGGGTGTCTATCACGTGATGGGCGCCGATATCTCCACGCCTGATGGCGGCAAGCTGCGTTTTCGCATCACCCGGCCAAAATCGTCGCCGGGCTTCTCGAGCAACGACCGGGCGCTGTGCGCGATGTTCCTGCCACACCTTCGGCGCGCCCTGAACATCCACAACCTGCTGGACCGCAGCGAGTCGCTCAGCGAGCTCTACGCCCAGGCGATCAGCCGCCTCTCGGTCGCCACCCTGGTGCTCGACGAGAGCGGCAGCGTGCTACGCATCAACCCCGTGGCGCAGGGGATCCTCTCCACGGGCGATGGCCTGAAGCTGGTCGGCGGCCGGCTTGAAGCCACCTACCCGAGCGACAATCGTGAGCTGCAGCGGCTGATTCGTGGCGCCTTCTCCCAGGACACGCTGAAAACCGCCGAGGCGATGTCGGTGACCCGTCCGTCCGGACAGGTCAACCTTGGCCTGGTCGTCGAGCCGATACCGTCGATGGACTGGGCGGACGAAAAGGGCAAGCCCGCCGCGCTTGTGTACATCCGTGATGCGGCGAGCAAGTCGCTGGCCAGCGAGGTGGTGACCAAGCAGCTGTTCAACCTGACCAAGGCCGAGACGGCCCTGGCCATGGAGCTGGCCAACGGCCTGTCGCTCGAAGACGCCGCGCAGTTGCTCAATATCCGCCGCAATACCGCGCGGGCGCATTTGCGCTCGATCTTCTCCAAGACGGGTGTGCGCCGCCAGACCGAGCTGGTACGCATCCTGCTCAACAGCGTGGTGGCCCTGGGCAAGCCCCAGGTGCCACTCAAGGTAGGCGCCAAGCCCACCGTACAGGTGCCTCCCCTGACCCTCGCGGCACGCCGGCAGGCGTAGTCTGTCCGGACGATGCCCGGGTTGACCGGGGCTGTGGATACTGCTCCTCCCCATTGATGGAGATTTCCCATGCCAGTTACAGCGATCAGCGGCAGCGCCTCGGGTATCGGCGCTGCAGTCAGCAAGCGCCTGCGCGAGGCAGGACACCAGGTGATCGGCATCGACCGGTCTGATGCCGACGTCATTGCCGACCTGTCCACGGCCGAGGGCCGCGCCGCAGCGGTCGCGGCGGTGCTCGACCGCTGCGAAGGCGTTCTCGATGGCCTGGTGTGCTGCGCCGGCATCGGCGTCACTGCGCCCTCGAGCGGCCTGATTCTGTCGGTCAACTACTTCGGTGTCAGCGCTCTGCTCGAAGGTCTGGCGGACGCCCTGGGCAAAGGCAGTCAACCGGCCGCGCTGGTGATTGGCTCGGTCGCCGCGACCCAGCCTGGCGCCGAGCAGCAGCCGATGACCGAGGCATTGCTGGCCAATGACGAAGCCGGCGCTTGCGCACTGGCCGAAGCGCTGGCTCAGCCCCATGTCGCCTACGCCTGCTCGAAATATGCCATCACCCAGCACGCACGCCGCGTGTCCAAGGCCTGGGCAGCTCAAGGCATCCGCCTCAACGTGGTGGCGCCGGGCGCGGTGCAGACGCCCCTGCACCAGGCTTCCCTGGACGACGCGCGGTTCGGCAAGGCGGTGCGCGAGTTCGTCGCGCCGCTTGGCCGCTCCGGGCATCCAGAGGAAATCGCCGCCCTGGTCGGGTTCCTCCAGTCGGCACAGGCGGCGTTCATCCACGGCAGCGTGGTGTTCATCGATGGCGGCATGGACGCCATGGTCCGCCCGCAACGCTTCTAGAAGGAAATCCCATGAACAAAGTGGCATTCATTACCGGCGCCAGCCGTGGCATTGGCCGTGAGACGGCGCTGGCATTTGCGCGCGCGGGCTTCGACGTGGCGATCAGTGCCCGCACCGTCGAGGAAGGCGAGCAGCACCGGCATGCCCTGCGCGATGCGGCAGGCGAGCCACTGGCGGGCAGCCTGAACAGCACGGCCGAGGCGATCCGTGAGCTGGACCGCCGGGTATTGGTCGTTCCCATGGACCTGCTGGACAGTGCCTCGGCGCTGGATGCCTGTGGCAAGGTCATCGCCGAGTTCGGCCGCATCGATGTGCTGGTCAACAACGCGATCTACCAGGGGCAGGATCTCAACAGCGGGTTCCTTGCGCTGCAGCCGCAGACCCTCGAACGGGTATTTCAGGGCTATGTGCTGACCCCGTTCCTGCTGACCCGCGCGGTGGTCGAACAGATGATCGGGCAGGGTGGAGGGGTGGTGATCAACGTCACCTCCGGCGCCGGTGAGAGCGATCCTCCGGTGGCGGCCGACAAGGGCGGCTGGGGGTACGCGTATGGGGCCGGCAAGGCGGCGGTGTCGCGCCTCTCCGGAGTGTTGGCAGTGGAACTGGGAGAGCAGGGCATTCGTGCCTACACCCTCAACCCCGGGGTGGTCAGCACCGAGGCGCTGAAGGCGACCATTGGCGACCAGGGCGTGATTGCACTGCGTGCCGGGATCGCACCGCCCCAGGTACCGGCCGCAGTCATGCTGTGGTTGGCCACTTCGCCCGAGGCGCCGCGGTATCAGCGGCGGACCCTTACTGCCCAGGCGTTTGCGCTGGAGCACAAGATCGTGGCGGACTGGCGGGAAGGGTAGCGCGCAATCCCCCGCGACCTGTCGCCGGCGCTGCCGGCGACTGGTGATGCCAACGACTTCAACGAGGCGTCAGGTAGTGGCCCGCTGGCGCGCCAGGGTCATTGCCGTATCCTCGATCATGTCCTCCTGCCCGCCGACCATCCCGCGCCTGCCCATCTCCACCAGGATCTCCCGGGCCGGCACGCCGTACTTCTGCTCGGCACGCTTGGCAAACAGCAGGAACGAGCCATAGACCCCTGCATAGCCCATGGTCAACGCATCCCGGTCGCTGCGGATCGGGAAGTCCATGATCGGCACCACCAGGTCTTCTGCCACATCCTGGATACCGAACACGCTCACCCCGGTCTCGATGCCCATGCGGTCACACACCGCGACCAGCACTTCCATGGGTGTGTTGCCGGCACCGGCCCCCAGCCCCGCGCAGGCAGCGTCGATGCGCGTGGCGCCCGCCGAGATCGCGGCGATGGAGTTGGCGACGCCCATCGACAGGTTGTGATGGCCATGGAAACCGATCTCGGTCTCCGGCTTGAGCGCTGCACGCATCGCGGTGACCCGGGCGCCCACGTCGTGGGGCAGCAGGTAGCCGGCCGAGTCGGTGAGGTAGATGCAGTTGGCGCCGTAGCTTTCCATCAACAGGCCCTGCCGGACCAGGCCCTCCGGACTGTTCATGTGCGCCATCATCAGGAAGCCGACGGTGTCCATGCCCAGCTTTCGGGCGTGGGCGATGTGCTGCTCACTGACATCGGCCTCGGTGCAATGGGTCGCCACGCGAATGGTGTTGACCCCCAGCTCGTAGGCCATCTGCAGATGGTCCACGGTACCGATGCCGGGCAGCAGCAGCGCCGAGACCTTGGCCTTTTTCATCAACGGAATGACCGCCGACAGGTACTCCTCGTCCGTGTGCGCGGGGAAGCCGTAGTTCACCGAGCTGCCCCCCAGCCCATCGCCATGGGTGACCTCTATCAGGGGCACACCAGCCTGGTCCAGGCCGCTGGCGATGCTTTTCATCTGCTCCAGGCTGATGCGGTGCTGCTTGGGGTGCATGCCGTCGCGCAGGCACATGTCGTGAACGGTGATTTTCTTGCCGCGAAGTTCCATGGGCATTCCCTCAGGCGGTGGCAGGTTGGGCGGTGGAGGCGCGCAGCAGCCGGTCGCCCTTGAGGATGTCCTCGGCGAACAGTTCGGCGGTGCGCGCCGCAGCGGCGGTCATGATGTCGAGGTTGCCGGCGTACTTGGGCAGGTAGTCACCCAGGCCTTCGACCTCCATGAAGATCGACACGCGGTTGCCATCGAAGACCGGGCCGTTGACCAGCTTGTAGCCCGGCACGTAGCGCTGCACCTCAAGGATCATGGCGTCGATGGCGGCGCGAATGGCGCCTTCGTCCGGTGTCTGGGCGGTGATGCAGTGCACGGTGTCGCGCATGATCAGCGGCGGCTCGGCCGGATTGACGATGATGATCGCCTTGCCCTGTTTCGCGCCCCCCACCTGTTCCACCGCGCGGGCGGTGGTGCGGGTGAACTCGTCGATGTTCTTGCGCGTCCCCGGGCCCACCGATTTCGACGCTGCGGTCGCGATGATCTCGGCGTAGTCCACCGCTTGCACGCTCGACACCGCGGCGACCAGGGGAATGGTCGCCTGGCCACCGCAGGTGACCATGTTGACGTTCATCTCGCCACGCGCCAGGTTGGCCTCGAGATTCACCGGCGGCACGCAGTAGGGGCCGATGGCGCAAGGGGTAAGGTCGATCATCAGCACACCGAGGGCGTTGAGCTTGCGCGAGTTCTCGGCATGGACATAGGCGGAGGTTGCGTCGAAGGCGATCTGCACCTGGTCTTCGAGCACATGCGGCAACAGGCCGTCGACGCCCAGTGCGGTGGTTTTCAGGCCCAGTTCGCGCGCGCGCTGCAGGCCGTCGGAAGCGTCATCGATGCCCACCATCCAGACGGGCTCGAGCACCTCGCTGCGCATCAGTTTGTAGAGCAGGTCGGTGCCGATGTTACCCGGGCCGATCAGCGCGCATTTGATCTTCTTGCTCATTGTCGATCACTCCAAAGGAGGGGGAAGGGGTGGGCCGGCTCAGGCAGCGAAGCGCAGGCTGGCATTGCCCAGGCCGCTCATCGACAGCGTGATGCGGTCGCCCGGCACCAGCGGTATCAGGGGCGCCAGGGCTCCGGACAGAATGATTTCGCCCCGGCGCAAGGGCATGCCCAGCTTGCCCAGTGTGTTGGCGAGCCATGCCACGGCTTTGCAGGGGTGGCCCTGCACTGCCGAACCCAGGCCACTGCCGGCCGGTTGGCCGTTTTTCAGGATGTGCATCTCGACCCGGGCCAGATCCAGCTCGCGCGGATCGACGCGCGCCTCGCCGAGGGAAAACACCCCGCAGGAGGCGTTGTCGGCCACGGTGTCCTGGATACGGATCTGCCAGTTGTCGATGCGCGAATCGACGATCTCGAAGCACGGCGCCACTGCCTGGGTCGCGGCCAGCACGTCCTGGGCACTGATCCCGGGGCCTTGCAGGTCGTCGCCGAGAATGAACGCGATCTCGCCTTCGGCGCGGGGCTGGATGAGCTGATGACGGGCGAAGCTCACTTCGCTGCCATCGGGCACCTGCATGGCATTGGTGAGAAAGCCGAAGTCGGGCTGGTGCACGTCGAGCATCTGCTGCACGGCGCGGCTGGTGACACCGATCTTCTTGCCCACCAGCTGTTCGCCCAACGCCTCGCGGCGCTGCAGGATCCGCAGGGAGATCCGGTAGGCCTGCTCCAGGCTGATGTCCGGATGGCGCTGGGTCAGGGGGGCGAGGGTGGTTCGCCCCCGCAATGCATTGAACAGTTCATCGCCCAGGGCGGTGATCAATGAGGCATCCATGGTGGCTTCGCTCGTGGCATGGGGAAAAAAAAGCCGGGCCCAAGGGTCCAGGGCGCCGGCGAGAAAAGGGTTCAGCCCGGCCACACGCTGCTGTCAGCGCCGCCGTCGACATCGATGATCTTGCCGGTGACCCAGCCAGAGGCGGAACTTGCCAGGTACAGGGCTGCCGCGGCGATATCTTCCGGGCTGCCCAGGCAGCCGAGCGGCGTATTGGCTTCCATGGTCTGACGCATGGCCGCAGGCATCACTTTGTTCAAGGCCTCGGTCAGGGTCGGACCGGGCGCTACCGCGTTGACCCGCACCTGGGGCGCGAAGTCCTGGGCGAGCAAGCGCGTCAGGTGGCTCAGCGCCGCCTTGGCCGTGCCGTAGGCGCTGAAATGGCGTTGCGCATAGCGCGCCGCTACCGAGCTGACGTTGACGATATTGCCGCCTCCCGCCTCGCGCATCAGTGGCACGCACAGCTGGCACAGGGCATAGGCGCTGGACACGTTGAAACGCAGGATGTCCTCGAACTGCTCGGGGCTCAGGGCAAGGGCGTCGTTGGGGCCGCCGCCGCCAGCATTGTTGACCAGGTGGGTGATGCGCCCGAAGTGCTCCTGGCTGCGCCGGACCAGGGCCTGGCGCTGCTCAGCGTCGTTGACATCGCAGGCGATGGCCAGGGCACCTCGCCCGAGCCTGCGCACCTCTTCGGCGACCTGTTCGATGTCCTCGATGCTGCGCGCGCTGCACACCACGTCGGCGCCCGCTTCGGCGTAGGCCAAGGCAATGGCGCGGCCAATGCCACGCCCGCTGCCGGTGACGATGGCCACACGGCCGGGTAACTGGAAACGTTGCAGGATACTCATTCGACTCATCCTTCCTTAAGCCTGGGCAGACCCATGGGGCATTCGATGTGTCGAGTATTTCCCCTGGCCAACGGGGCGGCATCGTCTCAATGGACTAACGCCGCGCCCCGCCCGCCGAGGCCTGCGCTGCTCTAGTCCGCATTGACGATGATCCCCAGGCGCTGCGGCCGGATGATCGGTCATGGCTCGCGCATTGGCGCAACGAGATCGGGAGAACAGAAGGATGCACAGCATGCGAGAAAAGACCGCGGACGAAATCCAACTGCTGGAGCGGGCACGCCAGCTGCTGCCCGCCCTGCGCGGACGCTCGGCGCAAGGTGACCGCGAGCTCAAGGTCGCCGACGACACCATCGCCGACCTGAAGGCCGCAGGGTTGCTGCGGGCGTTGCAGCCTCGCGCCTTTGGTGGCTTCGAGGTGGACCCACGGACGTTTTTCGAGATCCAGATGATCCTGGCCGAAGGCTGCATGTCGACCGCCTGGGTGTACGGGGTCATGGGCGTGCACCCTTGGCAGCTGGCGCGCTACCCGGTCGAGGCCCAGCGCGAGGTGTGGGGGCAGGACCCTGACACGCTGGTGTCCTCCACCTATATGCCGACCGCCAAGGTCACGGTCGTGGAAGGTGGCTACCGGATCAGTGGTCGCTGGGGCTTTTCCAGTGGCAGCGAACACTGTCAGTGGGCGTTGCTGGGCGGGATCCTGCCGGCGGACGGGGAGCAGGCCGCCGAGCACGGCACGTTCCTGCTGCCGCGTAGCGACTACCGCATCGAACGCAACTGGGACGTGCTGGGACTGCGCGGTACCGGCAGCCACGACATCCTGGTCGAAGACGTCTTCGTGCCCGCGCACCGCGTCCAGCGCACCAACAACTGCGCCCTGGAGGCCACCCCTGGACGGCTGGTCAACACCAACCCTATCTATGCCATTCCCTTTGCCCAGGTGTTTTCCAGGGCTGTATCGACCTCGGCCATCGGCGCCCTGCAGGGCGCGATCGATCTGTTCCGCGCCAATGCGGCCCAGCACATCGGCAAGCACGGCTCGCGCACGGCCGACGATCCGGCGGCGCAGACGGCCGTGGCCGACGCCACGATCACCGTCGACAGCCTCAGGCTGGTGCTCGAACGCAACTATGAGCACCTGATGCAGTTGGCGCGTGCCGGGGAAATGCCCGATGTGGAAACCCGCCTGCTGTACCGCTACCAGTCGGCGTACGTCACCAACCTGTGCGCCGAGAAGGTCAACGAACTGTTGCGCTGCATGGCCGCCTCCGGGCTCTACAACACCAACCCGGTGGCGCGCCTGTTCCGCGACCTGCACCAGGCGCGCGGGCATATCGCCAACAACTTCCAGGCCTATGGCCGCACCTTGGGCGCGGTGCAGTTGGGCTTGCCCAACCCGGATCCGTACGTTTGACGCCTTTGCCCGCCTGTCACGGGGCGGGCACCTTGAGAGCTTGAGCCATGAATGACTTTCTTGCCTTGCGCGTGGCGCGGGTGGTCGAGGAAACGGCCGATGCCTGCTCGCTGATCTTCGATGTGCCCGAGCACCTCGCCGAGCGCTTTCGCTATCAACCTGGGCAGTTCCTGACCCTGCGCATCCCCTACGCAGATGACTGGCTGCCGCGCTGTTATTCGCTGTCGAGCACGCCGTTGCTCGATGAGCCGTTGCGGGTGACGGTCAAGCGGGTCCGCGATGGACGCGCCTCGAACTGGCTGTGCGGCCAGCTTCAGGAAGGCCAGACCCTGCAAGTGCTGCCGCCGGCAGGCGTGTTCGTGCCGCGCAACCTGGATGCCGACCTGCTGTTGTTCGGCGGTGGCAGCGGCGTGACACCCGTACTGTCGATCCTGCGTTCGGCGCTCTTGGCCGGCCAGGGACGGATCCTCCTGGTCTACGCCAACCGCAATGAAGCCTCGGTGATTTTCCGGGACGAGCTGCAGCTGCTCGCCAGCGCCCACCCCGAGCGCCTGCAGGTGGTGCACTGGCTCGATGCGGTCCAGGGCATACCGTGCGCGCAGCAGTTGGCGACGCTGGCCCGGCCTTTCATTGACGCCGAGGCGTTCATCTGCGGCCCTGGGCCGTTCATGGACACCGCGGTCAGCGCTCTGAAGAGCCTGGGTGTTCCGGCCAATCGGGTGCATGTGGAGCGCTTCGTCTCGTTGCCGGGAGAGGGGGAGACGGTGCAGGTGCACGCCAGTGAAGCGGCGGTGGCAGCACAGCTTGCCGTGCGCCTGGACGGCGAGGATCACCAGCTGGACTGTGCCAGCGGCGAAACCGTCCTGGCGGCCATGGAACGGGCCGGCCTCAAGCCACCCAGTGCCTGCAGGGTGGGCGGTTGCGCCTCATGCATGTGCACCCTTGAAAGTGGCGACATCGAACTGCTGCTCAACGATGCACTGGAGGCCGACGAACTGGCCGAGGGCTGGATCCTGGCCTGCCAGGCCGTCCCCACCAGTGCGCACCTGCGTATCCGATTCCCCGAGTGATGCCTATGAACGACCCAGTCATGACCCCAAGCGTGAGCAGTGACCTGAGCCCGGCTGCGGTGCCGGCTACCATCCCCCGGCTGCTGTTCGACAGCGCCCAGCGTTTCGCCGGCCGTACCGCGATCGAGGACGACGGCATCTGCATCGATTACGCGCAGCTGCCGGCGCTGGCGCTGGAGGTCACGCGCGGCCTGATGGCGCTGGGCATCCAGCCAGGCGAGCGGGTTGGCGTGTGGGCGCCCAACGGGCGCGACTGGATCATCACCGCCTTGGGCATTCATTGCGCGGGCGCCGTGCTGGTGCCGCTCAATACCCGCGCCAAGGGGCCCGAAGCTGCCGATGTGCTCGCGCGCAGCGGTTGCCGGGTGCTGTTCGTCCAGCAACGCTTCCTCGACACCGACTATCCCGCGATGCTGCAACCCTTTCGTCCCCACAGCCTCGCCCACCTGGTGGTGCTCGGCAGCGATTCACCGCGTGAGCACTGCGACCTGACCTTCGAGCAGTTCAAGGCCGGGGCCGTGACGGTCGAGGCGCTGACCGCCCAGCGCCGGGCCCTGTCCATCCAGCCGGAGGCGGTCTGCGACCTGTTGTTCACCTCGGGCACCACGGGCAAGCCCAAGGGCGTGATGAGCGGGCATGGCGCCTGCCTGCGTGCCTTCAGTGAGTACGTGCGGGTGATCGGCCTGGTGCCGGGGGACCGCTACCTCATCGTCAACCCGTTCTTCCATGCCTTCGGCTACAAGGCAGGCTGGCTGACGTGCCTGCTTGCCGGCGCGACCATCCTGCCGCATGCGGTGTTCGAAGCCGACGCGGTGTTCCAGCGGATCGCCCGCGACCGCATCAGCGTGTTGCCCGGCGCGCCAACCTTGTACCTGTCGTTGCTGGCGCATCCCCGCTTGCGCGAGACCGATCTGTCGAGCCTGCGCATCGCCGTGACCGGCTCGGCCAGCATTCCCCCGAGCCTGATCGAGCGGATGCGCGGCGAACTGGGCTTCAGTTGCGTGATCACCGCCTACGGCCTGACCGAGTGCGGCGGCCTGGCAACACTGTGCGATCCCCGGGACTCGGCCGAGACCATCGCCACCACCAGCGGACGGGCGCTGGCAGGCACCGAAGTGAGTATCCGCGACCCGAGTAGCCAGGCGCTGCCCACAGGTGAAACCGGCGAGATCTGCCTGCGCGGCTTCCATGTGATGCAGGGGTATTTCGAGGACCGCGCAGCGACCGCCGAGGCCATCGACAGCGAGGGCTGGCTGCACACCGGGGATGTCGGGCGCCTGGACGTGTCGGGCAACCTGATCATCACCGACCGGCTCAAGGACCTGTTCATCGTGGGCGGTTTCAACTGTTACCCGGCGGAGATCGAAGCCACCCTGATCGATCACCCGGCGATCGCCCAGGTGGCGGTGGTGGGCGTGGCCGACGAGCGGATGGGCGAAGTGGGGTGTGCCTGTGTGGTACTGCGCGAAGGCCAGCAGCTGCAGGCCCAGGAGCTGGTCGCCTGGAGCCGCGAGCGCATGGCCAACTACAAGGTGCCCCGGCAGGTGCGCTTCATGGCGTCGTTGCCGCTCAATCCATCGGCGAAGGTGGCCAAGAACGAGCTGCGCACCTTGCTCGCAGCGAGCGCCAGCCAACCCGCCTAGGCCAGATGGATGATGCCTGCGCGCCGCCGGCGCTCCACGCTGCGCCGGCGACCCACAACAAGAACAAGGAAACCTGCATGGCTAGGCACGACTCACGTATCTGCAAGGACGTATTCCCCGGCGCGGCGTTGCTGACACTGGCAGTGGCCTGCACCCAGGCCAATGCCGGTCCGCGGCTGGAACTGGGCGAGAACACCACCCTGGATACCTCCCTGACCGTCAACTACACCGCCTCGATGCGCACCGCCAAACCTGCCCAGCAATACCTCGGCGACCCGAACAACGATGACGGCTCGCGCAATTTCAAGCGGGGCTCGCTGGTCAACAATCGCGTCAGCGTATTCGGCGAGATGCTGCTCAAGCACGACAACCTCGGGGCGGTGTTGCGCGGCAGTCACTTCTACGACGACGTCTACCACGACCTCAACGACAACGACTCGCCCGGCACGGTGAACAAGATCGGCCGTGCCAACGGCTTCAGCGAGGACACCCGGCACCTGAGCGGCAGCAAGGCGCGCCTGCTGGACGCCTATGTCTACGGCAACTTCGACGTCGCCGACAACCAGTACCTGTCGCTCAAGGTCGGCCGCCATCTGGTCGCCTGGGGCGAGAGCCTGTTCTGGGCCAACATCAGCCAGGGCCAGGCGCCTGTGGATGCCACCAAGTTCAACGTTCCGGGGACCGAAGCCAAGGATGCCTACCTGCCGGTTGGCCAGGTGTCGGCGTCCTGGTCGCTCAACGAAGACCTGACCCTGGTCGGCTTCTACCAGTACGAGTGGGAAAAGACCCAGCTGAACCCGGTCGGCGACTTCTTCGGCAGCGATACCTTTGGCCCTGGCGCCGAGTTCTACCGGCTCGGGGCTGGCGTGGTCGACAGCCTGCCCGCGGCGCAGGCCGTGGCCTATGCGGGCGATGTCGAGCCCCGCGACAGCGGCCAGTGGGGCCTGGGTGTGCGTTATCGAGTGACCGACAACACCGAGGTCGGCCTGTTCCACTATCGCTACCACGAGCGCGTGGGGTCCCTGTTCTTCGACTTCAGCGGGCAGACCCAGTATTCATCGCTGGACGACATCGGCCGTTATGCCAGCGCAGGCAGCGGCCCGGTGTATCGCCTGGGGTATCTGGACGATGTGGAACTGACCGGGGTGAGCTTCAGTTCCAAGCTGGCCGATTCAGTGCAGTTCGCGGGCGACCTGAGCTACCGCGACGGCGCGGCTGTGTACCTGGACAACGGCGCACCCGCGCGGGGCCAGATCTGGCAAGGCAACCTCAATGGCAGCTACATCCTCGGCCCAAGCTTCCTGGCCCAGCAGACCACCTTCATGGCCGAGGTAGTGCACCAGCATATCCAGGGCGTTGATACCGTGCACATCAGCGGTGGCGGCCCGGGCGTGGACGGCAGTTTCAATCGGTTCGAGTCCGCCACCCAGACCCGCGGCCAGACCTTGCTTGGGGTCAGCGCGTACATGGAACACCCGGGCATCGCCGATGGCTTCGACCTGATCACGCGCGTGTCCTGGACGCAGAATCTCGACGGCAGTGCCTATCAGGGACTGGGCCGCGATGAGAAACGCCTGACCGTGGGTGGCGACATCAAGTACCTGGGCAACTTCCAGGTCGGCCTGACCTACGTGGCCTACCTCAGCTCGCCGGACATTGCCCAGGGACGCCTGCTCGCGGACCGCGACTACGTGTCGTTCAACACCAAATACACTTTCTGATAACAAGGGCCCTGCCATGCACACGTCCCCGTTCAGCCCGATTACCCTGGGCCCGCTGACCCTCAAGAACCGCTTCATCAAGGCCGCCACCAACGAAGGCATGAGCACCCAGGGCCTGCCTTCGCGACAGTTGGTCAAGCTGCATGCCGACCTTGCCCGTGGCGGCGTGGCGCTGACCACCGTGGCCTACTGCGCGGTCAGCCAGGATGGCCGCACCTTGCCCAATCAACTGTCACTGACCCGTGAGAGCCTGCCGCATTTCAAGGCCCTGACCGATGAGGTTCACCGCGAGGGAGGGTTGGCCAGCGCGCAGATCACCCACGGTGGCTGCTTCACGTTCATTCGCGAGCGCGCCACCCGCTACCCGCTGTCGGCCAGCGGCGGCTTCAACAAGATCGGCATGATGAGCGGCATGTTCTTCAAGCAGGCCATGACCGAAGACGACATGCGCCAGGTGGTGCAGGACTTTGCACAGGGCGCTCGCACGGCCCGCGAGGCAGGATTCGATGCCGTGGAAATCCACATGGGCCACGGTTACCTGCTCAGCCAGTTCATCTCGCCGATGTACAACAAGCGGCGCGACCAGTACGGCGGCAGCCTGGAAAACCGCTTGCGCTTTCCGCGCCGTGTGCTGCGGGCCGTGCTCGATGCGGTCGGCCGCGACCTGGCGGTGATCTGCAAGTACAGCGTCACCGAAGGCGTGCGGGCCGGCAACAGCGCCGAGGACGGCGCACGGATCGCGCGCATGCTCGAACAGGAGGGCGCCCATCTGCTGGTGCTCAGCGCAGGCATGAACGCCGAGTCGATCACCACCATGTTCGGCTCCTCCTTCCCCAAGGAAAACCGCGTCCAGCAGAAGAACCCGGTCATCGCCCTGGCGATGAAGATCCAGCGCCTGCGCGACCCGCAGGTCGAGTTCCGCGAACTGTACCTGCTCGAGCACGCACGCAAGGTGAGGGCGGCTGTGAAGATGCCGCTGGCGTACCTGGGCGGTGCCAGGAGCTTGCAGAGCATCGAGCAGGTGCTGGCCGAAGGCTTCGACCTGGTCGCCATGGGCCGCGTGCTGCTGGCCGAGAAGGACTATGTCGAGAAGCTTGCCAGCGGCGCCAGCAAGGACTCGATCTGCACCGCCTGCAACCGTTGCGTGGCGATGATGTACACCCCGGGCGGGACGTCCTGTGTGCTCGGCAAGCCAGGTGATGCCGAACTCAACCGGCAACCGGCCGGGGTCGTCCTGAAGGCTGGCTGAAGCCCGGCAGGCATCGCCGGTTTCGCCGGCGATGCCTGCCTTTCAGGTTTCAACCGTGGCGCAGGAACTCCAGGCAGCTGCGGTTGAACAGGTCGCGATGTTCCACCTGCACCCAGTGCCCGCAGCGGTTGAGCACGATGAAGCGAGCGTGCGGCGCGCCGTCGATGATGCGCTGGGCACCGCCGACCGGGTTGAAGTTGTCGTTGCTGCCCCAGAAACCGAGGATCGGGCACTGCAGCTCGCCCAGGCGCGATTCCATGTTCGGTACCTGCATGGTACTGAACAGAGTCTTCGGCTGGGTGCGCGCGACCGCCACGCGTTCGAGCAGCAGGCTCTGCGGCAGGATCGAGTCATCGAACAGCTGCAGGCGCATCATGCTGCGCATCTCTTCAAGCCCGACGGGGCCTGCGTTGAACAGGCTGACCATGCGCACGATGCCTTCCATCCTGAAGTACGTCTCGCGCTCCTCGACACCGCCGGGTGCCAGCAGGATCAGGCGTTCGATTCGCGAGGGCAGGCGCAGCGCCATGCCCAGGGCAATCGCGCCGCCCAGGGAATTGCCGAGCACGGTGCAGCGGTCGATGTCCAGCGCATCGAGCAGCCCGGTCACGCTGTCGATGAAAAACGCCAGGTCGTACTGCACGTCCTCGGGCTTGTCGGAACGCCCGAACCCGGGCAGGTCGACCACCAGGTTGCGGTAGCCGGCGTCGGTGAACTGCGGATAGTTGCCCTTGAAGTTGCTGAAGCCGCTGGCTCCTGGGCCGCTGCCGTGCAGCCACACCACCACCGGGCCTGTGCCCTCGTCCAGGTAGTGAAGGCGCAGGCCGCTGGGCAGCGTCAGGTAATGGCCGGTAGGTAGCGGCAAGTCTTCGGGTTGGCTCATGTCGGGTCTCCGGATCGGCTTGAAGAGGGGCGAAGGTCCGGCCCGGATGAGCGGGTCGCGGTGCCTGGGTCGCGCCCCTGGATGATCCGTTTCATGAGGTGGGCCCGGCATCGTCCGTTCAGACCACGGCCCGGCGGCGCGGCGTTAGTCCTATCGGACGATGCCTCGGGCGCTGGCACGGCCAATCATGCAGGCGAACGGCCTGTCGCTGTCGCCAGGCTTCAACGCACTGCAGGAGAACGCTATGAAGTTGCTGAACAAAGTTGTGTTTGTCACGGGGGCGGCGCAGGGCATGGGGCAGGCCATGGTACGCCGCTTCGTGGCCGAGGGCGCCAGGGTGGTCGCGGTCGATCTCGACCAGGCGGCCCTGGTCGAAAGCCTGGGCGATCTCGCGGACCTGCAGGACCGTGTCCTGGCCCTGGCCTGCAATGTCGCGGACGGAGCCTGTGTCGCCGATGCCATGGGCCAGGTCGAGACGCGCTTTGGCGGGCTGGATATCCTGGTCAACAACGCCGGCGTCGGTGCCTTCGACAGCTTCCTGGAAACCTCGGACGAAAGCTGGGCACGCGTGCTTGGAGTCAACCTCGGCGGTACCTTCCTGTGCTGCCGTGAAGGCGCGCGCCTGATGGTCAAGGGCCAGCGCAAGGGGGTGATCATCAACCTCTCGAGTACCGCCGCGCTCACCGGCGAAGGACCAAGCCACTACTGCGCCTCGAAGGCCGCAGTGATGGGCCTGACCCGCTCGATCGCCCGGGAACTGGCGCCGTCGGGTATTCGCGTGAACACGCTGGTGCCGGGCCCGACCAACACCCCGATGATGGCCGGCGTCGCCGAGGAGCACATGCAGGCGATGCTCAGGAATGTGCCCCTGGGCCGGCTGTGCGAAACCGATGAGATCGCCAGCGTGGCGGTCTTCCTGGGCAGCGACGATGCCAGTTTCATCACCGGGCAGAACATCGCCGTCAACGGCGGCATGGCCTTCATCTAAGGGGAACGCACGATGAGCAGACGACTGCAGGGCAAGATCGCTTTCATCACCGGCGCAGGTTCCGGGATCGGCCAGGCCACGGCGTTGAGATTTGCCGAGGAGGGCGCCATCGTGGTGCTCTGCGGGCGGCGCGCACAGCCTCTGGAACAGGTGCTGGAGCGGATTCGCGCGGCGGGCGGGCAGGGCGACATCGCCGTGGCCGACGTGAGCGACGAGCATGCCTATGTCGGCGCGCTGGAAGCCGCCGCGCAGCGCCACGGGCGCCTGGATATCCTGGTCAACAACGCCATGGCCTACACCTGGGGCGGCATCGACAGCCTGTCCACCGCTGACTGGCACGCCAACTTCGCCACCACCGTCGATGGCACGTTCTGGGGTACCCGTACCGCCATGCGCCTGATGAAGGACCAGGGCGGCGGCGCCATCGTCAACATCGCCTCGATCTGCGGCCTGTTCGGCACCGCCTGGATGGCCGGCTACTCGGCCGCCAAGGCCGCGGTCATCAACTTCAGCCGCGCGGCGGCCAGCGAGGGCGCCTGCCATGGGATCCGCTGCAACGTGGTGATTCCCGGGGTGGTCGACACGCCCGCCACGGCAGGCATGCTCGGCGATGAGAAAACCCGCGCCAACACCGAGAAGGTGATCCCCATGAAGCGCGTTGGGCTGCCGGTGGAGCTTGCCAACGCGATCCTGTTCCTGGCCAGCGATGAAGCGTCCTATGTCACCGGCGCCAGCCTGGCGGTGGATGGCGGGCGCAGTTCGGACCTGTACACGGTGCTCGAGTGATGAGCCTGGAGACGGTTTCGCTCGAGGCGCGCATCGACCGCCTGGAGTCGCTCGACGCCATCCGGCAGTTGGCGGGCAAGTACGCGCTGGCCCTTGACATGCGCGACATGGATGCCATGGCCAACTGCTTCGTGCCTGATGTGAAAGTCGGCCGGGACAAGCACGGCAGGGTACACCTCAAGGCCTGGCTGGACGACACCATGCGCCGCCAGTTCCACGGCACCTCGCATCACCTGGGCCAGCACATCATCGAGTTCACCGATGCCGACCATGCCACCGGCGTGGTGTATTCGAAGAACGAGCATGAGACCGGGCCTGAGTGGGTGATCATGCAGATGCTCTACTGGGACGATTACCAGCGGGTCGACGGCCGCTGGTGCTTCCGTCGCCGCTTGCCCTGCTACTGGTATGCGACGGACCTCAACAGGCCGCCCATTGGCGGGATGAAGATGCGCTGGCCGGGACGGGAGCCTTATGCCGGCAGCTTCCATGAGCTGTTTCCCTCGTGGGATGTGTTCTGGGCGCAGCGGCCAGACAAGGACAGCCTGCCGCAGATCGCCGAGCCCGCGCCTGTGGAGCGGTTCCTGGCGACGATGCGCCAGGGGGCAGGAGATCCCCGGATACGCGTCAGGTAACGCTGGCAGCGGGGTAGCGGGGCAGCCCAGGCTGCCCCGCTGTCTTGCTCAGGCGCGCGGTTCGCGAGGCATTCCCAGTGCCCGCTCCGCAATGATGTTGCGCTGGATTTCATTACTCCCGCCGTACAGCGTGTCGGCCCGGCTGAACAGGAACAACGCCTGCAGCCGGTTGAGCTGGTACGGCTCGCCTTCGAGCAGTTCTGCTTCATCGCCCAGCACATCCATGGCCAGCTTGCCCAGTTCGGCATGCCAGTTCGACCAGGCCAGCTTGTAGATCATCGCCTCGCGCCGCAGGCTGCCATCCTGGGGGCCAGACAACATGCGCAGCGAGTTGTAGCGCAAGACTTTCAAGCCCGCCCACGCCTGGGCAATGCGTTGGCGCAGGAGTGGGTCGCGCGCCGCGCCGTTGCGCCGTGCCACCTCGATCACCTGCGCGAGCTCGTTGTGAAACTGCATCTGCTGCCCCAGGGTCGAGGCGCCGCGCTCAAAGCCCAGCAAGGCCATGGCGATCTTCCACCCTTCGCCGGGCTGGCCGACCATGTTGTCCACGCCCGTGCGCGCCTGGTCGAAGAACACTTCGTTGAATTCGCTGCTGCCGGTCATCTGCTGGATCGGTTGCACGCGCACCTGCGCCTGGTCCATGGGCACCAGCAGGAACGACAGGCCATGGTGACCACGGCTGCCGGGCTCGGTGCGCGCCAGCACGAAGCACCAGTCGGACTCATGGGCCAGTGAAGTCCAGACCTTCTGCCCGCTGACCAGCCAGTGCTCGCCGCGCTCATCGAGGCGCGCGCGGGTCTGTACATTGGCCAGGTCCGACCCGGCACCAGGCTCCGAATAGCCTTGGCACCAGTACTGCGTGCCCGACAGGATGCCTGGCAGAAAGCGTTGTTTCTGCGCTGCGGTGCCGAACGCGGCAAGCGTCGGGCCCACCAGGCCCTCGCCAATATGCCCCATGCGTCCCGGGCCGCCAGCGCGGGCGTACTCTTCATGGAAAATCACCTGGCGAGGCAGGCTCAAGCCCCGGCCGCCGTCCTCTTCGGACCAGCCCACGCCAACCCAGCCGCCCGCCGCCAGTTCGCGTTCCCAGGCTTTGCGTTCGCTGGAAAAGCTGTGTTCGTCGCCCGGCCCGCCGCGAAAGCGAAGGGCGGTGAAATCACCGCGCAGGTGTTCGCTCAGCCAGTGCGCGACCTCCTCGCGAAAGGCTTCATCCTCGGCGTTGAATCCGATTTTCATAGTGAGTCTCCAAGAATCCGCGCCGCCAGGCGCTCACGGTGCAGCGCCGGGCTACCGAGCAGTTGCTCGCTGGCGCGAGCGCGTTTGAAATACAGATGGGGGTCGTATTCCCAGGTAAAGCCGACCCCGCCGTGCAGCTGGATCGACTCGGCCGCGCAGTGGAAAAACGCCTCGCTGGCGTGGATCTGCGCAGTGGCGCACGCCTCCAGCAGTTCTTCGGCCACGGCGGGGTCGCCTTGCGGGTCGAGGCGCTCCTGGGCCACGCAAGCGGCGTACCAGCTGGCGGAGCGCGCGCACTCGAGCTCCAGCATCAGGTCGGCGCAGCGATGCTTGACTGCCTGGAAACTGGCGATCGGACGGCCAAACTGCTGGCGCTGGGCGGTGTAGGCGAGCGTCAGGTCCAAGGCGTGCTGAGCCCCACCGGTCTGCTCGGCGGCAAGGCCGATCCCGGCGATCAGCAGCGTGTCACGCAGCGACGGCCACCCTTGGCCTGCGCTGCAGAGCAACTGCGCTTCGCTGACGGCCACGTCCAGGAACTCCAGGTTGGCCAGGCGGCGGGTCTGGTCGAGGGTGGGCAGCGTGCGGCGAGTGATGCCGGCACTCTCGGCGGGCACGGCGAACAGGCTGATGCCGGCCTGACCCTCGCTGCCCGGCGAACGTGCGGCAACGATCAGCAGCTGGGCATCACCGCCGTCGAGTACCTGAAGGTACGTGCCGCTCAGGCGGTAACCACCTTCACCGGGCACGGCCAGCGCCTGCACGCTCTCGGCTTCAAGCCCCGGCTGGCTGGCGAAAGCCAGCGTGGCGGTGGTGCCGGCGACAATTTCGCCGAGCCAGCGTTCCTGTGCCGAAGGATTCCCGGCCAGCAGCAGCGCCGGCGTGGCCAGGCACGTGGTGGCCAGCAGCGGCCCGCACAGCAGATGGCGGCCACTTTGCTCCAGCAGGATCGCAAGGTCCACGAACCCTTGTCCCAGTCCGCCAAAGCGCTCGGGAACGATCAGCGCCGGCCAGCACAGCTCCTGCGCGATCTGCTGCCACACCTGCCGGTCATGTCCCTCGGGCCGGGCCATGGCCGCGCGCACCGCCTGCGAATCGCTGGCCTGGGCCAGAAAGCGGGCGGCGCTGTCCTGAATCATCCGTTGTTCTTCGTTGAATGCGAACTCCATAAGCGTTGGTCTCTGGTACGGCGGAGGAAGACCCGAGTCTAGGAGCGCTGCTCTGGCGGCCGAATCATTGAAACGGACTAGACCCCCGCCAGGTCGGGGGCCTGGGCTGCGTAGTCTCAACGGACGATGAGGGCAGTGGTCGTGATTCGCACAATGGCGGCATATCCACTCTGCCAACCAGGAGCAGCGGCATGATCGAGATTCGCGGTTTGAGCTACTTCGTCGCCCAGTGCGCAGACCTCAGCCAGTGGCAGCGCTATGCCGTGGAGGTGTTGGGCATGCAGGTGACCCCGGCGCCAGCGGGCGGGCTGTACGTGAAGATGGATGAGCGTCCGTTTCGGATGCTGATCGAGGAAGGCAGCGAACCGCGTTACCTGGCCTCGGGCTGGGA
Organism: Pseudomonas sp. JE3303; assembly: GCF_056312565.1. Classification (NCBI taxonomy): domain Bacteria; kingdom Pseudomonadati; phylum Pseudomonadota; class Gammaproteobacteria; order Pseudomonadales; family Pseudomonadaceae; genus Pseudomonas; species Pseudomonas sp. JE3303. Next base: position 142,715 of record NZ_JBWGIF010000010.1, read on the forward strand.
GCTCGCCTCGCAGGCGGCGTTCGAGACAGCCCTTGCCCATCTGGACGCCTGCGGCATCGAATGGCAAGCGGGCAGCGCCGAGCAGATCGAACAACGCGGCGTGCAGGCACTGGTCGGCCTCACCGACCCCTCCGGCAACCGTCATGAGCTGAGCTGGGGACATCGCTCCGACTGCCAGCCGTTCACCTCGCCCCAAGGTGTGCCGCGCTTCATCACCGGCGACATGGGCCTGGGGCACACGGTGCTGCCAGCGCCCCAGTTCGACGCCACCCTGGCCTTCGCCAAGGACGTGCTCGGCTTCGAACTTTCGGACATCTTCAACTTCCGCCCCGACCCTTCGGCCGCGCCGATCCGCATCCATTTCCTGCATTGCCGCAACGCCCGCCATCACAGCCTGGCGCTGGCCGAATACCCGGTGCCCTCGGGATGCGTGCACGTGATGGTCGAGGTCGACTCGATGACCGAGGTCGGCCGCGCCCATGACCGCCTGCTTGCCCATGACGTGCGCCTCTCGGCAACCCTGGGCCAGCACCTGAACGACCGCATGACCAGCTTCTACATGAAGACCCCGTCGGCGTTCGACCTGGAGTACGGATTTGGTGGCCTGCAAGTCGACTGGGCCGAGCATTCGGCTTTCGAATTCACCCGCGTGAGCATCTGGGGCCACGACTTTTCGGTCGGCCAACAGTAAGGAACCTGCACATGAACAAACAACTGACGGCGGCGGACGCTGTCGCGCAACTGCGCGATGGCATGACCATCGGCTTTGGTGGCTGGGGGCCCCGGCGCAAGCCGATGGCGATTGTCCGCGAGATCCTGCGCTCACCGCTCAAGGACCTCACCGTGGTCGCCTACGGGGGGCCGGAAGTGGGCATGCTGTGCGCCGCCGGCAAAGTGCGCAAGCTGGTCTTCGGCTTTGTCACGCTCGACGCCATTCCACTGGAGCCTTACTACCGCAAGGCGCGCGAGGCGGGCGAACTGGAGCTGCTGGAGCTCGACGAGGGCATGTTCCAGTGGGGCCTGCGCGCCGCGGGCATGCGCTTGCCGTTCCTGCCTACCCGGTGCGGCCTGGCCACCGATGTCACGCGGCTCAACCCCGCCCTCAAGACCGTCGCCTCGCCCTATGCCGACGGCGAAGTCCTGCTGGCGATGCCGGCGCTTGAACTCGACGTGGCGTTTCTGCACGTCAACGTGGCCGACCGCCTCGGCAACTGCCTTGTCAGCGGCCCCGACCCGTACTTCGATCACCTGTTCGCCCGCGCTGCCCAGCAGTGCTTTGTGTCCTGCGAGCGGCTGGAGGAGCGCTTGTCCCTGACGGCCGAGCAGGCGCGGGGCAATACCTTCGAGCGCTACCTGGTGACCGGTGTGGTGCATTCGCCGCTGGGCGCGCATCCGACCTCCTGCCCGTCGGACTACGGCTGGGACATGTCGCACCTCAAGGCCTACGTCGCCAGCAGCCAGCAAGAGCAGGGCTGGGCTGAGTACGTGGAGACCTACGTGGCCCCGGGCGAACAGGCCTACCAAGACGCCAATGGTGGCGCTGCACGCATGGGCGCGCTGCCCCTGCCTGTGTTCTGAGGAGAATTGAACAATGTCTGCCAACTGTGAGTTCACCCTCGCCGAACTGATGATCGTCGCAGCGTCCGAAGCCTGGCGCGGCGATGGCGAAGTGATTGCCTCGGGCCTTGGGGTGATCCCGCGCCTGGGTGCAAGCCTGGCCAAGCTCACCCACAGCCCGCACCTGCTGATGACCGACAGTGAAGCGTTTCTGGTCGAAGAGCCGGTACCGTTGGGGCCGAGGGAGGGCGAGCCGCCGCGCTATTCAGGCTATCTGTCGTTCGAGCGGGTGTTCGAATGCGTCTGGGGCGGGCGCCGTCACGCCATGATCGGCCCCAGCCAGGTGGACCGCTGGGGCCAGACCAACTTGTCCTGCATCGGCGACTACCAGAAACCCAGGACGGCGATCCTCGGTGTGCGCGGCCTGCCGGGCAACAGTATCAATCACCTCAATTCCTTCTTCGTGCCCAATCACAACACCCGGGTGTTCGTCTCGGGCGAGGTGGACATGGTGTCGGGCGTCGGCTTCAAGGCCGAGCGCTGGCCCGAGGGTGTGCGGCGCGACCTGATGGACATCCGCTGCGTGGTGACCGACCTCTGCACCCTGGACTTCGACGGCCCTGAGCGCGCGGCGCAGGTCCGCACGCTGCACCCTGGGGTGAGCTTCGACGAGGTCCAGGACAAGACCGGCTTCCCCTTGCTGCGCTCGCCAACGCTGCAGGAAACCGCGCACCCGAGCGCCGAGCAGCTGGCGCTGATCCGCCGGCTCGATCCGCATGACTACCGTGGCGCCGCGATCAAGGGCAACCCGCCCGGCATCCGCACCGCCTGAACCCGAGGAGCGCCATCATGCACAGCAGCGACAGCCCGTTCGTGGTCCGCGAGGACCGGGCGGTCTACGAGACCGACGCCCCCGTGCTCTACAGCGTGAGCGAGCACATCGCCACGGTGACCCTGAACCGCCCTGAGTTCCACAACGCGCAGAACTCGCAGATGACCTACGCGCTGGATGCCGCGCTGCGCCAGGCGGTAGACGACGACCAGGTCAAGGTCATCGTGCTGCGGGGCGCCGGCAAGCATTTCTGCGCCGGGCACGACATCGGCACGCCCGGGCGGGACCTCGACAAACCGTTCGAGCGCGCCCACCTGTGGTGGGACCACACCAACAAGCCGGGTGGCGAGCAGCTGTACGCCCGCGAGCAGGAGGTCTACCTGGGCATGTGTCGGCGCTGGCGTGAATTGCCCAAGCCGACCATCGCCATGGTTCACGGCGCGTGTATCGCCGGAGGGCTGATGCTGGCCTGGGTCTGCGACCTGATCGTCGCAAGCGACGATGCGTTCTTCCAGGACCCGGTCGTGCGCATGGGGATCCCGGGTGTGGAGTATTTCGCGCATCCCTACGAGCTCAACCCGCGTATCGCCAAGGAGTTTCTGTTCACCGGCGATCGCATGACCGCGGCACGTGCCCATGCGATGGGCATGGTCAACCGGATGGTCCCGGCCGCCGAGCTCGAGGCCGCCACCTACGCCCTCGCCGCTAGCGTCGCACGCCAGCCGCGCATGGGCCTGGCGCTGACCAAGCAGGCGATCAACCATGTTGAAGACCTGCAAGGCAAGCGGGCGGGCATGGAAGCGGCGTTTGCCTGGCACCACTTCGCCCATGCACACAACGAGCTGCTGTCCGGCGACAAGCTTGGCGGTTTCGATGCCAAGGCCATGGCCCAGGCCAACCGCCAGGAGCGTTCGTGATGGGTGCCTGGATGCACACGGCGCTCACCGAGGCCCTGGGTTGCCGTTACCCGATCGTGCAGACGGCCATGGGCTGGGTGGCCGATGCCAACATGGTGATTGCCACCACCCACGCAGGCGGTTTCGGCTTTTTAGCGGCGGCGACCTTGGCCAGCAAAGACCTCGAAGGCGAGATCCGCAAGGTCCTCGATGCCACCGGGGGCAGCAATTTCGGCCTCAACTTTCACATGTTCCAGGACAACGCCGCGCAGTGCGTGGACCTGGCCATCCGTTATCGCCTGCGCGCGGTCAGTTACGGGCGGGGCCCGGATGCCCAGACCATCGCCCGCTTCAAGGCCGCCAAGGTGCTGTGCATCCCCACGGTCGGGGCGCTCAAGCACGCGCTCAAGGCCCAGGCGCTGGGCGCCGACCTAATCACCATCCAGGGCGGCGAGGGCGGTGGCCATACCGGCGGCGTGCCCAGCTCGATCCTGCTGCCCCAGGTGCTCGATGCAGTCGAAGTGCCGGTGATCGCCGCCGGTGGCTATTCCACCGGCCGCGGCCTGGCCGCGGCCCTGGCGGCGGGCGCGAGCGGCATCGCCATGGGCACGCGCTTTCTCATGACCCGCGAATCGCCCACCCCGGCCGCGACCCTGGCGCGTTACCTGGCGGTCGCCGACCCCCAGCACGTACGGGTGACCACCGCGGTAGACGGCATGCGTCACCGAATGATCGAAAACCCATTCATCAACCGCCTCGAACAGGCCGGATCCTTCACGCGCCTGCGCATCGCCCTGGGCAGTGCCTGGCAGTGGAAGCAGCACACCGGCATGAGCGCCGGCCATCTGTTGAAGGTGCTGTTGCGCGGCCTGCGCGAAGACCCCGCCGCCCTGTCGGAGCTGGTCATGGCGGCGAACCAGCCGGTCTTGCTTCAACGCTCGATGGTCGACGGCTTGCCCGATGAAGGCATCCTGCCGAGCGGGCAGGTGGCGGCGGCCATCGATGAACTGCTCAGTTGCGCCGACGTGATCGAAGGCATCGCCCGCGATGCCGGGCGTTGCCTGGACGCGCTGATGGCCCGGCGCGGGCCGGTGTGTGAACCCTCATTGTCCGTTCGCCTGGCGAACACTGGAGAAGCCTTGTGAATGCCGCCTTTACCACTGAACTGAACGCGGGCGTCGCCGAGCTGGTGATCGCCAACCCACCGGTCAATGCGCTGGACAGCCAGCAATGGCAGGCCCTGGCAGAGCAGATCGACGCACTCGGCGCCGATCCCGAGGTGCGCGTCATCGTGATTCGCGCCGAAGGCCGCGGCTTTTGCGCCGGCGTCGATATCAAGGAGCTCGACGCCCATCCCGAGCGGATCGTTGCGGTCAATGCGGGCAACTACGCAACGTTCAAGGCCGTGCACCGCAGCCCGGTGCCGGTGATCGCTGCCGTGCACGGTTATGTGCTGGGCGGCGGCATTGGCATCACCGGGGCTGCGGACATCGTCGTGGCGGCCGACTGCGCCACGTTCGCGCTGCCGGAAGTCGACCGCGGCGCCATGGGCGGCGGCGCCCACCTGCAACGGCTGTTCGGCGTGCAGAAGGTGCGCTACCTGTTCTTCACCGGCGACAGCATCGGCGCCCAGGAAGCCAGCCGCTACGGCTTCATCGAGCGGGTCGTGCCGCGCGAGCAGTTGCGCGAGACCGCGCTGGAAATCGCGGCGCGTATCGCCAGCAAGAGCTCAGCCATGATCCGCATCGCCAAGGAAGCGCTCAACGGCATCGAGGAGGGCAACCTGGAGGACAAGTACCGCTGGGAGCAGGGCTTCACCTTGCAGGCCTACAACAGCCCGGATTCGGCGGAGACGCGCCGGGCCTTCGTCGAAAAACGCGACGCGAAGTTCTGAGGGCGCGCCATGCAGCTTACCTATACACCTGAACAGATCGCCTTTCGCGCCGAAGTGCGCGCCTGGCTCAAGCACAACCTGCCCAAGCAGCCCTTGGCCAGTTATGACACCCGTGAGGGCTTCGAGCAGCACCGTGCCTGGGAGGCCAAGCTGTTCGAGAGCCGCCTCTCCATGGTGATGTGGCCGGCCGACCTTGGCGGGCGTGGTTGCGGCCTGATCGAATGGCTGATCTTCGAGGAAGAATACTACGGCGCCGGCGCCCCCATGCGGGTCAACCAGAACGGCCAGTTGCTGCTCGGCCCGACCCTCATGGAGTTCGGCACCCAGGCGCAGAAACAGCGCTTCCTGCCCCGCATGGCGGCCAGCCTGGACATGTGGGCCCAGGGCTGGTCGGAGCCCAACGCGGGTTCGGACATGGCTGCGATCACCAGCAAGGCGGTGCTCGACGGCGACAGCTATGTGCTGAGCGGGCAGAAGACCTGGTCCACCCGGGCGACCTTCGCCGACTGGCTGTTCGGACTGTTCCGCAGCGAGCCGGGTTCGAGCCGTCACCACGGTCTGTCGTTCCTGATGGTGCCGCTGGATGCCCCAGGCGTGAGCATCCGCCCGATCAAGGCCCTCAACGGCAAGGACGCTTTCGCCGAAGTGTTTTTCGACGAGGTGCGGGTGCCGCTGGAAAACCGCATTGGCGCGCAAGGCGAAGGGTGGCACGTGGCAATGGCCACGGCAGGCTTCGAGCGCGGCCTGCTGCTGCGCTCGCCCGCGCGTTTCCAGTACACCGCCCGGCGGCTGGTGGAACTGTACCAGGCGCACCGCGACAGCGCCGACCGTGATCCGGGCCTGCGCGACGCTGTGCAGGACTGCTGGATGGCAGCCGAGGCCTATGCCCTCAGCGCCTATCACACGGTAGGACGCCTGAGCCAGGGTGCGCAGATCGGCGCCGAGTCGAGCATCAACAAGATCATCTGGTCGGAGCTGGACTTGAAGATGCATGACACGGCCATGCGCCTGCTCGGCGCGCGCGGCGAACTGCTCGCCAGTGCGCCTGCCGCCGGGGATGCGGCGGGCTGGCTGGAAGGTTTCCTGTTTGCCCAGTCCGGGCCTATCTACGCCGGCACCAACGAAATCCAGCGCAACATCATTGCCGAGCGGATGCTCGGTTTGCCGAAGTAGGAGCAGGCCATGGACTTCACTTTCAGCGATGACCAACTCACGTTTCGCGAGGCCATCAGCCGTTTCCTGATGACCGAAGCGGCCCCGGAGATGCTCCGGGAGATCTGGGACACCGACGCCGGCCGCTCGCCGGACCTGCGCAACAAGATCGCCGCCCAGGGCCTCACTGCCTTGTCGGTCCCCGAGGCCGAAGGCGGGCTGGGCATGGACGATGTGGCCTGGTCACTGATGACCCAGGAGCTGGGCTACTACGCCATTCCCGACTCTCTGGCCGACACCGCCTATGTCGCGGCGGGGCTCCTGAGCGCACTGGAGCCCGGCCATCCGGCGCGTTCGCGTCTGCTGCCACGCATCGCCGACGGCAGCGTGCGCATGGCGGTCGGCCATCCGGTCAATCCGCTGGTGAGCGACGCTCAGCTGGCCGAAATCCTGATTCTGTTCGAGGGCGATGCCGCGCATGCGGTGCCCCGCAGCGAAGTGGATGTTCAGGCCAATCCGAGCATCGACGCGTCACGTCGCCTGGGCAAGGTGAGCTGGCGCCCGAGCCCCGCCACCTTGCTGGTCGGCGGCGAGCAGGGCAGGGCGTTGCAGGCGCGCATGCTCGACCGCGGCGCCTTGTCGGTGGCCGGGCAACTGCTGGGTCTCGCCCAGCGCATGCTGGACCTGTCCGTGGACTACGTGGCCCAGCGCAAACAGTTCGGCAAGCCCATTGGCAGCTTCCAGGCGGTCAAGCACCACCTGGCTGACGTCGCCCGGCAGATCGAGCACGCCAAGCCGGTGCTGTACCGCGCCGCCCATGGCCTGGCGCAAGACGAGGCGAGTGCCGGGCGCTGGGTGTCCCAGGCGCGCCTGGCCTGCTGCGAAGCCAGCTGGCTGGCGGCGCGCAAGGCGATCCAGGTGCACGGCGCCATGGGGTACACCTGGGAGGTCGACCTGCAGATGTTCATGAAGCGCGCGTGGTCGCTGGATGCGGCCTGGGGCGATCGTGGCTTCCATAAATCCCGTGTCGGCGAGTACCTGTTCGCCGCTGCCGCCCGGCTTGGCCCGGGCCATACCTTCGAGGACTGAACCATGGCCCAGGCCTATATCATCGATGCCCTGCGCACCCCGACGGGCAAGCGCAAGGGGGCGTTGTCCGAGGTTCACGCCATCGACCTGGGCGCGCATGTGCTCAAGGCTCTGGTGGCGCGCAACGGTATCCCTGCCGAGGATTACGACGATGTGATCTTTGGCTGCGTCGACACCGTCGGCGCCCAGGCGGGTGATATCGCCCGCACCAGCTGGCTCGCTGCGGGGCTGCCCCTGTGCGTGCCGGGCACCACCGTGGACCGTCAATGCGGTTCGTCGCAACAGGCGTTGCATTTTGCCGCCCAGGCCGTGATGAGCGGCACCCAGGATGTGATCGCCGTGGGTGGTGTGCAGACCATGACCAGCATTCCCATCGGCGCCGCGATGCTCGCGGGCCAGCCACTGGGCTTTGCCGATCCGTTCAGCGGCAGCGCCGGTTGGCGCGCCCGCTTTGGCGATCAGCCGGTGAACCAGTTCTACGCCGCCCAGCGCATCGCCGAGCATTGGCAACTGAGCCGTGATCACATGGAAGGCTTTGCGCTGGAGAGCCATCGGCGCGCCCTTGCGGCGGTGCACAGTGGCCGCTTCGACCGCGAGATCGTGGCGTACCAGGCGTTGCGCCAGGACGAGACACCGCGTCAGACCAGTCTCGAGAAGATGGCCGGCCTGGAGCCGGTCGATCCACGCTATCCGCTGATCACCGCGGCCGTATCCAGCCAGACCTGCGATGCCTCGGCGGCGTTGCTGATCGTCTCGGAGGCGGCGCTCAAACGCTACGACCTGACGCCACGGGCGCGCATCCATCACCTCACGGTGTTGGGCGATGACCCCATCTGGCACCTCACCGCGCCGATCGCTGCGACCCGCAAGGCATTGCAGAAGGCGGGCCTGAGCATGAGCGACATCGACCGGGTGGAAATCAACGAGGCCTTTGCCTCGGTGGTGATGGCCTGGGCCAAGGAGCTGGACTACGACCCGGCCCGGACCAACGTCAATGGCGGCGCCATCGCCCTGGGGCACCCGTTGGGCGCGACCGGGATACGGCTGATGACCACGCTGCTCAACGAGCTTGAATGCAGCGGTGGCCGCTACGGCCTGCAAACCATGTGCGAAGGCGGTGGCCAAGCCAACGTCAGCATCATCGAACGTCTCTAGAGAAGGAGTGCCGTATGGCAATGTGTAGCGGTCGTACCGTCATCATCACCGGGGCCGGGGGCGGCCTGGGCCGTGCCTACGCTCTGGCGTTCGCCGCCGAAGGCGCCAATGTGGTGGTCAATGATATCCGCGGCGAAGCAGCCCGCGACGTGGTCGGGCAGATCCACGCCAGCGGGGGCCAGGCCCTCGCCAACAGCGACGACATCACCACGCTGGCCAGTGCCCAGCGTATCGTCGAGGCCGCATTGGCCGCCTTCGGCGAAGTGCACGTGCTGGTGAACAACGCGGGCGTCCTGCGTGACCGGTTGTTTCTCAGCCTCAGCGAAGAGGACTGGGACACGGTGATGCAGGTGCACCTCAAGGGGCATTATTGCCTGGCCAACCTGCTGGCCCGGCGCTGGCGCGACCTTGCCAAGGCAGGGACGGTGGTCGGCGGACGCATCATCAACACCAGCTCCGGTGCCGGCCTGCAGGGCTCGATCGGCCAGTCCAACTATTCGGCGGCCAAGGGCGGGATTGCCGCGCTTACTCTGGTGCAGGCGGCGGAACTCGCACGCTACGGCGTGACCGCCAACGCCTTGGCTCCGGCCGCACGCACCGCCATGACCGAGGGCGCGATGCCCGAGTTGGTGAAAAAACCCGAGGACGGCAGCTTCGATGCCTGGGCGCCGGAGAACGTCGCACCCCTGGTGGTCTGGCTCGGCAGCGCGGCGTCCGCGCATGTCACCGGCCAGGTCATTGAAAGCCAGGGCGGCAGGATCTCGCTGGCCGATGGCTGGCGCACCGGTGTCACGCGCGACAAGGGCGGACGCTGGCAGGTGGAGGAGGTGGGCGAGGTGCTCGATGCCCTCGTGGCGCAAGCACCGCCGGCGCAGCGCGTCTGGGGCGGTTGAGCACCCGACACGTCCGTTTTGACGATGCCGGGCTGTGCGGGGCACGGTTATATCTGGCGCTGTCTTTTCCTGCGAGGTAACGCCAAGTGAAACACGCTCCCCCTTATGTCCCCGGGCATCAGTTGCTGGCTGGCAAATCCGTGCTCATCACCGCCGCCGCCGGTGGCGGTATCGGTTACGCCGCTGCCCGGCGAAGCGCCGAAGAAGGCTGCCGGGCGCTGATGATCTCCGACGTCCACCCGCGCCGCCTGGAAGAGGCGGTGGAACGCCTGAAGGCCGAAACCGGACTGCAATCGGTCTTTGGCCAGTTGTGCGATGTGACCCAGGAAGAACAGGTCCAGGCACTGGTCGCAGCCGCCGAGGACTGCCTGCAAGGCGTGGACGTGCTGATCAACAATGCCGGCCTGGGCGGGCAGAAGGCGCTGATCGAGATGACCGACCAGGAATGGCTGCGGGTGCTCGACGTGACCCTGACCGGTACGTTCCGCATGACCCGCGCCATGCTTGGGCCGATGCAGCGGCGCGGCGCGGGCGTGATCGTCAACAACGCCTCGGTGCTGGGCTGGCGCGCACAGAAGGAGCAGGCCCATTACGCCGCGGCCAAGGCCGGGGTCATGGCCCTGACCCGCTGCAGCGCCCTGGAGGCCGCCGAGTTCGGGGTCCGGATCAACGCCGTGGCGCCTTCGATCGCGCTGCATGACTTTCTCAAGAAGGCCGCCAGCGAAGAGCTGCTGTCCAGCCTGGCACAGCGCGAGGCTTTTGGCCGTGCCGCCGAGGTGTGGGAGGTGGCCAATGTGATGATGTTCCTGGCCAGCGATTATGCCTCCTACATGGTCGGCGAAGTGCTATCGGTCAGTTCCCAACAGGCGTGAGGAGACCTTCATGACCCATGTATTCACCAGCGCGCAGGCGCTGCTCGAAGCGCCCGGACTGGACCTTGGCGCCACCGACTGGCTGGGCATCAGCCAGCAGCGCATCGATCTTTTCGCCGAAGCCACGGGGGACCACCAGTGGATTCACGTCGACCCGCAACGCGCGGCGGCGGGTCCCTTTGGTGCCTGCATCGCACATGGCTACCTGACCCAGGCGCTGGCCAACCTGTTCATGCCTCAGCTGATGCGCGTCGACAACCTGGCCATGGGCGTCAACTACGGTTGCGAGCGCGTGCGCTTTCCCGCCCCGGTGCGGGTGGGCTCCCGGGTGCGGGGGCGTGGCGAGGTGCTGCGCGCCGACGCGGTCGGCGCCGCGGTGCAGCTGGTGGTGCGCATCAGCGTGGAAATCGAGGGCGAAGACCGCCCTGGCTGTGTGGTCGACACCATCAGCCGCTACACCTTCAATTCCGTCAGCGAGTGAGTCTTCCCATGGATCAGCAAGAAGTCGTCATTGTCGCCACCGCCCGGACGGGCCTGGCCAAATCCTTTCGCGGTTCGTTCAACGACACCGAGGCGCCGGTCCTGGGTGGCCACGTGGTACGCGCCGTGCTCGACCGCGCCGGCATCGAAGCTGACGCGGTCGAGGACGTGATCATGGGCGCGGCGGTGCAGCAGGGCACCCAGGGCTACAACATCGGGCGCCTGTGCGCCTACACGGGCGGGCTGCCTGACAGCGTCCCGGGCATGGCACTGGACCGCATGTGCGCGTCGGGGTTGATGAGTATCGGCGTCGCGGCCAAGGGCATTCTCGCCGGCGAGATGAACATCGCCATCGGCGGCGGCGTGGAATCGCTGTCACTCACCCAGAACAAGCACAAGAACAGCTACCGTGCGCGTTCCGAGGCGGTGCTGGAGGTCATGCCCAGCGCCTATATCCAGATGATCGAAACCGCCGAGATCGTCTCCCGGCGCTACGGCATCAGCCGCGCTGCCCAGGACGAGTACAGCCTGCGCAGCCAGCAACGCACCGCGGCCGCTCAGCAAGCCGGCCTGTTCGACGAGGAAATCGCCGGGTTGCAGGTCAACAAGCTGTGCCTGGACAAAGAGGGCAAGCCGGCCGGGCACGAGTCGGTGTGGGTCGACCGGGACGAATGCAACCGTCCGGGGACCCGGCTGGAGGACCTGGCAACGCTCAAGCCGGTCTGGAAGGACGGTCAGTGGATCGAACAGGGCGCCTACGTGACGGCGGGCAACGCCTCGCAGTTTTCCGACGGCGCTTCGGCAAGCCTGCTGATGAGCCGCGCCGAGGCCCGCCGGCGGGGCCTGACGCCGCTGGGTATCTATCGCGGGATCGCCGTGGCGGGCTGCGCGCCCGAAGAGATGGGCATCGGCCCGGTAGTGGCCGTGCCCCGGCTGCTCAAGCGCTTCGGCCTGAGCGTGGCTGATATCGACCTCTGGGAGATCAACGAGGCCTTTGCCTGCCAGGTGCTGCATTGCCAGGACGCGTTGGGCATTGCGCCTGACCGGTTGAACGTCAATGGCGGCGCCATCGCGATCGGGCATCCGTTCGGCATGTCGGGGGCGCGCATGGTGGGCCATGCCCTGCTCGAAGGCCGTCGGCGCGGTGCGCGGTATGTGGTGGTGGCCATGTGCATTGGTGGTGGCATGGGCGCAGCCGGATTGTTCGAATTGCCCGGTCGCTAGACCTACAGGAGCATGCCCATGCAAAGCCACATGTCGAATGCGCAGGCACTGGCGCTGATGGGTCTTGACCTGGAAGCCTATGAGGAACTCATCGGCAATCTCTACGAGGGCGCGCTGGATACCCGCAGGGTTGCGCACTCCCTGCGGCGGCTCCAGGAGATTTTCCAGGCCAACATCGTCACCCTGATCCTGCGTGCGGTGGATGAGCCGTATCTGTCGCCGATGCTTGCGGTGGGAGACGTGAGCGGCGCCGGGGAGATCCAGCACTACGCGTACTACAGCAAGTCCACGCCGTTCAACAGCCTGCCCCTGGACCGCGTGTTCACCATCGAGGACCTGATGAGCGAGGAGCAATGGCTGGGCTCCTCCTTTTACCTGCTGTATTGCCAACCTTACGGGTGCTTCCAGATGCTCGGCGCCGATATCAGCATGCCCGACGGCGGCAAGCTGCGTTTTCGGGTCAACCGCCGGCGTGAACAGCCCAGGTTCTCTGAGGCGGAACGGGCGTTCTGCGCGATGTTGCTGCCGCATCTGCGACGGGCCCTGCACCTGCATGCGCTGCTGGACCGCAGTGAATCGCTGGGGAGCCTGTATTTCCAGGCGATCAATCGGTTGTCGGTGGCGACCATCGTGCTCGACGAGAGCGGCAGCGTGCTGCAACTGAATCCGGTGGCCAGCAATATTCTCGACAGCAATGACGGGCTCAAGCTGGTGGGCGGGCGTCTTGAAGCAACCTACCCCAGTGACAACCGCGAGCTGGCGCGCCTGGTGCGCAACGCGTTCCAGCGGGCGAGACAGAGCCCTGCCGAAGGCTACAGCGCCGAGGCGCTGTCGATCTCGCGTCCCTCCGGGCAGGTCAGCCTGGGCGTGGTGGTGGAGTTGATTCCTTCGCAGGAGCGGGTGGAGGGCAGGGGCCAGCCCACGGTAGTGGTCTATGTGCGCGATGCCGTCGGCAAGTCCCTGGTCAGCGGCATGGCCACCGCCCAGCTGTACAACCTGACCCCTGCGGAAACCGCGCTTGCACTGGAGCTGGCGAACGGCATGTCCCTTGAGGAAGCGTCCGAAGTGCTGGGTATCCGGCGCAATACGGCCCGTGCCCATCTGCGCTCGATCTTCTCCAAGACCGGCGTACGGCGCCAGACCGAACTGGTGCGCATCCTGCTCAACAGCGTGGTCGCCCTGGGCCCACCCGGCGCCGTGCCGGCCGGGATGAAGACGGCGGTCTGAATGCGGTAGTCCGAGCAGACGATGCCTGGCTTTTGCCGCGCTGACGATACTGGGCCACCGCTATCGGAAAACCACGGAGAACAACAATGACCGAGCGTACAGACCGCGCTTGCAAGCCTCACGATGACCGTCGCCAGTGGGTACTCGTGGCGTTGCTCCTGGGCAGCCTCGCTGCCGGCCCAGGTCACGCGGCACCGGAGGACGTGGCGCGTCTTGGGGAAGAGCTGACCTGCGTCGGTGCCGACAAGCAGGGCAACGCGGATGGCAGCATCGGGCCGTATGTCGGCCAATGGCTGGGCGTGCCCCCGCATGTGGAGTTCAAGGGGACCGGCCATCATCCGGTCGATCCCTATCCGCAGGAAAAGCCGTTGTTCGTGATCACGGCGGCGAACCTCGCAGACCATGCGGACTACCTGTCCGACGGCCAGAAAGCGCTGTTCAAGCTGTACCCAGACACCTTCAAGATGCCTGTCTACCCGACGCACCGCGACTTCCGCTTTGCCGATTCGGTCTGCCAGGCCACCCGCGAGAACGCCAAGGTCGCCAAGTTGGTAGATGACGGCGAGGGGGTCGTCGGCAAGACGGGCGGGGTGCCTTTCCCGGTACCGCGCAGCGGCCTTGAGCTGCTGAAGAACGCGTCCACCTTCAGCCTGCGCGCCTGGACCGAGGAGTACATTTCCGACAACGCCTACGTGTTGAAGAACGGCAACGTCAACTGGGGTCGCGTGCATTCGCGCAACCTGGCCCCGGCGCTGCAACCGGGCAAGATCGGCGACACGGTGGGCAACTCCTCGTTCTACCTCAACGAAACCCTGCTGCCGCAGCGCGACAAGGGCGAGATCAACACCGGCACCGAGTTCTGGAATGACAAGACCGAGCCCCGCCAGAGCTGGCGCTATGACCCGGGCACGCGCCGCGTACGCCAGTCGCCGGGCTATGGCTTCGACATGGCATTCCCGGGTTCCGGGGGCTCGATCACCGTGGACGAGGTACGGCTGTTCAACGGCTCCGGGCAGCGCTACGACTGGAAGATCGTCGGCAAGCGGGAAATGTTCATCCCCTACAACACCTACCGCCTGCACCAGGGCAATCTCAAGTACGCCGATCTGCTCACCCCAGGGCACATCAACCCCGAAGCCATGCGTTACGAGCGTCACCGGGTGTGGGAGCTGGAAGGCACGCTCAAGCCGGGTTACCGCCACCTCTATGGCAAACGCAAGCTGTACATCGACGAGGACACCTGGTTCCCGATGCTCGCCGACAACTACGACACCCGCGGCGAGCTGTGGCGCACCTCGATGCTCAACTACTTCTACGCCTATGAAAGCCAGGTACCGCAAGCCGGGGTAGGGCTGTATCACGACCTCAACGCGGGCAGCTACCTGGCCTTCAACCTGATCAACGAGCAACGCAATGGCTACGTGCTCAACAAGGGGGGCTTCACCCCACGCGACTTTGGTCCGGAAGCTGCCCGCCGGGCGGGCCAATAGCGAACAGGCACCGGCCTAGTCCATTTGAAGGATGAGCAGCCCGATGGGCTGCTCGATCATGCCGGACATGGGTTTGCCGCGCATGCACCGCGCGACCCAGAGTTTCCACCCGAGGAAGAACAAGAACATGACGAAACTCGCACAATTGAGCATCGAAAGCACCCAGCGTACCCATCGCTATGCGCGCGGCTGGCACTGTCTCGGTGATGCCCATGACTACCGTGATGGCAAACTGCACACCCTGAATATCTTTGGCACGCGCCTGGTGGCGTTCGCCGACAGCCAGGGCAAGATCAGCATCCTCGATGCCTTTTGCCCGCACATGGGCGCGGACCTGTCCCAGGGAACCATCGAGAACGACACCGTGGTCTGTCCCTTCCACCACTGGAAGTACGACACCAGCGGCAAGTGCGTGGAGATCCCGTACTGCAAGCGAATACCGCCCAAGGCCAAGACCCGCAGCTGGTTGACCTGCGAGCAGAACAACCTGTTGTTTGTCTGGAACAACCCCGAGGGCCGGCCGCCCAAGGAGGGCGTGATCATCCCGCACCTCGAGGAGATGGACGACGATGAGTGGATCCATGAGTGGAACATCGACACCATGCTCATCGAGACGAACCCGCGCGAGCTGGTCGACAATCTGGTCGATGCCCAGCACTTCGGCCCCGTGCACGGCACCCCGACCAAGTATTTCGCCAACGTCTTCGAAGGCCATATCGGGCGGCAGATCTTCCATGGCGACTCGGAGCGCCTGGGTGGCGATCTGATCGCGCCCTCGGCCTACTACGGGCCGGCCACCCATTTCACGCACCTGAGCTCGATGTTCGGCGACGCCCGGGTTCACGCCATCCTGCTCAACAGTCACGTGCCGGTGACGCCCGACAGCTTCCAGCTGCGCTTTGGCTGCATGGTCAAGCGCGTCCCCGGCTGGAGCGAGGAGCAGAACCGCGAAGTGGCCCAGGCCTATGTGATGGGTAACCGGGCCTCGTTCTACCAGGATGTCGATATCTGGAAGCACAAGATCCGCATCGACAAGCCGGTGCTGGCGGAGAACGACGGCCCGGTGTACCAGCTGCGCGAATGGTACGAGCAGTTCTTCACCGATGAAGACATGGTGCCGGCGAGCATGGCCGAGCGTCGCGAGATCGTGACCGTCGACGAACGCTGAGTCGACGGGCAGGCCGGTTTCGACTCCCACCTGTCGAGGCCGGCATGCTCCTTTTGGTGGACCTCAGGAGTGCCGATAATGAAAACAAGAATCCGCCGCGCCTATTGTGTACCTGTTCTGACGTTGCTGATCGTGCTGTATACCTCGCTGTCGGCGGCATGGCCGGCCGCCGGGCAGTGCCCGTCATGTGCCGTGATGCCGAGCTTCCAGGGCCTGCAGGCGCTTCGTTGAGGCGGCGTCAGCGCCCGCGCTTGCGCGACACCTTCGCCTCGATGTTCTTGCGCCCGATCAGCAGGCTGGGCTTTTCGGTCACCGGCTCGTCGGCGAGCCACTTGTACATCACCAGGCAGTCCACCAGCCCCAGCCGGGCATGGCGGTAGGCGCGCGGCAAGCGCCCGACCGTCTCGAAGCCGAGCTTGTGCCACAGGGCCACGGCCACTTCATTGCTCGACACCACCGAATTGAACTGCATCGCCAGGAAGCCTTCCTGGCGCGCCAGCTTTTGCGAGTGCTCGCACATGAGCCTGGCCACTCCGCGCCCGCGCGCCGCTTCACAGACCATGTAGCCGCAATTGCTCACGTGCCCGCCAGGCCCGGCTGCGTTGGCCTTGAGGTAATAGGCGCCAAGCAGTTCGCCATCGGCCTCGGCCACGCGTGCGTGCAGGGGCATCCCCAGCCATAGCTGGCGCGCCTGCTCGATGCTCAGCGAGGGGTCAAGGGCATAGGTTTCGCGGGCCTGGACGATGGACTGGAAGGTTGGCCAGAAGCGCTCGAAGTCGGCGTCGGTCATGGGGCGGATGTGGATCATGGGGGCTCCCTGGTGCGTGAGCCCCGAAGTGTGAAAGCCTTGGGTGCAAGGCGCAACTGTTTCCCTGGGTTCAGGCCTTGTCCAGCGCATCCAGCGCGCGCGCGGAATAGACCAGCGCGGCGCCGGCGTTCATCGCCACGGCCACGCCCAGGGCTTCGGCGATCTCCTCGCGGGTGGCACCCTGCTTGAGCGCCTGCGCCGAATGCACGGCGATGCAGCCATCGCAGCGGGTGGTCACGGCCACGGCCAGCGAGATCAGTTCGCGGGTCTTGGCATTGAGGTGGTTGGTCTTGGCGCCTGCGCCGCTGGCGGTCATGTAGCCGGCGACCGTGTCGGGCGACAGTTGGCTGATGTCGCCAATGCCGGCCATCAACTGCTTACGGTAGGCGTCCCAATCGAGCATGCTCATTGTCTTCACCTTGTCGGGTTGTCAACAGGAGCTTTCAGGCTAGACCAGGATGAGCCGCCGACACATGCCGCTCGGTCAGATGTAGATGAACAGCAGCACCAGGGCCGCCACGAACAGCCACTTCTCCAGGTAATACCGCGCCCGGTTGCGCTTCTTCAGCGCCTTGCCGCGGGCGCGAATCCTGTAGAGGCGAGTGAACAGGCGGTTTATGCCGCCGGTCTTGTCATTGGCGTCGTTGGGTGCCGCGGCGGCCGCCATGACCTTGCGGCTGAACCAGCGGTTGAATGAAGAGGCCCAGCGGTACTTGAGCGGCCGCTCGATGTCGCAGAACAGGATGATGCGGTTGTGTTCGGTGGTATTGGCGGCGTAGTGGATGTAGGTTTCGTCGAAGACCACCCCCTCGCCATCGCGCCACGAATACTTCTGGCCATCCACGTCGATATAGCAGCCATCGTCGTTGGGCGTGTCGAGGCCCAGGTGGAAGCGGTAGGAGCCGGCATACGGATCGCGGTGACGCACCAGCTTCGCGCCGGGCGGCAGGGTAGCGAACATGGCCGCCTTGACGGTGCCGATACCCTGCAACAGCTCGGTGGTTCGAGGGCACAGCTTCATCGCCGAAGGATGGCTTTCGCCGTACCACTTCAGGTAGAAGCGCTTCCAGCCGCTCTTGAAGAACGAATTGAAACCTACATCGTCGAAATTGTCGGACTTCTTGATCTCGCCGACGTGCAGCAGGGCCTGGGCCTCGGCGCGGATCTCCTGCCAGTTGTCCTTGAGTGGCTGCAGCTCGGGGAATGCCTCCACGGGAAGGTAGGGCCTGGCCGGCAGCCGCGAGCAGAGGTAGAGCAAGGTATTGATCGGCGCCAGGAAGCTGGAGTGGTCGCCGAGTTGGCGCGTCAGCTTGTGGCGTACCCGGCCGCGCAGGTGCACGTAGGCGATCGAGAAGACGAAAAGGAGGACAAGTGCGATTTTCATGAGCGAATACTGGGTGAGTGCGGCGTTGCGCCGTGGCATTAGGCAGCCAGCATAAACAATCGCATCCGGGGTTTGTACTAAATGTTATGTCATTGATGTGAGACATTGGTGCTAGTCGCAAAGGTTTGCGGTGTACTTTGAAAAGGGAGCGAGGCCATGGCATTGCCGTCACGGGACAAGGGCGAACCCTTCAAGCGCCTGTTCTTCGCATTGGATTGCGCCGAATCCCAACGCAGGGCGATCGCCCAGTGGCGGCGTGACCTTGGCCTGCGCAATGGCAAGCCGGTACCGGCTGAAAACTTCCACCTGACCTTGCTGTTCCTGGGGGATGTCGAGACCGCGCAGGTGCCGGCGATCTGCGCAGCGGTCGATGGCCTCAAGCTGCCACCCGCGCCGCTGCGGCTGGTGCTGGACCAGCTACAGGCCTGGAAGCGCTCCGACGTGCTGGTGCTGGCGCCCGAGCAGACGCCGCCGGCCTTGCGCCAGCTGGTCTACGCGCTGCAGCAGGCATTGTTGCCGTTGGGCTTCATCGAGCAGGCGCGCGAGTTTCGCCCGCACCTGACCTTGTCGCGGGATTTTCGCGGCGAGGTGCCGGAGGCGGCAGTGGCGCCGGATTTCTTCCTGGCGGCGCGGCACTTCACTTTGTTCGAGTCGCGCAAGGGGCGTTACTGGCCGCTGGGGCAGTGGGTGTTGGGGGGGGGCGCTGAACTGTAGCTTATGACAATGGGTATGTTGCGGTCTGGGATTGCTGTGTGGGTCTTGGGATTTTGGGGCCGCTTTGCGGCCCTTTCGCGCGGTCCGGCGTCCCGGCACGAGGCCGTTCCTACACTGGCAAACTCTGGTAGGGCTGCTCTTCCCCGGGGCTGCGCTCGAACTGGCGCTTGTACTCGCGGCTGAACTGCGAGGTGCTCTGGTAGCCCACCCGGTGCGCTACCTGGGCGACGCCCAGGCCTTCGCCGATCAGCATCTGCTGGGCCTTGAGCAGGCGCAGGCGCTTGAGATACTGCATCGGCGCCATGTCCGTGCAGCGCTTGAAGTGCTCGTGAAACGTCGAGACGCTCATGTTGGCGCGGCTGGCGAGCCCATCCACGCCCAACGGTTCGGCATAGTGCTCGCGCAGGTGGGCGAGGGCGGCGCCGATGCGGGCAAAGTGGCCTTGCTGCTCCACCAGCGCCCGCAATACGCCTGCCTGGGGGCCGCGCAAGGCGGTATAGAGCACTTCGCGCACCCGGCCCGGGCCGAGAACCTGGGCATCAAGCGGATGTTGCAGGCATTGCAGCAGGCGCTCGACGCTGTCGCGCATGGCAGTATCCAGCGCGGCCGAGGTCATGGACTGAGGGGTCTGCGCCTGCACGGCCGGATCAGGTGGCAGGCCCATGCTCTGAACCAGCTCGCCGAGCACCGCCCGGTCGATGTCCACTGCGACCCCGAGCAGCGGCTCTTCGGGGGTGGCGAAGGTTTCGCACATGAACGGCACCGACAGCGCCTGCACCAGATAATGCCCAGCGCCGTATTCCAGCGTGCGCGGGCCCAGCCGCGCGAGCTTGCTGCCCTGGGCGAGGATCATCAGGCTGGGCTCGTAGATCTGCGGGCTGCTCGCCACATAGTGGCTCCACGACAACACCTGCACGCCGGGCAGGGCGGTGTCGACGAAGCCCTGGCGCGTGGCCAGAGGTTCGATGAGGGCGCAGAGGGCGGCGTTGGCATCGAGATGACGGGTCAGGTGCATGGCAGCTCTGGACAGAGAATCAGACAGTTGCATCATCGCAGACTTGCCGCCTGCTGGCAGCCGGCTCCGACAAGGTTCGGAGAATCAGGCATGACTGCCGGAGAATCCGCTGTGGGCCTGGATACGCCTCGCGCGCACAATGCGCCGCCTCGATTATTCACGCCTTGCGAGGTTCTGCATGTACACAGCCATCGGTTACGCCGCCCAGTCGCCCACCGCCCCCCTGGCGCCCATGACCTTCGAGCGCCGCAGCCCGCGTGCCGACGACGTCGCCATCGACATCCTCTACTGCGGCGTCTGCCACTCCGACATCCACCAGGCGCGCAACGAGTGGGGCATCGCGGTCTACCCGCTGATGCCGGGTCACGAGATCGTCGGCCGGGTAACCGCGGTCGGTTCCAGCGTCAGCCAGTATCAGGTCGGTGACCTGGTCGGCGTCGGCTGCATGGTCGACTCCTGCCGCCACTGCGAGGCCTGCGCCGCAGACCTGGAGCAGTACTGCCTCGAAGGCCCGACCATGACCTACGCCACCCCTGACCGGGTCGACGGCAGCAACACCATGGGCGGTTACTCGAGCAGCATCGTGGTCAGCGAGCATTTCGTGGTGCGCATTCCTGCCGCCCTCGACCTGCCAAGCGCCGCGCCGATCCTCTGCGCCGGCATCACCACCTACTCGCCGCTCAAGCACTACGGCGTCAAGCCGGGCCACAAGGTCGGCATCCTCGGCATGGGCGGCCTGGGTCACATGGGCATCAAGTTCGCCAAGGCCATGGGCGCTGAAGTGACCCTGTTCACCCGCTCCCAGGCCAAGGCCGAGGAAGCCCTCCGCCAAGGCGCTGACCATGTGATCGTGTCCACCGATGCGTCGCAGATGCGTGATGCGGCCGGTCGTTTCGACTTCCTGCTCGACACCATCCCGGTCCAGCATGACCTGAACCCGTACCTGGAAACCCTCAAGTTCGACGGCGTGCACATTCTCGTCGGCCTGATCGAACCGGTCGACCCGGCCCTGCATGCCGCCAACCTGGTAATGAAGCGCCGCGTCCTGGCAGGCTCGCTGATCGGTGGCATCGCCGAAACCCAGGAAGTGCTGGATTTCTGCGCCGAGCATGGCATCACCTGCGACATCGAGATGCTCGACATCCGTAACATCAACGAAGCCTACACCCGCATGATCGCAGGTGATGTGAAGTACCGTTTCGTGATCGACATGGCGACGCTGAAGGCCTGAGCCATACGCTCCAGCTGAAGGCTGAGGTTGTGAGGCGGGAGGGGGGCGCGTAACATGCCGGCCATCCTTCCAATAATCAACCGACGCTCGCCTGCCCTGTCTCCGGACGTGGCGGCGAGCGTTTGCCTGTCCTGTTTCCGGAGTCTCCAGCGCAAACCATGAACAGTTCCACACCCGCCCACGCCGGAAGCTGGCTGAGCGTCATCGCCCTGGCTCTCGCCGCGTTCATCTTCAATACCACCGAGTTCGTCCCGGTGGCCTTGCTCAGCGACATCGGCCGCAGCTTTGACATGACCACGGCCCAGGTCGGGCTGATGCTGACCATCTATGCCTGGGTGGTGGCGCTGGCCTCGCTGCCGATGATGCTGCTCACCCGCAACATGGAGCGCCGGCGCCTGCTGATGCTGGTGTTCGGGGTGTTCATCGTCAGTCACCTGCTGTCGTGGCTGGCGCAGAGTTTCGCCATGCTGCTGGTCAGCCGTATCGGCATCGCCTTGTCCCATGCGGTGTTCTGGGCCATCACGGCCTCGCTTGCCGTGCGCGTGGCGCCGGCGGGCCAGCAGTCGAAAGCGCTTGGCCTGCTGGCCACCGGCACTACGCTGGCCATGGTCCTGGGCATTCCCCTGGGGCGTGTGGTGGGCGAAGCGTTGGGCTGGCGGGTGACCTTCCTGTGCATCTCGGGCGTAGCGCTGGCGACCATGCTTTGCCTGCTCAAGTCGCTGCCCCTGCTGCCAAGCCAGAATTCGGGATCGCTTCGCAGCCTGCCGATGCTGTTCAAGCGGCCGGCGCTGGTGACCGTGTATGTGCTGGTGGCGCTGGTGATTACCGCGCAGTTCACCGCCTACAGCTACGTCGAGCCGTTCGCGCTGCATGTCGCGCACATCAGTGGCGACCGCATCACGCTGTTGCTGTTGCTGTTCGGCGGCGCCGGGCTGGTGGGTTCGGTGCTGTTCAGCCGCTACAGCGACCGCTTCCCGCAGGGCTTCCTGATCGGTTCGATCGCCGGGCTGGCGGCGTGCCTGCTGTTGCTGCTGCCGCTATCGGCAAGCTTCTTCAGCCTGGCAACCGTCAGCGTGTTCTGGGGCATTTCCATCCTGAGCTTCAGCCTGGCGTTGCAGTCGCGCACCCTCAAGCTCGCGAACGATGCCACGGACGTGGCCATGGCGCTGTTCTCGGGCATCTACAACATCGGCATCGGTGGTGGCGCGCTGCTGGGCAGCATCGTCAGCAGCCAGATCGGCGTTGCCAATATCGGACTGGTAGGCGGCGCACTGGCGGTAGGCGGGTTGCTGCTGTGCCTGAGCGCCAGGCGCCGCTTCGCAGGGGCGGCGCAGGAGGGCTGAACCCTCTCGCCCCTCGGTTCAAAGCACCATTGCCATCCACGCGGATGCCAGCAGCAGCATGGCCAGCACCTGATTGAACCGCCGCAATCGCTGCGGCGACTGCAACCAGCGGGCGCTGCCGACTCCCAGCAGCGCCCAGGCGGTCATGCAAGGCAAGGCCATCAGCAGAAAGATCAGCGACAGCTGCAGTACTCGGGTGCTGCTGTCCGAATGACCTGCGAACACGCCGATCACCGCGACCGCCATCAACCAGACCTTCGGGTTGACCACCTGCAGCAGGGCAGCGCCCACGGCGCCCAGGTTTCGCTGCCGTGCCGCCTGCAGGGGCTCGCCCGCAACCCGCCACAGTTGCCAGGCCAGCCAGCTGAGCCAGAGCACGCCCAGCCAGCTCATCACCTGTTGCACCCGCGGGTAGCGCAGCAGCACTTCGCCGAGCCCCAGCCCGACCATGAGTACGATGGCGGCGGCGGCCAGGCATGCGGCGAGCACCAGCGGCAAGGTGGCACGCAGGCCGAAGCGCGCGCCATGGCCGAGGACCAGCAGGTTGGTCGGCCCCGGCGTGAGCGAGGCGACCAGGGCGAAGAGGGTAAAGGGCAGGAGATTGGGCAACATGACAGGCTGGCTCAAGGGAATGAGCCTGCCATGTTGAAGTCGGCTTCACGCTCAGTCTGGAAGCTTTGAGCAGCGGCGGCGGTAGTCGGCCGGGGTCAGCTGATAGGCGCGGCGAAACCAGCGGCCCAAGTGGCTCTGATCAGCGAAGCCAAGCGCCGTGGCGACCTGGGCCGGGCTCTCGCCGCGTGCCAGCCGCTGGCGCGCATGGGCCAGGCGCAGCTGGATGAGGTACGCGTGCGGCGCCAGGCCGAAGGCGCTCTTGAACGCACGGCTCAGGCGAAAACGATCGACTCCGCAGGCGTCTGCCAGTTCGTCCAGGCCGATATCCCGATCGAGATGCGCGTGCAGGTAATCGCGGGCCACCTGCGCGACCCTTGGCAGTCGCGGGTCGGGGTTCAGGCGTTTGCGCCAGTGCAGGTGCTGGGTGAGTGTGACGAGCAGCGCGTCCAGGGCCGCCTGGCGGACCATGCGCGGCTCTTTCCCGTGCAGTGCCTGGAATGCGTTGAACGTGGCGGCTGCCAGTTGCCCATCGCGCAGCAGGGTGGCGCCGAAGCTGGGCAGGGCATCGGTCGGCGCCTGCTCGAACAACGCGCGCACCTCCCGCTCCAGCCAGTTCGGGTCGAGGTAGAGCATCGAGTAGGTGAAGCCGTCCTCGGTCGGCGCCCGGCCGTCGTGGAGTTCGCCCGGCTCGAGCATGAACACCTGGCCTGGGGTGCTGTTGTGCCGTTCGCGCCGACAGTTGAATTGCTGGACGCCCTGTTCCGTGATTCCGATCAGGTAGCTGTCGTGCCAGTGTGGATCGTACGCGTGCCCGGTGAAATGCGCGCGCAGCGACTCGATGCCGGTGTCGGCGTCCTGGCTGAGGTCGATCCAGTTGCGCGAAGGCACGGTCGGGGCTCCGGGTGCGTGGGGGGTGAGAGGATACCGCGCCAGGAACCAGGAGATTTAGAACATTTGAGCAGCGTCATGGGTTGGCTGTGGGATCGACTGGTCTGTGATCGCGTCCCGTCAGCGGCGCCAGCGCCAGATGACATAGCCGTAGACGCCCAGGTTGAACAGCAGCACGAATGCGCCCAGCAGCACCTGGATCTGCGGCGTAAGGCCGGCCGGGTAGATCAGCGGCCATATGTAGTGGTCGACGAACCCGCCCTGATAGCCCGCCTGGCCCGCGGCCAGGCGGGTGCGGTTTTCCCAGTCGGTCAGCGGGCAATCCAGGTGCAGGCACTCCACCGCCATTCCCCAGGCCAGGGCGGGAAGATGGACGAACACCGCACCGCGCCATCTGAGTACCAGCAGGCCGCCGAACAGCACCAGCAGGATGAAGGCCAGGTGCAGGAGCACAAGCGCGTCGGCGGTGAGGCGGATCAGCATCGTGGGCTCCTCGCAGTAGGCGAAATCCTTACCAACGATTAAACTCCACTACTTTGCCGGTCGCTTCCTGAACCGGCACCAGGAGCAAGAGAACCGAGATGGGCGCACAGTGGAAAGCCAAGCATAGAGAAGCCGCAGCCAATGCCAAGGGCAAGATCATGGGCAAGCTGGCCAAGGAAATTCAGATCGCCGCCAAATCCGGCGCCGATCCTGACATGAACCCGCGCCTGCGCCTGGCCGTGGAGCAGGCCAAGAAGGCCTCGATGACCCGCGAGACCCTGGAGCGTGCGATCCGCAAGGGCGCCGGCCTGGACGGCGACCAGGTGCAATACACCGCCGTGACCTACGAAGGTTTCGCGCCGCACCAGGTGCCATTGATCGTCGAATGCCTCACCGACAACGTCAACCGCACCGTCGCGCAGATCCGCGTGCTGTTCCGCAAGGGCCAGCTGGGTGCCAGCGGTTCGGTGGCCTGGGACTTCAACCATGTAGGCCTGATCGAGGCTAGCCCTGAAGCCGCCGATGCCGATCCTGAGCTGGCCGCCATCGAGGCCGGCGCCCAGGACTTCGAGGCGGGCGAAGAAGAGGGTTCGACGCTGTTCATCACCGAAACCACCGACCTGGATGCCGTGCAGAAGGCACTGCCTGAATTCGGCTTCAAGGTCAGCGCGGCGAAGATCGGCTACACCCCGAAGAACCCGGTCAGCGCGGGCAGCCTGACGGCCGAGCAGTTGGCGGAAGTCGAAGAGTTCCTGGGCAATATCGACGACAACGATGATGTGCAGAACGTCTACGTCGGCCTGTCTGACTGAGTAGAATCACCTTGGGGGGCGGCTGTCTTGCACCCAGGTCATCGTAGGAGCCAGCCATATTGGCTCCTACATGGATCTGCGGTGATCCCACAGGATCAATGCGCGCCGGCGGCCTTGCTGAGGTCGCTTTCGGCCCATTCGGTATACACGCAGGCATCCGCCGTTGCCCAGCGCACCTTCACGGTATCGCCCGGCTGCATCGGCATCCCCGCCGCCGACAGCGCCTTGACCGTCATCTCGGTCCCTCCAGCCGTCATCACGTGGCAGGTCTGGCTTTCACCCAGGAACAACACCTCGCCAACCTTGGCCGACACTTCGTTCCAGCCGGCCGGCAGCGGTTCGCGCGCGGCTTGCTCGACGCTCAGGGCCAAGGCTTTCTCGGGTCGTACCATCAGCAGCACGTCCTGTTGCGCCGCCAGGCCCGGGGTCAGGCGGATCGACACCGGCTGGCCTTCGAAGCTGGCCGCACCGTTGCTGTTGGCCTTGATGCGCAGGAAGTTGGAGTTGCCCAGGAACGAGGCGACGAAGGCATTGGGCGGACTCTGGTAGAGGTCATAGCCACTGCCCAGGCCGACGATCTTGCCATGGCTGAAGATGGCGATGCGCTGGGACAGGCGCATGGCTTCTTCCTGGTCATGGGTCACGTAGACGATGGTGATGCCCAGTCGACGGTGCAGCAGGCGCAGCTCGTCCTGGAGGTCCTCGCGCAGCTTCTTGTCCAGGGCGCCGAGCGGTTCGTCCATCAGCAGAATGCGTGGTTCATAGACCAGCGCGCGGGCGATCGCCACGCGTTGCTGTTGCCCCCCGGACATCTGCGAGGGCTTGCGGTGGGCGAACTTCTCCAGCTGCACCAGCTTGAGCATGGCGTCCACGCGCTTGTTGATCTCGGCGGAGGCCAGTTTGCGAATGGCCAGGGGAAACGCAATGTTGTCGCGCACGTTGAGGTGCGGGAACAAGGAATAGCGCTGGAACACCATGCCGATGTCGCGCTTGTGCGGTGGCACGTTCACCAGCGACTGGCCCTCGACCAGGATCTCGCCGCTGCTCGGGGTCTCGAAGCCGGCCAGCATCGACAGGGTGGTCGACTTGCCCGAGCCGCTGGAGCCTAGAAAGGTCAGGAACTCGCCGTCCTGGATCTCCAGGTCGAGATTGTCCACGGCGGTAAAGTCGCCGTAGTGCTTGTTCAGGCCGCGCAGGCTGACCAGGGTCTTGTTGTGCGCGCTGTCTTTGATCATTGCACTCATTGTTGTTCTCTCCGCGCGCTCAGGCGTTGACTTCGGTGCGCCGGCGCAAGGCGGCGGCAATAACCATGACAAGAAGCGACAGGCCGATCAGCAGCGTCGAGGCGACGGCAATGACCGGGCTAAGGTCCTGGCGCAGGGTGGTCCACATCTTCACCGGCAGGGTCTGCAGTTCGGGGCTCGCCATCATCACGCTGAGCACCACTTCGTCCCACGAGACGAGAAAGGCGAACAGGCCGCCGGCAATCATCCCCGGGCGAATGGCGGGGAACGTCACCTTGAAGATCGCCTGCAGGCGAGAGGCACCACAGATCACCGCGGCATCCTCGATCGACTGGTCGAACAGCTTGAGCGAGTTGATGATCGAGATGATGGTGAAGGGCAGGGCGACGATCACGTGGCTGACCACGAAGGCGAACAGCGTGCCGGTGTAGCCAAGCTTGAGGAACAGCGCGTACACCGCGACGGCAATGATCACCAGCGGCACGATCATTGGCATGGTGAACAGGCCGTAGAGCATCTCGCGGCCCGGGAAGCGCCCGCGCACCAGCGCGAATGCAGTGGGCAGGCCCAGTAGCACGGCGGCGACGGTGGTGAGCACGGCGACCTTGAGGCTGGCCAGGGCGGCATCCATCCACTCGGGGTTGGAGAAGAACTGGCCGTACCACTTGAAGGTCCAGCCCGGCGGCGGGAATACCAGCCACTGCGAGGAACCGAACGACAGCAACACGATGAACACCACGGGCAGCAGCAGGAAGGCGGCGATGATCCCGGTGGTCACGTACAGGCCCGTACGCAGCGGGCGACCCATGGCATTGGGTGAAAGGAGCATGGCGGATTACCTCGCGTTGCCGACCGGGGATTCCGGCTGCAGCTTCAGGTACAGGTAGAAGAGCACCAGGGTGATCACCACCAGCAGTGCGGCGGCGGCGCTGGCCAGGCCCCAGTTGAGGAACGACTGCACCTGCTGGATGATGAACTCGGGCAGCATCATGTTCTGCGCGCCACCGAGCAGCGCCGGGGTCACGTAGTAGCCGAGCGACATCACGAACACCATCAGCGCCCCGGAGAACAGCCCCGAGCGGCACAGCGGCAGGAACACCTTCCAGAAGTTGGTCCAGGGGCTGGCGCCGCAGATGGAACCGGCCTGCAGCACCATCGGGTCGATGGCGTGCATGGTCGCCTGCAGCGGCAGCACGATGAACGGGATCATGATGTAGCTCATGCCGATCACTACGCCGGTCAGGTTGTGCACCATTTCCAGCGGGGTATCGATGATCCCCATTGCCATCAACGCCTTGTTGATCACGCCCGAGCTCTGCAGCAGCACCAGCCAGGAGTAGGTGCGGGCCAGCAGGCTGGTCCACATCGACAACAGCACGATGTTCAACAGCCAGCGTCCCCAGCCGTTGGGCACGAGGGTAATCGCCCAGGCCAGCGGGAAACCCAGAAGCACGCTGATCAGGGTTACCACACCGGCCACCGAGAAGGTGTTGAACAGCACGCGGGCATAGGCCGAGTTGGCGAACAACTGCTCGTAGTTGCCCAGGCCGGGCACGGGCTCCAGCACTCCGCGCAGCAGCAGGCCGATCAGCGGGGCGAAGAAGAACAAGCCAAGAAACAGCAGGGCCGGCAGCAGGTTGCGGCTACCTTTCCAGCGTTGGCTCATGCTGACGCGGCGTGGGGCCGTTCCCGGTGCGCCGGCGCCCGTGGGGGCACCTTGCGCGTTTTGCAGGGCGTTGATGGCGACTTTCATTTGACCAGCCACTCATTCCAGCGCGCGGCGATGGCCTGGCCGTTCTTCGCCCAGTAGGCGAAGTCCAGGGTCACCTGGTCCTGGGCGTAGGCGGTCGGCAGGTTGGCGGCAAGGTCGGACTTGAGCTTCGGCACGCTGTCCAGGTTGACCGGCGCGTAGGCCGTGAGGTTGGCGAACTCGGCCTGGCCTTCGGGGCTGCTGGCGTTGGCCAGGAACTTCATGGCCGCATCCTTGTTCTTGGCGCCCTTGGGGATGACCAGGAAATCAGCCATGACCAGGTTCTGCTTCCAGCTCACGCCGACCGGCGCACCATCCTGCTGCAGGGCGTACACCCGGCCGTTCCAGAATTGACCCAGCGACGCTTCACCTGAGGCCAGCAGCTGCTGCGACTGCGCACCGCCGCCCCACCAGACGATGTCTTTCTTGATGGTGTCGAGTTTCTTGAAGGCTCGGTCCAGGTCCAGCGGGTAGAGCTTGTCGGCGGCTACGCCGTCAGCCAGCAACGCCAGTTCCAGCACGCCAGGGCTTGGCCATTTGTAGAGCGCGCGCTTGCCAGGGTAGGTCTTGGTGTCGAACAGCGCCGACCAGTCGACGGGCTTGTTGGCACCGAGCTTGCCTTCGTTGTAACCGAGGACAAAGGAGAAGAAGAACGAGCCGACGCCATGGTCGGACACGAAGCGCGGGTCGATTCGGTCGCGCTTGATGGTGTTGAAGTCCAGCGGTTCGAGCAGGCCTTCGGCGGCGGCGCGCAGGGCAAAGTCGGCTTCGACGTCGACCACGTCCCACTGCACGTTGCCGCTCTCGACCATGGCCTTGAGCTTGCCGTAGTCGGTCGGACCGTCCTGCACGACCTTGATCTTGCTGCTGTCGGTGAACGGCTCGGCCCATGCCTGCTTCTGGGCGTCCTGGGTGGAGCCACCCCAGCTGACGAAGTTAAGGCTGTCGGCGGCCAGTGCGGCCTGGCACGACAGGGTCAGCAGGCTGGCGGACAGCACTGCGCTTACACGTTTGCTCAACAGCATGGTTACGCCCTCGTTACTTTTGTTATTCGAGGCGGGTGTCTGTCACCCGCCATGTGTTCGGGGAGCAGCTTTTACAAAGTGTCTGGTGGCCGTTGTGATTGTAGATGCCGGCCTGCAAGTTCAAGGTCTACGGGATATCATATTATGGTATTCCAAGATTTTGGCAAGAGGTGTTGAGTGACCGGCTATCACCCTACCTTGCCCACCACTGGGGAGTGGGGGGGGATAAGACGCGGCTATTCACGTCGATTTACACAAGCTTATGAATCAAAACGAATTTTTATGTGGCATGGAGCTTGCTAGCTGTCTGTGTATTCCAAGGCATGAACGACCTGGAGGACACAAGCAATGGGTAGGCACGCGCCTCATGGCTGGGTTATCAAAGGCAGTAACGTTGGGTTGAAACTGCCGTTCCTGGCTGGGCTGATCGGTGCCCTGGGGCTTGTAGCCATCCCCTCGGCGCATGCCGAGGTCCAGTGTCAGCGAACATTGGTAGCGAATGTGGTGGCCATGGACCAGCCGCTGATGTTCAACCGGCTCGGGGCGCAGAACGTCAATGGCATGATGTACGCCTTGCGCCAGGATGTCGTGGACACCAATGGGGTATTGCTGACCCAGGGCGGCGCGGCGGTTCCAGGGCAGGTCATCCTGCGCGCGGACAAGCGCCCAAGGCCCTTGGTACTGCGGGTCGCCGCGGGTGATTGCCTCAAGGTCAATTTGCAGAACCTGCTGGCCTTCGAGGCCAATCCAAATGGCGAAGATCACCCGGAGGGCGAAGTCGGCGGGGAGCTACACGTCGACAACCAGGTGCTGGACCGCCATGTCGGCTTTCAGGTCACCGGCCTGCAGGCTGTAAATTCGATCAATGACATCGCTGCCAGCACCGGGCGCAATGACAACACGTTGCTCGCACCGGGTGAAAGCCGAAGCTATACCCTCCATGCCGAGCGCGAGGGCACTTTCGTGGCCACCAGCTACGGCGCGACCTTCGGCGGAGAGGGAACGGCCGGCAACGTGAGCAATGGCCTGTTTGGCCAGTTGGTGGTCCTGCCCAAGGGGGGACGTGCCTACCGCAACACGGTGACCGAGGAAGACATGCGCCTGGCCACGCGCGGGCGCACACCCGCCGGGCAGCCGATCATCAATTACGAAGCGCGCTACCCGACCCGTGAGCCGTGGGTGTCGGAAGGCCGGGCCGGCAAGCCGATTCTCAACATGGTCGATGGCAGCGAGATCATTGCCAGCAATGCTGATGCCGTGGTCATGGGCCCGAATAGCGACGGGCGTTTCCCCGCGTCTACCTATCCGCTGGAGAGCCAGGGCAAGCGCAATCCCTCGATTCCCAACCGATTGGAACCGTTCCGCGACTTTGCCTCAGCGTTCCATGACCAGTCGGCTGTGGTCCAGGCATTTCCCGGCTATTGGGCCGACCCGGTATTTGGCCAGATGCTCGACCCCGCTCGCGATGCGTTCATGGTCAACTATGGTTCTGGCGGCATGGGCGCCGAGGTGATTGCCAACCGCCTGGGCGTCGGGCCGATGCATGACTGCCTGTCCTGCTCTTACGAAGAATTCTTCCTCAGTGCACACACGGTGGGTGATATCGCCATGCTGGTGGACGTGCCGGCCAACGTCGGTCTCGAACGGCTCGCCCCTGGGCAGGTGCCAGCGGCGCAAAGCGTTGGTATCAAGGCAAGCATGGCGCTGTATCCGGCCGAACCCTCCAACGTCAATCACAGCTACCTGGGCGACGCGGTCAAGTTCCGCAATATCAGCGTGGGTTACGAGCAGCATGTGTTCCACCTGCATGGTCACCAGTGGTTGTTCAACCCCAACGATGACAACTCCGACTACATGGATGCCCAGGGGATCGGGCCGGGGTCGGGCTATACCTATGAAATCGCCAACGGCGGGTCGGGCAACCGCAACCGCGTGGTGGGCGATGCCATCTACCACTGCCATTTCTACCCACATTTCGCCCAAGGCATGTGGGCAATGTGGCGCATCCACGATGTCTTCGAGGAGGGCACCCGGCTGGCCGTCAGCGATGACGGCAAGAGGGGCTACCATGAGGAACCCTTTGGCTTGCGCAGCGGCCTTCCGGCTCGGCAATCGCGAGCCCTGCCAGATGGCGAGATTGTCGCCGGCACGCCAATCCCCGCCATTGTGCCGTTGCCCGGCAAGGCCTTGCCGCCGATGCCTGGCAAGGTTGTGGTGGTTCCCAAGTTCAGCACCGAGCAGGTCGCAGGTGCCGAACCTGGCGAGGATGGCCAAGGGCGTGTTGTCGGGTCGTTGGCATTGGTCGAGCGCAACGACGCCAACCGCAATGCCGATGGCAGCCTGAAAAACCCCGGTTATCCGTTCTGGATCGGTGGCCTGGAAAGCACCGTTGGCCAACGACCGCCCACGCCGCCACTGGATATGCTCGACGCGCAGAAGGCCCAGTCGTTGCGCGATTCAGGCAAGGCCCTCTGGGCAGCGCTCGACCCTGCCCAGGCAGGTGGCTGGGACGGTGGCCTGCCTCGGCATGCACTCGATGGCTGGGCGGCCGGGGGCGAGGCGCACGTGGCAACCAGTGCGCTGGACATGAGCAAGGAAGTGCTTCGCGCCAAGCCTGTTTATTTCCCCGAGGAGGGCACCGAGGTCGAGCAATCCGCGATGTCGTTCCACGCACAGCCTGCGCATGCCAGCTACGCCGCATTGCCTAACGGCGAATTGCAGGCGCGCAATTTCCTCACCAACGGCGCGCCGCCGGTCGCAGGGGCGCCATTTTTCGAGCCGTGCATGGATGATCGGCAAAAGCGCATGACCCGCAGCGCCGG
Source organism: Pseudomonas sp. JE3303 (assembly GCF_056312565.1). Lineage (NCBI taxonomy): Bacteria > Pseudomonadati > Pseudomonadota > Gammaproteobacteria > Pseudomonadales > Pseudomonadaceae > Pseudomonas > Pseudomonas sp. JE3303. The sequence continues at coordinate 174,775 of NZ_JBWGIF010000010.1, forward strand.
GGCAGGCTTCTTCAACAGCGGCGAGCGGCTGGACGGTCAGTCCTTCACCGGTTTCTCCACCTACAGTGCCGACCATCCGCGCGTGTACAAAGGGGCCAACATCCAGTTCGACGCGGTGTTCAACAAGGTCGGCTATCACTTCCCGCAGACCCGGATCCTGACGCTGTGGGAAGACGCTTGGCCAGTGATCAACAAGCAGCGTCCACCTGAACCTCTGGTCATGCGCATGAACACCTTTGACTGCACCATGTACCAGCACACCAACCTGGTACCGGCGGTGTACGAGATGGATGACTACCAGGTCCGCACCCCCACCGACATCATCGGCCAGCACATCCACCTGCCAAAATGGGACCTGACCTCCGCCGATGGCGCGGCCAATGGCTGGAACTATGAAGATGGGGTGCTATCGCCCTCAAGCGTTGTCGAACGTATTCATGCCATCAGGGCCTACAACGGTTGCACCACTGGCGATTCACGCGAGGCGACGCCAGATTGTCCAGTCGCCAAGGCCCACCCGTACTTCGGGCAGTTCAACCGCGCTGACTGGCTGGGCGCGCGCACCACCCTGCAGCGATGGTTCGCCGACCCTGTAGTGAACGCCCACAACATCGACCGTGGCCTGGGCAACATTTTTACCCATGACCATTTCGGCCCCTCCACCCATCAGCAGATCGGCCTCTATGCCACTGTGCTCGCCGAACCCGCCGGTTCCACCTGGTTCCACGCAGAGACGGGCGAGCCTTTATACAACGGCGGTGGTCGCCAGGACGGCGGTCCGACTTCCTGGCAAGCAGTGATCTCCACCGGCGATCTCAACGGCGATGGCAAGAACGACAGCTTCCGCGAGTTCTTCCTGGAATACAGCGACTATCAGCATGCCTATGAAGCAGGGGTGTATGTGGGTGCAGGCCCTGATGGGATCCCCAACCCGGCAGCCTACCCGGCCACTGCGGACAGCTTCCGCTTTGCCATCAACCCACCGGGACGAATCAACGCTGCCAACCTGCTCGACTCGGTATTGGAGGCTGCCAGTGGCGAACTGCTGACGTGCCCACTGCGGCCTTGCCCGCAGGCTATCTCGGCCTCCGACCCAGGCATCTTCGTGGTCAACTACCGGCATGAGCCCTTGGGGATGCGCATCTATCATCCAGGTAAAACGGCGCCCGATGGCAAGCCCGGCATGCAGGCCGATGGCCTCGGTGGCGACCTCGCCCACGCCCTGCAAAGCCGTACCGACCGCGTGATCCCTGCGATGAACATGGCACCGAGCAAAATCACCGAGGCGACGGGGCCGACCGGCGGCAGCACGCGATTCCCGCCCCACGTCAACCGTGGCGACTTGCCGGGCGATCCGTTCACGCCGATGTTGCGTACCTATTCAGGCGACAATGTGCGGTTGCGGATCAACGCCGGTGGCCACGAGGAGGAACACAACGTCACGCTCCACGGCGTGAAATGGCTGCATTCCGGGAGCGGTTTCGGCAACAGCTCCAATACCGGTTGGAAGGCCGCGCAGATGGTGGGCATCTCCGAGCAGCTCGGCTTCATGGCTCCGGTCACGATGATGTCCAGCGCCAGTCAGGATACCGGAGACTACCTGTATTCCATGGACGCTTCGCTCGAGGGGTACTGGAGCGGGTTGTGGGGCGTCATGCGCAACTACACCCTGCCGCGCAATGACCTGTTCCCGGTGCCCAACAACCCACGGCCGGTAGTGGGGCGCAATACGGTGAGTTTCAACGGCGTGTGCCCACGGAGCACGGCCAACGCCAACGGCGTCGGTACCCGGCCCACCGTGCAGCGCGACTATGAAATCGTCGCGGCGCTGGCCAATGACATTCTTGCCAACCCGTTGAACCTGACCGTCGGCGATCCGGCGGGAGCAGGCCAGCACGTCGGCGGGCCGCTCGATCCCCAGGGCGGTACGCTGGTCTACAACCCTCGGCCGGTGACCATTCCCCAGGTTACCGTCTTCGATCCGGAGGATGGCGAGACCTTCACCATTGGCGGGCAATCCGGCCCGCTGCACGATCCGACAGCGATCCTCTATGTGCGCAAGGCCGACCTGGACCCCGTCACTGGCAAGCTGAAGCCAGGCGTGCCCGTGGAGCCTCTGGTATTGCGCGCAGCGGCGGGCGACTGTATCAATATCACCCTGGAAAACCGCCTGCCGGTGGTCATGCCCGACCTGCCCAACTTCGCGGTGATGCAAGGCACGGTGAAACGCGATCGCCATGGCGCGCAAGGCTCGACCACCTTCAACAACAACCTGATGCGTCCCTCCAGCCATGTCGGCTTGCATGCGCAACTGTTGACCTACGACGTCACCAGGTCGGACGGCTTCAACGTCGGCATCAACCCGGTGCAGACGGTTGCACCGCGCCTGGGCAACAGCGGTGCCTGGCCAAGCCGTACCTACCAGTACTATGCCGGGCATTTCGAGCGCGCCGGCCAGCCGGTGGCCTCGCAGCTGGGGCGCAACGTCGACAACATCGAGGCTACCGCCATCGAGTACGGCGGTCTGAACCTCATGCCGGCCGACCCGATCAAGCAGCCGCAGAAGGGGCTGGTGGGCGCCATGTCGATCGTGCCTCAGGGGGCAAGCTGGCAAGAGGATGCGCGCTCGCGTGCTTCTGCAACGGTGAAGCCTGTTGGCGCGAGCGCCTACCGTGACTTTGCCATGGTCTGGCAAAAATCCTTGAACATGCGCTGGGCCAGCGGCCAGCCGGTCGAGAACATGTCGTCGGAGGGGCCGGGCATCCCGAACGATCCGAAGGACAACTCGGACATGGCCATCAACTACAAGACCGAGCCCCTCTGGTATCGCTTCGCCCGGGCGCCTAACGCGCCGTTCGGTCTGGCTGGCGGCAATGGCCTCGGTGCGGTGCCCAATGCGCACCTGGCCTACAGCAACGCCTTGGTCGGTGGCGATCCGGTAACGCCGATCCTGAGGGTCAAGCCGGGTGAGCCGTTCCGCACCCACGTGATGATGCCTTCGGGCGGTAGCCGTGGTGCGACCTTCCAGCTGGATGGCCACATCTGGGCGTTCAACCCGTTCCAGGCGCAGCGGGTCGATCTCTCCGGTTATCCAGTGCGCGACCCAGGCATTGGTTCGGTACGGTTCGGTTTCAACCCGCTGGCCATGTACATCGGTGCCCAGGAAAGCGTATTGCCGGCCGCGCACTTCAGCTTCATGTTCCCCTCGGCCGGCGGCAGCAACGCGATCCCCGGTGACTACCTGTACCGGGACTACGCCGCCTTTGGCAACGTGGGTGGCATGTGGGGGCTGTTGCGGGTGAGTGATGAACCGGAGCCGCCACCGGCTGCTCAGTAGCGGTGGACTATGACGCGCCCCTGGTGATCCAGGGGTGCGGGTGAGCACGGAGGAGCGAGCGATGAGCGCTGCAGGAAAACGTTGGATGGCTGTGATCGTTGCCGTCATGCTTCTCTCGGGGGCGGGCTTTTATGCGGCCTTGCGCCAGCTTGGCGCATCGTCCACTGCGCCGGGTGAGGCATTGACGGGCGAACATCAGCACCTGGAGCGCGACGGCGTGGCGGTCGACTTCCAGTTACTGGCGCTGAGCCCCGACGGGCAACTCGTCGAGGGCACGCTGGCGGATGTACGCTTTCAGATCCGCAGCGCCGTGACCGGCCAGCCACTGGCGGGCCTGGCCCCAGGGGCCTGGATGGACCCGGCCCTGGTGCGCGAAGTCGGCACGCGGGATGGCCGGCAGCTGGACTGCAAGGCGCGTGTTGGCGTGTACCTCAAGGGCGTCATGGGCGCGCGTCCGCTGCTCGATCTGAACAGCTATTACCTGCTCCTGCTCAACAAGGATCCGAGTATCTCGGTCATCGACCCGTCTATTTCGGTGGGCGGCATCACCAGCACCCTGAGCCGCATTGCACTCAAGCGCATACCCATGGACTGGACGGCCAGCCAGGCCGGCAAGCGCCTGTATGTCACCCTGCCGGACGCCGATGAAATCGCAGTGATCGACACGGAGAGCTTCCAGGTATTGCGCTACATCGGTGCCGGGCGCAACCCGGTGCGTGTGGCCTTGCAACCGGACGGCCGCTATCTGTGGGTGGGCAACAATGCGGCTCAGGATGCCGATAGCGGCGTGACGGTCATCGACACCGGCACGCTGGAAACGGTCTTGAGCGTACCCACCGGGCGCGGCCACCATGAGATTGCCTTCAGTGAGGATTCCACCCGTGCGTTCATCACCAATCGCGACAGCGGCACCTTGAGTGTATTCGACGTCGCCAACCGGCGGCATCTGCTCGACATCACGACAGGCCCAAGCCCGCTGTCGGTCGCTTATTCATCGCTGTCCAAAGCGGTCTACGTCACGGACGGCAAGGCCGGCACCATCAGCGTCATCGACGCCCGCAGCCTCGGCGTGCGCAAGGTGATCGAGGTTGGCCAGGGGGCGGGGCCGATGCGTTTTACTCCGGACGGGCGTTATGGCGTGGCGCTCAATCTCCTGGAGGACAGCGCCCAGGTGATCGATGCAAGCAATGACCAACTCATCCACACCTTGCAGGTCAGCGCCGAGCCCTATCAAGTGATCTTCACCCGGGCCTTCGCGTATGTGCGGGGTCTGGCCTCGTCACGGGTGAGCATGATCAACCTCGCCTCGTTGGGGCAAGGCAAGCAGCCCATCGTGCAGGCGTTCGATGCAGGCCCATCCGCGCCCAAGCTTGCAGGCAATCTGCCGCTGGCCGACAGCCTGGCGCCTGCACGGGACGAGGCGGCTGTGTTCGTCGTCAACCCGGTGGACAACACCGCGTACTTCTATATGGAGGGGATGAATGCGCCGATGTCGGGATACCTCAACCGCGGCCATAGCTCACGTGCAGCCATGGTCATCAATCGAAGCTTGCGCGAAGTGAGCCCCGGCGAATTCACTGCGCGGGTCAAGCTGCCGGCAGCCGGCCGGCTTGATGTGGCCTTCATGCTCAACCAGCCGCAGATGACCCACTGCTTCACCGCCGAGGTCCAGCCCAATCCCGAACTGGCGAAGCTGCGCGACCGTGCTGAAGTCGAGTTCCTGTTCGATTCGCCGAGCGTGCCGGTGGGCAACGAGCCGGTGATGGTCCGGTTAAGGGTTGCCAAGGGCGCTGGCGGCGAACCCTTGCGCGGGATCGAAGACTTGCAGATTCGCTACTTCCTGGCCCCCTCGGCCCGGCCGCAGCAGGTCCTTGCCAAGGAAATCGGGGAGGGGATCTATGCCGCGCCGCTGTCCCTGCAAAAATCCGGCGCCTACTACCTGCATGTTCGTTCGGCCTCGCTGCAGCTTGATGGGGATGAGCGAGCTTATGCCAGCTTGCGGGTTCTGCCGGCCGTAACCAAGGAGGGCGGGCGCGAGCGGACAGGGCTCCCGAGATGAAACGACGGCAGGACGACCCGCTTACGTCGGCATCGGGGGCTCGAACGGCACGCTTTGGACGACTTCCAGCTCATACCCCGCCAACCCTGCATATTTGAGCGGCGGGCCGAGGTGGCGCAACTTGCCCACGCCCAGGTCCTGGAGAATCTGCGCGCCGGTCCCGACCTCGGAGTAGATCTTCGACTGCCCGCGCTGATACGGCCGCGGCGGCTGGGTCAGCTGGGGCACGCGCTCCAGCAGCGCCTGGGACGATTCGTGGTTGGCGAGCACCACGACAACGCCCTTGCCTTCGGCGGCGACCTTCTGCAGCGCTGCCCACAGCGTCCAGTTTGCCGGTCCGGCATATTCGGCGCCGACCAGGTCGCGCAGCGGGTCGATCACATGCACGCGCACCAGTGTCGGTTCTTCGCGCTTGATATCGCCCATGACCATGGCCATGTGCACGCCACCTTCGATGCGGTCTTCATAGGTCACCAGGCGGAAGTTGCCATGTACGGTGGGCAGCTCGCGTTCGCCGATGCGCTTGACGGTCTGTTCGGTGCTGAGGCGGTAGTGGATCAGGTCGGCGATGGTGCCGATCTTGATGCCGTGGCGTGCAGCGAACACTTCGAGATCAGGGCGGCGGGCCATCGTACCGTCGTCGTTGAGCACTTCGACGATCACCGAGGCGGGCGTGAAGCCGGCGAGGCGGGCGAGGTCGCAACCGGCTTCGGTGTGGCCGGCGCGGGTCAGCACGCCGCCTTCGCGGGCGCGAAGGGGGAAGATGTGGCCAGGTTGGACCAGGTCCTCGGCGCGCGCGCCCGGGGACACGGCAGCGGCGACGGTGCAGGCGCGGTCGGCGGCGGAGATGCCGGTGGTGACGCCCTGGGCGGCCTCGATCGACACTGTAAAGGCCGTGCTGAAGGCGCTGCCGTTGGCGGGCACCATCTGCTCGAGGCCCAGGCGCTGGCAGTGGTCGTCGGTCAGGGTCAGGCAGATCAGGCCGCGCGCTTCGCAGGCCATGAAGCTGATGGCCTTGGCATCACAGCGCTCGGCGGCGATCAGCAGGTCGCCTTCGTTCTCCCGGTCTTCGTCGTCCACCAGGAGGACCATCTTGCCTTGGCGGTAGTCCTCGAGGATTTCTTCGATGCTGTTGAAAGCCATGCTGCACGCTCGCTGTGGTGATGAATTTTTTTGTGGTATACCATAATACACAATAACCCATCGCAGGAGAGAAGCGGATGAAGGCTTACTGGATCGCCCACGTCGACGTCACCGACCCCGAGCAATACCAGCAGTACACCCAGCGGGCCCCGGCGGCGTTTGCCGCCTTTGGCGGCAAGCTGCTGGCCCGTGGCGGCCGCAGCGAGGCGATGGAAGGGCGGGCCACCCCGCAACGCAGCGTGGTGATCGAGTTCGAATCGTATGAGCGGGCGGTGGCGTGCTACCGGTCGGAGCAGTATCAGGATGCGTGCAAGCATCGTCAGGGCGTGGCCAAGGCCGAGGTGATCATTGTCGAGGGCTACGAGCCCTGATCTGCAGGCTACCGGATGAAATGGACCTTGCCGGTATCGTCATTACCCATGTAGATGCCATACACCCCCGCCAGCCGCTCTGAAATGTACCGCTCCAGAATCTGCCGGATAGCCGGATAGTAGATCTCGTCCCACGGGATCTCGTCCGGTGCGAAAAACCGGTAGTCCAGTGTCTCCGGCCCGAACGAGCCCGTCTCTTCGATCACGCTGGCGCGGAAGATGATGTACACCTCGCTGATCTTCGGCACGCTGAAGATCGAATAGGGGCACACCACATCGGCACGCACGCCGGTCTCTTCCCACACTTCCCGCAGGGCCGCGTCTTCGGTGGTCTCGCCGCTTTCCATGAAGCCGGCCGGCAGCGTCCAGGTACCAGGGCGCGGCGGGATGGCGCGCTGGCACAAGAGGTACTTGCCGTCGCGCTCGATGATGCAGCCGGCGATGATCTTCGGGTTGATGTAGTGGATATAGCCACACCCGGGGCAGAGCAGGCGCTCGTGGGTGTCCCCGGCAGGTGTGCCCCGGGCGAGCTCGACAGTGCAATGCGGGCAATAGCGCGGGGCGATGGGCATGATCAGCGACCTATGCGAGGTTCTTTGAGGGCAATGGGGGCGATGATGTCGCGCACCTTGCTGTTGTCATCCTGCTTCTGGCGCAGGTAGTCCAGGGCGACCTTGGCGGCGGCGCGGACGTGATCGACAGAGGCCTGGTGGGCAACGAGCGGGTCGCCGCCCTTGATTGCCTCGACGATCTTTTCCATTTCACGGTTGCTGGCGCCGCGGCGGTTTTCCTGGGAGACCGACGTGGCACGCAGGTAGCTGATGCGTGCCTGCAACTGGCGCAGCTGGGTGGCCGCGACATGGTTGCCGGAGCCTTCGAGCAGCACGTCGTAGAAACCCTGCACCGAGTCGAGCACCTGCTGCAGCTCACCTTCTTCGAGCGCCTCGCGGTTTTCCTCGAGGGCGCGCTCGAGGGCGCGGATGTCCTTGGCCTTGGCGTTGAGGGTGAACAGCTGGACGATCAGGCCTTCGAGCACACAGCGTAGCTCATAGATGTCGCGGGCATCCTCAAGGGTGATGATCGCCACGCGCGGGCCCTTGGCGTCGGCGAATTCCACCAGGCCTTCGGATTCCAGGTGACGCAGGGCTTCACGGACCGATGTGCGGCTGACACCGAGGCGGTCACAGAGGTCGCGCTCGACCAGGCGGTCGCCCGGCAGCAGGTGGAAGTTCATGATCGCGCCGCGCAGCTTGTCGAGCACGATTTCACGCAGGGTTACGGGGTTGCGGTTGACCTTGAAGCTGTCGTCGAGTGGCTGGCGTTTCATCGTGTGCGCTCTGAGTGAGGCTGTTGCGCCATACCCGCAAGAGCACCGCGAACCTGAGGTGCTCCATGCAAGGGTTCGAACAGCCCGGTGTTAACGGGTTGACTCCGCATCGGCCTCGGCGAAGGCTTCGCGCGCCAGGCGGAAGCTGTCCACCGCCGCGGGCACGCCGCAATAGATGCCGACCTGGAGCAGTATTTCGCGAATCTGTTCACGGCTCAGGCCATTACGCAAGGCGCCACGGATATGCAGCTTGAGTTCGTGGGGACGGTTGAGCGCGGAAATCATGGCCAAGTTTATCATGCTGCGCTCTTTGAGCGACAAGCCGTCACGGCCCCAGACATGTCCCCAGCAGTACTCGGTGACCAGATCCTGCAGCGGCTTGGTGAACTCGTCCGCATTCTCGATCGATTTCTGCACGTAGGCCTCGCCCAGCACTTGCGTGCGGATCGCCAGGCCTTTCTCGTACTTTTCGTTGCTCATTGACGTACTCCTTGGTGAGCGCATACAGGCCCGCAAAGAAAAAGGGGGCCGCAACCGAGGGTGAAGAACGGCGCAGCCCCCATAAAAGGGAAAATCAGCCCAGCGGGGGCAGGGCCCCCAGCTTGCCCCGGTGGTAGACCATCGGGGTCACGGGGTTGTCGGGCAGCACCAGGTTCTTCACTGCGCCGACGATGATCGCGTGATCACCGCCATCGTACTCGCGCCACAGCTCGCACTCGATGATCGCCGTGGCCTTGGGTAGCAGGGGGTTGCCCAGCTCGCTCAGGTGCCAGTCGATGCCCTGCGCCTTGTCCTTGCCCTTGCCAGCGAAGGCATAGGCCTCGGCGGTCTGGTCGGCGGACAGCAGGTGTATCGCGAACTGCTTGCTGTCACGCAGGATCGGGTAGGTGTCCGATGCGTAGTTGGGGCAGAACAGCACCAGCGCCGGGTCGATCGACAGCGCGCTGAACGCGCTGGCGGTGATGCCGACGATGGCGCCCGTCGGGTCAAGCGTGGTGACCACGGTGACGCCGGATGGAAAGGAGCCCATCACGTCTTTGTAGATGCCGGGTTCGATCATGGCGCAGGTCTCCTAACGCATGACAAAGGGGTCGGGCATGGGCGCGGTGGACAGATTGATCCACACGGTCTTCAGCTCGGTATAGGCCAGCACCGAATCGATGCCGCTCTCACGGCCGTAGCCGCTGTTCTTGAAGCCACCGATCGGCGCCATGGCCGACACGGCACGGTAGGTGTTGACCCAGATGATACCGGAGCGCACGTCTCGGGCCAGGCGATGGGCGCGGCCCAGGTCGCGGGTCCAGATGCCAGCGGCCAGGCCGAACTGCGAGTCGTTGGCGATCGCCAGGGCCTCTTCCTCGGTCTTGAAGCGGATCACCGAGGCCACGGGGCCGAACACTTCTTCCTGCATGATGGTCATCGAGTTGCTGTCGCACTCGAACAGGGTCGGCTCGTAGTACCAGCCTTCGCCCTCGACCTCGGCGCGCTTGCCACCCAGGTGCAGCTTGGCGCCCTCGGCCTTGGCCGCGGCGACCAGGCCTTCGACCACGCCCAGTTGCTGGGCCGTGGCCATCGGGCCCATCTCGCTCTGCTCATCCTGCGGGTTGCCGATGCGGATGCGCTTGGCGCGCTCCACCAGGCGGGCGACGAACTCGTCGAAGATCTCGTCCTGCACCAGCAGGCGCGAGCCGGCCACGCAGCTCTGGCCGGAGGCGGCATAGATGCCCGCTACCGCGCCATTGACGGCGCTTTCCAGGTCGGCGTCGGCGAAGATGATGTTTGGCGACTTGCCGCCCAGCTCCAGCGACAGCTTGGCGAAGTTCTCTGCGCTGCTGCGCACCACGTGACGGGCAGTGGCTGCGCCGCCGGTGAAAGCGATCTTGCGTACCAGCGGGTGGCGGGTCAGCGCGGCGCCGGTGGTGGGGCCGTAGCCGGTGACCACGTTGACCACACCAGCCGGGAAGCCGGCTTCAAGCGCCAGGCGGGCCAGCTCGAGGATGGTCGCCGAGGCATGCTCGGACGGCTTGAGCACGATGGTGTTGCCGGCGGCCAGGGCCGGAGCCAGCTTGATCGCGGTCAGGTACAGCGGGCTGTTCCAGGGGATGATCCCCGCTACCACCCCGATCGGCTCGTGCACGGTGTAGGCGAACAGGTCCGGCTTGTCCAGCGGCAGGGTGCCGCCTTCGATCTTGTCGGCAAGGCCTGCGGTGTAATGGAAGAACTCAGGCAGGTAGCCGACCTGGCCGCGGGTCTCGCGGATGAGCTTGCCGTTGTCGCGGCTTTCGAGCTGGGCCAGGTGCTCCTTGTTGTCGGCGATCAGGTCGCCCAGGCGGCGCAGCAGCTTGCCCCGGGCAGTGGCGGTGATACCACGCCAGGCCGGGCTTTCGAAGGCGCGCTGGGCCGCCTGCACGGCGAGCTCGACGTCGGCTTCGGCGGCGTCGGGCAGTTGCGCCCAAGGCTGGGCGGTAGCCGGGTTGAGGCTGTCAAACGTCTTGCCGCTTTGCGCATCGCACCATTGGCCGTCGATGCACATCTGGAAATGGTGGAGGGTCATGCAACAATCCCCTTTGCGGAATCGGAGAGGTTACGGGCGTGGCCGAGGAAGTCGAGCAGCATGCGGTTGACTTCACGCGGCGCTTCGACCGGCATCATGTGCCGTTGCTCGGCGAGAACCACGCACTCGGCGCCGGGAATGCGCGCGGCGAGCTGGCGGGTCATGGCCGGGGTCGAGCCCGAGTCGAGTTCGCCGGTGGCGATCAGCGTCGGCACCTGGATGCTTTCCAGGTCGTCGGCGCGATACATGTCCTGGGTGGCGAACAGCGAGTAGGTGGTGTGGTAACCCTGCGGGTCGTTGCCGGCCAGAATCTGGCGGATGGCGGCAACCTGGGCCGGGTTGGCGGCCTTGTACTCGCGGCTGAACCAGCGGTCCAGGGCGGCATCGACGTTGGCGTCGGGGCCGAGTTCGGCAGCCTGGGCAGCGCGGGCGATGACACCGGCGCTCTGCTCCGGGGTGCGGTTGAACACGCTGTTGAGCACCACCAGCGCATTCAGGCGCTGCGGGTAGTGCAGGGCAAAGGCGCGGGCGACCAGGCCTCCCATCGAGAAACCGATCACCGTGGCCTGCGGGATCTGCAGGTGGTCGAGCAGTTCGGCCAGCTGCGCGGCGTAGCCTTGCAGGTCGGTACCGGCATCCGGACGCGGACTCTGGCCGTGGCCGAGCATGTCGTAGGCGATTACCCGGTAGTCGCTGGAAAGGCCGACGAACTGGCCGCCCCACATTTCCTTGTTCAGGCCCACGCCGTGGATCAGAACCACGGGCTGGCCTTGGCCGAGTGCCAGGTAGCTGGTCCCGGCGGGTGTACGTTCAGCTACAGGCTGAATCATGGATGGGCGCTCCTGGAAGGTCGGGCGTGGCGCTTCACACGGCACGCCCCGGCCCGTTTACGTTGTTGTTATTGAGCTTTTTCGGCTGCCAGTTCTTCAAGGTCGATGTAGCGGTTGCCGATACGCGGGTGCAGGCGGCCGCCGTCGGCAGCGCCCAGGACCACAACGATCTCGTCGGCACGCGGCGCGTCTTCGATCTGCATTTCCAGGGTGATGTAGTGCGAACGCAGGCCTTCGTCGTCCTTCTGCATCATCGGGATCTGGATCGAAGTGCCTGGGCCGCCGCGCTTGTTGGTGAAGCTCAGGTAGCTCTTGGCCTGGACCGCTTCACGGTAGTGGTTGCCGAAGCGCAGGGTATGGATCACGGCGGAAGCGTGCTCGATCTCGCCATCGGCGCCGACGACTGCGGCCTTGCCGTAGGCTTCGATCTTGTCGGCACCGCCGATGGCGGCGATCAGGCGCTCGACCATCAGCGCGCCGAGCTCGGAGCAATTGGCACGGATTTCAGGCTTGAGGTCATCGACGAAGCCACGGCCAGCCCATGGGTTCTTGATCACGACGGCCAGGCCAACCATGGTCACCGGCTTGTCGGTGGCCTTGCCGCCTTCGATGCGGGTTTCTTCGGAGTAGGTGACGATCTTGCGGATTTCGAAACTCATGGACGGCTCCTGGGTAGGTGATCAGGTCTTGTTGTCTGATGGTATACCATAATATTTGTTCTGCAATACCCTTGGGAGAAAATCCCTGTCCCGAAGACGAAAGGCATGCTTTCAAGCGCCGTAAACGACTGTAGGAGCGGGCTTGCCCGCGATTGCGTCCGCGCCGACGATACAGGTCGATGCTGCTAACGCTATCGCGGGCAAGCCCGCTCCTACAGGGGCACGGCCGCTAAGGGAGGGGCTCAGCTGAACGCTGGCACCACTTCCTTGATGAACAGCTCCAGCGACTTCTTCTTCTCTGCATGCGGCAGGCTGTTGTCGCACCAGAAGCTGAATTCGTCGACGCCCAGTTCCTGGTAGTACTTGATGCGCGCGATGATCTCTTGCGGGGTGCCGATCATGGTGTTCTTGCGGATGTTCTCCAGCGCGAAAGCCGGGACTTCGGCGAACTTCGACTCCGGGCTTGGCTCCAGGAAGCCGTTGGCCGGGACGGTCTTGTTGCCGAACCAGGCATCGAAGGTGCGGTAGAAGCGCGAAATGGCCTGGGCACCGACTTTCCAGCCTTCCGGTTCGGACGGGCTGTGCACGTGGGTGTGGCGCAGCACCATCAGTTGCGGGCGCGGCACATCCGGGTTGTTGTCCAGGGCAGCCTGGAACTTGTTCTTCAGGTCCAGCACTTCTTCATCACCCTTCATCAATGGGGTGACCATGACGTTGCAGCCGTTCTTGACCGCGAAGTTGTGCGAGTCCGGGTCGCGGGCGGCGATCCACATCGGTGGCATGTCCTGCTGCACCGGCTTCGGCACACTGGTGGAAGTCGGGAAATTGTAGATTTCGCCTTCATGGGCGTAATCGCCTTTCCACAGCTGGCGTACCGCCGGGACCATCTCGCGCAGTGCCTTGCCGCCGTCGGTCGCGGGCATGCCGTTGGCCATGCGGTCGAACTCGAACTGATAGGCGCCGCGGGCCAGGCCCACTTCCATGCGTCCGTTGCTGATCACGTCGAGCAGGGCGCATTCGCCCGCCACACGGATCGGGTTCCAGAAGGGCGCGATGATGGTGCCGGCACCCAGGCGAATCTTCTCGGTGCGCGCGGCGAGGTACGCCAGCAGCGGCATCGGGCTTGGCGAGATGGTGTATTCCATCGCGTGGTGTTCGCCGATCCACACGGTGCTGAAACCGCCGTTCTCGGCCATCAGGGTCAGTTCGGTAAGGTCTTCGAACAACTGGCGGTGGCTGACCTGTTCATCCCAACGTTCCATGTGCACGAACAACGAAAATTTCATGGGGCATTCCTCGGATCTGAAAAGTGTCGCCTGTTGATGCCGGCGACCGGAGTCTCGACGGGCGGCCGGCACCCGTCACACGGATAGATAAGTGTCAGGCGAAAACCGGGAGGCTGGCCATCTTGCCGCGGCAGTAGATCATCGGCCGTGGGGCCTGCTCGGGGACAATCAGGTTCTGCACCGCGCCGACCATGATGGCGTGGTCGCCACCTTCGTACTCGCGCCACAGCTCGCACTCGATGATGGCGGTGGCATTGGCCAGCAGCGGGTTGCCCAGCTCGCTCAGGGTCCACTCGATCCCTTGCGCCTTTTCCTTGCCCTTGCGGGCGAACGCATAGGCCTCGGCCTGTTGTTCGCCAGACAGCAGGTGGATGGCAAAGCGCTTGTTGCGGATCAGGACAGGGTAGGAGTCGGAGCTGTAGTTGGGGCAGAACAGGACCAGCGGCGGGTCCATGGAAAGAGAGCTGAAGGCACTGGCGGTCAGGCCGACGATCGAGCCGTCGTCGTCCAGCGTGGTGATCACCGTGACGCCGGACGGAAAGGAGCCCAGAACGTTCTTGTAGACGGTTGCGTCGATCATGGCGTGGTCCTCGGAAGAGCAGCGGTGGTCCGCGTTTTTATCGTTGATGTGTCTGATGGTATACCGTAATACTCGATTTGCAAGCGGAATTTTCCTACAGCGGCGGAACGCGATGAACGGCTCAAAGCCCCGTATTCATTGGCCTGCGTGCATGCCAAGGACGGAGGGATATGGATTGCAGGCAGTGCAGATGGGCTTTTTAAGTGCGGATCAGTGTTGTCAAAAATTTGGAATACCATAATATGGTCCGCAGCTGAGAGGCCGCCTAGATGCGGTTTCCTACAAAGATAAAAACAGAACCTTTCGAGCTCAGACCTATGTCCCAATCGTCGTCGCAAAACCAGCTTGTCGAGAACAATACGATCGAATACGTTCCACCCGCCCAGCGCCATGGGAAGGCGCGGGATCTGTTCACGCTCTGGTTCAGTACCAACATCGCTCCTCTGCCGATCGTCACCGGCGCCATGGTGGTCCAGGTGTTCCACCTGAACCTGCTGTGGGGCCTGATCGCCATCGTCCTCGGGCACCTGCTCGGTGGCGTTGTGATCGCGCTGGCGTCAGCCCAGGGCCCACAAATGGGCATTCCGCAGATGGTGCAGAGCCGCGGCCAGTTCGGGCGCTACGGTGCCTTGCTGATCGTGTTCTTCACCGCGCTGATCTACGTCGGCTTCTTCATCTCCAATATCGTGCTCGCCGGCAAGTCGATCCATGGCATCGCGCCGAGCGTGCCCATGCCCACGGCAATCGTCATCGGCGCCCTGAGCGCCACGGCCATTGGCGTGATCGGCTATCGCTTCATTCATACCCTCAACCGCATCGGTACCTGGGTAATGGGTTCGGCGCTGCTGGCAGGGTTCGTGATGATGTTCGTACAGGACCTGCCGGCCGACTTCTTCAGCCGTGGCAGCTTCAACCTGTCGGGCTGGATCGCCACCGTGTCGCTGGGAGTGATCTGGCAGATCAGCTTCTCGCCTTACACCTCCGACTACTCGCGCTACCTGCCGCGTGAAGTCGGCATCGCCAAGCCGTTCTGGGCCACCTACTTTGGCGCCACCCTGGGCACCATCCTGTGCTTCAGCTTCGGCGCCATCGCCGTGCTGGCGGTGCCGGAAGGGACCGACGCCATGGCAGCGGTCGAGCAGGCCACTGGCTGGCTGGGCCCGATCCTGATGGTGCTGTTCCTCCTCAACATCATCAGCCACAACGCCCTCAACCTGTACGGTGCGGTGTTGTCGATCGTGACCGCGATCCAGACCTTCGCTGCCAAATGGACGCCGAGCATCAAGGTACGGGTGGTGTTGGCCACGGTGATCCTGGTGGGTTGCGGGCTGGTTGCGCTGAGTGCTTCGGCCGATTTCATCTCGCAATTCATCGGTCTGATACTGGCGCTGCTGGTGGTTCTGGTGCCATGGGCATCGATCAACCTGATCGACTTCTACCTGATCAAGAAGGGAAACTACGACATCGCCTCGATCTTCAGTGCTGATGGCGGGATCTATGGAAGCTTCAACAGCCACGCGATCATTGCCTATGCCTGCGGGATCCTGGTGCAGCTGCCGTTTGCCAATACGGCGTTGTATGCAGGGCCGTATTCGAACCTGGTGGAAGGCGCCGACCTGTCCTGGGTGTTTGGCCTGCTGGTGACCTGCCCACTGTATTACTGCCTGGCGACCCGTGGTCAGCGGCAGAAGGCTGCTCGGGTGGTCAGCGTGAACGGCTGACACGAGCGACGGTGTGCTTGCAGGCAAGGCCGCTCTGGTTGGACAGAGCGGCCTTGTCGTTTCCGGGGCGCCAGGTCGGGAGTATCTTCGAAGTCCGGGGCAGTGGTGGGCTTCCGGTTCGCTGGCAAGCCAGCTCCCAAAGGTACCAAGCGCCACCGCAGCAACGGATATTCACCAATAGCGCGGGAAGCTCCGTCCTTCAGGGCGGGAAGGGATGGCGCTCACCGCGAAGCGGTGATATGGTTTAACTGTATATCCAAACAGTATTCATGATGAAGCGTCTTCAGGCCTATAAATTCCGACTCGAACCCACATTCCAGCAGCGAATTCTCCTCAGGAAATTCGCCGGTTGCGTTCGTGTGGTCTGGAACAAAGGCCTGGCCCTTCAGCAGGCCAGACATGAGGCACGCGAGAAAAAACTGGGTTATGCGGGGCTCTGCAAAGCGCTCACAGCCTGGCGCCACGACCCTGATACTCCATGGCTTGCCGAGGCTTCAGTCGACGTCGAGCAACAGATTTTGCGCGACCTCGAAACCGCCTACAAACGCTTCTTCGACAAGCTTTCTGACTTCCCGAAATTCAAGAAAAAGGGCACTCGAGACAGCTTTCGATTCCCTCAGCCGAAATCAATCAAGCTCGACCAGGCTGGCGAAAGAATCCTTCTGCCGAAGCTCGGTTGGCTGAAATACCGAACCAGCCGCAAGGTTCTTGGTCTGGTCAGAAACGTCACAGTCAGCCTGAAAGCTGGCCACTGGTACGTGTCCATCCAGACGGCGCGAAAAGTGGCAGAGCCCTGCCATCCAGCCGCCACAGCGGTTGGCATCGACATGGGCATTGTCCGCTTCGCCACGCTTTGGGACGGCCAGAAAGAGACCGTGATCCAGCCGCTGTCGAGCTTCAAGCGACATGAAGTTCGGCTGGCCAAGGCTCAGCGTCAGATGAGCCGCAAGGTCAAATTCAGCAGCAACTGGAGGCGCGCCAAAGCCCGCGTCCAGCGCATCCACAGCCAGATTGCCAACTCCCGAAACGACTTCCTGCACAAGACCTCACACGTCATCAGCAAAAACCACGCGATGGTTGTCGTCGAGGATCTGCAGGTCAAAAACATGAGTCGTTCGGCCAGCGGTACCCTGGCAGCACCAGGTCGGAACGTCCAAGCCAAATCAGGCCTGAAGTCGATCCTGGATCAGGGCTGGGGCGAATTCCGCCGCCAGTTGGACTACAAGTCCGCTTGGCAAGGTGGTTGGCTGGTGGCAGTTCCACCGGCGAATACCAGTCGTGAGTGCCCGGTCTGTGGCCACACTTGCGCTGAAAACAGAAAGCGCCAAAGCGTGTTTCTATGCGTGGCCTGCGGGCACACCGAGAATGCGGATCTGGTGGCTTCGAAGAATATCCGAGGGCGTGGATTGAATAGCCCAAAGGCCAGGACAATTGGCCGGATCGCCTGTGAAGTGAGTGGTGTTTCAGTGCCGCCAGCAGCAGGAACCCATCGAAGCGAGCAGCCGGCTCACGCCGACTGACGCAGTAGGGAATCCCCCTCCTTTCTGGCGAAAGCTGGCGCCTATCAAGGCGAGGTGGGGGAGGATGTCAACCTTCAGGTATTTTTTGTGGGATGATGCCATGATGCCACTATCCATACCTAGCCATTCAAGGCCATGAAGCGATGCAGGTACCGGGTCAGGCGACGATCGGGATCAAGGGGTCAGCGGCGGCCAGCGCGAGGGCACGGTCGGCGGCAGGTGGGTAGATCCATTCGGTGTTGATCTGCCGCTTCAGCGCCTTGCCTTCACGGCCATGCAGCTTGAGTTCCCGCTCCCAGCCTTCGCTGTAGGCGGCACCCCAGTCACCGAGGTCCAGGCAGGTGACGTACTTTGGCTGGCGGTAGACCACCGGGGTTACGCCAAGCAGGTCGGCGACTGCGTTGTTGCCGCTGTGGCGGCCCAATGGAATGGCATGCTGGCAGGTCATCAGGGCATGGTTGCCCAGGTCGTCCGCGGCTGCCCAGGCCACATCACCGCTGGCATAGATGTGCGGCTGCCCGATCACCTTCAGGTGTGGGTCGACTCGTAGACGGCCTTGGCTGTCACGCTCGCCGGGGATCTGTTCGGTCAACGTGCTCGCCCGGACGCCTACGGTCCAGATCACGGTATTGGCCTCGATGCGTTCGCCGCTGTCCAGCGTCACGCCGCTGGCATCGACGCCGACTACCGAAGTGTTGACCCGCCACTGCACGCCACACTGCTCTGAAGCGGCGATGATCGACGGGGTAATACCTTCACCCAGGGCTGCACCGACGTGCTGGCCACGATCAACGATGATCACCCTTGCAGGCGTCTCGCTGCCAAGAATGGCGCGCAGGCGTGCCGGCATTTCCGTAGCGGTCTCGATCCCGGTGAAGCCGCCGCCCGCCACCACTACGGTGTTGCGGGCGATGGAGTCTGGCTGGCTGGCGAGACTTGCCAGGTGCCGCTCGAGGCGTGCGGCCGATTCAAGCTGGTCGACATCGAAGGCATGGTCCGCCAGGCCCGGCAAGTTCGGGCGCGCGACGTTGCTGCCGGCGGCGAGGATCAACCGGTCGTAGTTCAGCTGCTGGCGCTGGCCACTGGGATCAACGTAGCTCACGGTCTTGCGGTCCACGTCGATGTGCTGGGCGCTCCCCTGGAGGAAGTCGACACCCACCGCCTCGAACAGCTCGCCCACCGGCGCCTTCAGGGTATGCACGTCGCTTTCGTAGAAGCGCGGACGAATGCGCAGCTCGGGCTGTGGCGCGAGCACGCTGACGACGACGTCGTTGCGAGCGTGCTGGTCGAGCAGGCGGGCGGCGCTCAGGGCGCTCCATACGCCAGCAAAGCCGGCACCGATGATCAGAATGTGTTGTTGCATGACGAGGTCTCCAACGGAATGGGAAGGGGCTGTCGAGCAACTCCGACTATATTGATCGTAGTTATTGGCCGCAAGTCTTTTCCCTGAAAAGCAGCCCATTGCGATAGATGGTCGGTCTGCATTTGTGGGGACGTGTAGAGGTGGGGTAGTATTTGCGACAAATACAGTCGGAGATAGACATGTCGCTTTACAGTGCGGGCGTCGAGTACGGCATCCACTGCCTGCTGTTTCTGGTCGACGAGCGTGGCGACAGCCGCGAGGCCAGCGTGCGCGACCTGGCCGAACTGCAAGGGGTGCCCCACGAATACCTGGCCAAGGTCTTCACCAAGCTTGCCCGGGCCGGATTGGTGGCGGCCACAGAAGGGGTGCGCGGGGGTTTTTGCCTGGCCCGGCCTTCGGATGAAATCACCGTGCTCGACATCGTCAGGGCGATCGACGGCAGCAAGAAGATCTTCGATTGCCGCGAAGTGCGCGAGCGCTGCGCGGTGTTCGACGGCACGCCGCCGCCGTGGGCAACCGAAGGCACCTGCGCTATCCACGCGGTAATGCTCACCGCGCAGAAGCGCATGGAAGAAGCGCTGGCCCAGCAGACCATCCTCGACCTGGCCAGACGCTTCGGGCGCAAGGCGCCAGCAGTGTTTGGCGAGCAGGTGAACGACTGGATGACCGAGCGCCGGGAAGGCAAGGGCGGGGATATCACTGTGCGGCAGGTGGAGCCATAGAAGTGCCTTAGTGCACCATGCGGCGCTGCCGCACGAACTCCTGGGCCTGCCATGCCAGCTGGTCGAGCCGCTGATCTCGCTCCTTCTCCGCCTCGACCATGGCCTCATCCCCATGCTGCTTGACCAGGTAGGCATGGATCTGGCCTACCTCCAGGGTGCGGTAGATCGGGGCGATATCCAGCCGTCCGATCAACGCGCCACTGGCCTTGCCGGTGCTGCTCATCAGCACCTGAGTGCCCGCTGCGGCAACCAGCTGCAGCCCCATGGCCTCGAACCACGGAACTTGCTGCACAAAGCAGTTGAGCTCGACACAGGCATGGCGCTTGCCGACCTCGGCCACCATGGCGCGGGCAATGCCCTGGCGTCGATGCGCAGGATCCACGGCTAGAAACGCCACGGCGCAGGCCTGCGGATCATCCTGGGCGGGCAGGGCGATGGCAAACCCGAGCAGGAGGTCGGGGGCATCGGCATCGAGGGCCAGCAGCACGTCCACTGCCAGGCCGCGCGAGCCGTCCATGGCCTGCAGGTACTGGTGTACTTCAAGGCCCACGCCATATTGATAGAGGGGATACAGCGGATTGCCCGGGGCAATGGCCACGCTGCTCAGCTCACTGACATGGTCGATCACCAGTTTGCGGATCTGGTTCTGGAAACTTTCCGGGGGCATGCCGTCGAGGCGGCGGAGGATGAACATCGGTAACAGGGCTCCGGCTGTTGAGGCAGCCCGCGCCAGGTCGGCGCGGGGTTGCACAGTCTAACCGGTTTTGCCGATCCGGCTCTGCTCTTGCAGTGCGCCAACAGAGATCGCGGCTTCGCGGTATCCTCAGCAGGCCATGACCTCAGCAAGGAACTTTGAATGCCCTATGAACTGGAAAACCGCCTGGTGATCGGTGTCGCCTCGAGCGCGGTGTTCGATCTGGGCGAATCGGACGCGGTGTTTCGCCGTGAAGGCGAGGCCCAGTACCGCAAGTACCAGGAACAACACCTGCATTCGCCGCTGGGCAAGGGCATCGCCTTTCCTTTCATCAAGCGCCTGCTGGCCCTGAACGACCTGTGCAGCGACCCTGAAGACCCGCTGGTCGAGGTGGTGCTGCTGTCGCAGAACGATCCGGACACCGGCCTGCGGGTGATGAAGACCATCGAGCACCACGGCCTGGGGATGACCCGGGCGATCTTCATGCAGGGGCGGTCGCCGTACGAATTCATTCCGGCGCTGAACATCGCGCTGTTCCTGTCCGCCAGCAAACCGGACGTGGACGCGGCGATCAAGGCCGGCTACCCCGCAGGCCAGGTACTCGACTCACAGTTCGATGACGATGAGGACGACCCCAGCCTGCGCATTGCCTTCGACTTCGATGGCGTGCTGGCGGGTGATGAGTCCGAGGCGGTGATGCAGAGCGCGGGGCTGGACAGCTTTCACGCCCATGAGGTGCTGAACGTCGCCCAACCGCACAATCCTGGCCCGCTCAAGGAATTCTTCGTAAGGATCGCGCGGATCCAGGCAGCGGAGGAGCAACACAAGATCACCAACCCCGGCTACGAGAACCGTCTGCGCGTGTCCATCGTCACCGCCCGCAGCGCGCCGTCGCACGAGCGCGCGCTCAATACGCTGAAAAGCTGGGGCGTGATGGCCAACGATGCATTCTTTCTTGGCGGCATCGAGAAGCGCCGGGTATTGCAGGTGCTCAGGCCGCACATCTTCTTCGACGACCAGTCGGCGCACCTGAAAAGCACCAGCACCGTGGTGCCGTCGGTACACATTCCATTCGGCGTGACCAATCAGGCCCGCTGAGCAGCCTCAGAACCAGCGGTCGTTGCGCTTGCGGCCGCGGGTGAGCAGCGGCAGGATCAGCCCGGCGAGCAGCCCTGCACCGGCGATGCCACCGCCGTAGACCATGTAGCGCATCATCACCTGCTTGTTCTCGTCGCCCAGGCGCGCCTGGGTGCTGCGCAGCTCGGACTGGGCCATGCCGAGCTCTTCGTTGAGCGATTTGTTGCGGGTTTCCAGCTCATCGATCAAGGCCTTGCGCGAATCCAGGGTCTCCTGCATGCCCTGCACGCGGGTCTTCCAGCTGTCGTCGATGGTCTTGAGCTGATCGCTCAGCTGCGCCACCTGGCTGTCGAGCTGCGGCAGGCGCTCGGCCTGGCCAGGAACCTCCTGCAGGTCGCTGGTCGAGATCCACACCACGCTGCCGCTCTCGCCGCGCACCTGGCTGTAGTTGCCCTGGGTGCCGATCAAGGTGACTTTCTGCCCAGACTTGAGGTTGCCGACAATCCGGTGACCATCGGTCGGGCCGCTGCGCACGTAGGTGCTCAGGCTGTCACTGACCCAGCGCGCATCGCTGGCGGCTTCTTCGGCGTGCAGGGGGCCGGCAAGCAGCAACAGCGCGCCGATCAGGCTGCCGCACAGGGCAGGGAAGGCAAGGATGGCGGGACGGGAATCAGGCATGGGTTCTTCGCATCTACAGGACAAATGTAGGCCCGAGGACGGGGCCGCTGAACCGGTCAGAAGATTTGACCGTCAGCCAAAGACCGCATTTATCGAGGCTGGTTCACTGACCAGTGTAGGAAAGATCCTGCGAAATGTTGCGGGCACAGGGCGTGCCCGCAACCCTGGGATCAAGTCGTGACCTGGTAGCACGGCACGTAGTCCGCACCGCCCGGCAGCTTCATCCGGTGCTGCTCGACAAACGCCTGCAGCAACCGGCCCAGCGGGTCGAGTACCGCGCTGTCGCCGCGGATCTGGTAAGGGCCGTGGTCTTCGATCAGGCGGATACCCTTGTCCTTGACGTTACCGGCGACGATGCCCGAGAAGGCCCTGCGCAGGTTGGCGGCCAGTTCGTGGGCGGGCAACTCGCGGCGCAACGCGAGGTTGGCCATGTTCTCGTGGGTGGGGTCGAAGGGGCGCTGGAAGCTTTCTTCGATCTTCAGCAGCCAGTTGAAGTGGAAGGCGTCGTTGCGCTCGCGGCGGAACTGCTTGACCTCCTTGAGCCCGTCGACCATGCGTCGGGCCACTTCGGCCGGGTCGTCGATGATGATCGAATAATGGCGCTGCGCTTCTTCGCCCAAGGTGGAACCCACAAAGTCGTGCAACTGCTGCAGGTAGGGCTCGGCGCTTTTCGGCCCGGTAAGCACGACCGGGAAGGGCAGGTCCTGGTTGTCCGGGTGCATCAGGATGCCGAGCAGGTAGAGGAACTCCTCGGCGGTTCCGGCGCCACCGGGGAAGATGATGATGCCGTGGCCGACGCGGACAAACGCCTCAAGGCGCTTCTCGATGTCCGGCAGGATCACCAGCTCGTTGACGATCGGGTTCGGCGCCTCGGCGGCGATGATGCCCGGTTCGGTCAGGCCCAGGTAACGGCTGCCGTGCATGCGCTGCTTGGCGTGGGCGATGGTCGCGCCCTTCATCGGGCCCTTCATCACGCCCGGGCCGCAGCCGGTGCACACGTCCAGCTTGCGCAGGCCCAGCTCGTGGCCGACCTTCTTGGTGTACTGGTATTCCTCGCTGCTGATCGAGTGCCCGCCCCAGCACACCACCAGCTTGGGCTCCACGCCAGGGCGCAGGGTGCGGGCGTTGCGCAGCAGGTGAAACACGTAGTCGGTGATGCCTTGGGAGCTTTCAAGATCGATGCGCTGGCTGGCCAGCTCGCTCTCGGTGTAGACGATGTCGCGCAGCGCGCTGAACAGCATCTCGCGGGTGCTGGCGATCATCTCGCCATCGACGAAGGCGTCCCCCGGCGCATTCAGCAGTTCGAGGCGCACGCCGCGGTCCTGCTGGTGAATTCGAACTTCGAAGTCCTTGTACGCCTCCAGGATGGTCTTGGCATTGTCGACATGCGCGCCGGTATTGAGAATGGCCAGCGCGCACTGGCGGAACAGGGTGTACAGGGTGCCGGTACCGACTTCACTCAGTTGCTGGACTTCACGTTGCGACAGCGTCTCCAGGCTGCCTTTGGGGCTGACGGATGCGTTGATGACATTGCGTTGGTGCATGCTGGGTTTTCCTGTGCGGGACAAACTTCCTACTTGGGCATCACCATACCGATAATCATGGGCTGCTGCATACAGGCCGATGTGGTCCCGGCTCCCTCAGGCTATGCTTGGCCTCATGAACGCCAACCTGCCGTTTCGCCAACAATGCCCACCCGGGGCCTGCAACTGCGGGCGCGAACGGCTGCACGACAGCCCGGGCGATGCCCAACGCATCCTGTTGCTGACCCGTGCTGAAGAAAAGCGCCTGCTTGATCGCCTTGAGAACATCAAGAGCCTGGACGACCTCGTGCGTCTGCAGCAGCGCCTTCATGAGCAATTGGGCATACGCGTGCGGATCGCCCCGGGGTTCAACGAAGTGCGCACCATGCGCGGCATCCAGATCGAGCTGGAAGAGCAGCCGGGCCTCTGCCGCAAGACCCGCCAGGCCATACCGGCGGCGATTCGCCGGGGCCTCGAGCGCAATCCCGAGGTGGCCTTCGGGTTGTTGAACGAGCATGACCTGTTGCGAGATGCCTGACCGGCTTTGGTAATTTTTTCCACATTCCTTTCGTCTTTGTCTGTAACCGCCGAACGCCCGTGGGCACTCGTGCGTACTTACCCTCAAGGAGACAGGCAATGACTTCCGTTTTCGACCGCGACGACATCGTGTTCCAGGTAGTGGTCAACCACGAAGAACAATATTCCATCTGGCCCGACTACAAGGCCATTCCTGCAGGCTGGCGCACCGTGGGCAAGAGCGGGCTGAAAAAGGACTGCCTGGCGTACATCGACGAGGTATGGACCGACATGCGTCCCTTGAGCCTGCGCCAGAAGATGGCCGAAACCGCAGCGGCCCAGTAAGGGCTTGCGCATGTCCGAATTGACGTTGCTGTGCCTGCCGTACTCCGGCGCGAGCGCCATGGTGTACAGCCGCTGGCGGCGCACGCTGCCCGCGTGGCTGCAGGTGCGCCCCGTCGAGCTGCCCGGCCGGGGGGTACGCCTGGGGGAGCCTTTGCAAACCGACATGCAGGCATTGGCCCGGCAACTGGCGGAGGAGCAGCGACTGAACGCCACTGGCCCATACGCCATCCTGGGCCACAGCCTCGGCGCTTTGCTGGCTTTCGAGCTGGCCCACGCGTTGCGTGCCCTGGGCTGCCCTGAGCCGGTGGCGCTGTTTGCGTGCGGCACCGCAGCGCCCACCCGGCGCGAAGGGTATGACGGCGATGGCTGGCGCAACCCGAAGGACGATGCCGAGCTGATCAATGATCTGCGCGAACTCAATGGCACCCCCGAAGAGGTGCTCGCCAACGAGGAGCTGATGAGCATCACCTTGCCGGTCCTGCGGGCCGATTTTCTGCTCTGCGGACGCTACACCTACCGCAAGCGGCAGGCATTGACCTGTGCGCTGCATGTGCTGGGTGGCGAGGACGATCGCGCCAGCGAGGATCAACTGTCGGCCTGGCGTCGCGAGACGACAGGTCGGTTTTCGCTGCACCTGTTCGAGGGTGGTCACTTTTTCATCCATGAGCAGGAGCAGCGGGTGCTTGAACGGTTGTCTTCTCTGCTCGTCGAAGGCGAGTCCCCAGCGATCATCCGGCAGAGTGAGCGCATGGAGCTGTCCTGAAACGCCCGTCGGCTGTTAGGGTGCGGCTATCGACAGCATCTGGAGGGAGTGGACATGGGGTGGCGTTCAGCGCTGGCGGGCGCAGCAATACTGGCATCGCTGCAAGGTTGCGTGAGCAGGCCGCCCGAGCCTGAGGCCGACCCCGCCAAGGTTCGCGCCGACCTGATGCGACTGCTGCCGGCCTCCACCCGCGACCGCGCAGGCTGGGCCAAGGATATCCAGACCGCCTTCACCACTCAGCAAATCACCCCGAGCAAGAGCAACCTGTGCGCGGTGCTGGCGGTGACCGAGCAGGAGTCGACATTCCAGGCCGACCCCCAGGTGCCAGGACTGGGGCGTATCGCCCGTGAAGAGATCGACCGGCGCGCCGCCCGCCTGCATATTCCAAAGCTGCTGGTGGACAGTGGCCTGAAGACCCGCTCGAGCAACGGCAAGACTTATCAGCAACGACTGCAGGCAGTGCGCAGCGAAAAGGAGCTGAGTGCCTTGTTCGATGAGCTGATCGGCACGCTGCCGCTCGGCCGCACCTTGCTCGGAGGCCTGAACCCGGTGCATACCGGCGGCCCCATGCAAGTCAGCATCGCGTTCGCAGAAGCACATGCCAAGGATTATCCCTACGCCGTCGACGGCACGATACGCCAGGAAGTCTTCTCCCGGCGTGGAGGCATGTATTTCGGGATCGCGCACCTGCTTGGGTATCCGACTCACTATTCGCAGCAACGCTACCGTTTCGCCGATTTCAACGCGGGCTGGTACGCCAGCCGCAATGCCGCCTTCCAGAGTGCGCTGAGCCGCGCCAGCGGCGTCAAGCTGGCACTCGATGGCGACCTCGTGGCGCCTGGGTCAATCATGCCGGGCACTACCGAGAAAGCCGCTCGCCGCCTGGGGCCGAAGCTGGGGCTGCGCAATCCGGTGATTCGCAACCATCTGGGGCAGGGCGATAGCCTCGATTTCGAAGACACTGACCTGTATCAGGGCGTGTTTGCCCTTGCCGATGGCGCCGCTGGCAAACCGTTGCCCCGTGCGGTGCTGCCAGGCATCGAACTCAAGAGTCCGAAGATCACCCGCAAGCTGACCACGGCGTGGTTCGCAGGCCGGGTGGACGAGCGCTACCAGCGCTGCATGAAGCGCTGAGTGCCCGGTACGGATGGTCAATCGTGGCAGCAATGCGCCTTGTCTTCGGCCCCTTCGTAGCGATCGTGGTACCGCACCCAGTCCATGGTTCCTTCCTCATTGCGGCCCAAGGGCATGAGATCGAGGAAGTTGTAGGTGCCGACCAGAATGTCCAGGCCTCGGGCATAGGTCGAGTACGTGTGGTAGATGACGCCGTCGTCATCGCGATAGAACACGCTGAGCCCGGGAAGCTCGCCTTCCTCTCCCTGGTAGGCCTCGTAGTTGTACTGGCCGCTGCCATCGGTGGGCACGCTTACCCCGAAGTCGCGGTTGAAGGTACTGTCATGGGCCGAATACCAGTCAAAGCGCCAGCCCATGCGTGACCTGAAGGCCTGGAATTGATCGTAGGGGGCCCCTGACACCGCTACCAGCGAGACGTCATGGTGAGCCAGGTGCAGGTTCGCGCCGTCGAAATGATCGGCGAGAAAGGAACACCCCGGGCACCCCTCGCTCCAGCCCTCGACGAACATGAAGTGGTAGACCAGCAACTGGCTGCGGCCGGCGAACAGGTCCCCCAGGCTCAGTTCTCCATCCGGTCCCTGGAAGCGGTAGGGCGTGTCCACCCTGAGCCAGGGCAGCGCCCGGCGCGCAGCAGACAGCTCGTCGCGCTCATGGGTGAAAGCCTTTTCGCGCAGCCACAACTGGCGGCGGGCAGCCAGCCACTCGTTGCGCGAGACCACTTCGGGTTTGTCTGGAGTGTCCATGGATGTCGCTCCACGCGGGGGATGTGCTCATGGTCGAACCGCATGGGACGGGTTCGACAGTGCACATCGGCTGGCCGACGAATGGATGGGCATCGCAGGGCGCATGGGACCCGGTATTGGTCAGCCGCGCATCTCGTCGATCAGCGCCCATAGCAACGGATCCTCGAAATCATCGATGACCAGTTGCGCACCCGCGGCCTGCAAGCGCTCGGCTGGCAGGCTGGTGGCCAGTCCCACGGTGAAGATCCCCGCATTGCTGGCGGCCGTGACGCCGGGAACCGAATCCTCGAAGGCAAGCGCCTGCCCGGCCGTTGCGTTCAGTCGTTGCAGCCCCGTCAGGTAGGGCAGCGGGTCGGGCTTGGCTCGAGTCAGCTCCTCGGCCACCACGACATGCTCGAAATGCCCGCCCAGGCCCATCGCGCTCAGCATGTGCTCGGCATTGTGGCGCGGGGCGTTGGTTACCACGCACACGCCGATCGCTTGCGTCTGGGCATGCTCGAGCAGGCGCAGCAGGCCAGGCATGGGCTCAAGCTCGGGCGACAAGTCGCGAAACAGTGCTTCCTTGCGGTCTGCGAGGGCTTTTTGCTGTTCAGGGCTGGACTGCGGAAACAGCTCGGCGAACAGCTCGCCATTGGCGCGTCCACTGACCTGGGCTTCGAACTCGGCCTGGCTCAGTGTGCGTCCGTGTTGATCCATCAGGTGGCGGAACGCTTGCAGATGCAGGGTATCGGTGTCGGTGAGGGTTCCATCGAGGTCGAACAGCAGGGCGTTCAGCATGGGGCATCCGTGTGATGAGAAAGGCCTGCGCGATGATACCGAAAAAAGCAGCGACGAAAGGGGGCTGGTCAGGTTTGGGCAAAAAGAGTACAAATGTTCTCCATGGACAGATTACCCCCCAAACGCCGCGCGATTCTCGAATTCATCCGCGAGCGTATCGCCGAACATGGCCAGCCCCCGAGCCTGGCCGATATCGCCAGCCGCTTCGGGTTCGCCTCGCGCAGCGTTGCGCGCAAGCATATCGTTGCCCTGAGCCAGGCCGGCTTCATCGATGTCACGCCCAACCAGGCGCGTGGCATCCGCCTGGCCGAGCCACTGCGCCGTCCGGAAATCCTCGAGATTCCGGTCCTTGGCCAGGTCGCTGCGGGTGCGCCCATCGCTCCCGACCTGGACATCCACGAACAGCTCCTGGTCGACCCGAGCTTTTTCCGTCGTACACCCGACTACCTGCTCAAGGTGCGTGGCGATTCGATGATTCTCGACGGCATCCTCGACGGCGACCTGGTCGGCATCCGCCAGCAGGCCGAGGCCAGCGACGGCCAGATCGTCGTTGCCCGGCTCGACGGCGAAGTGACCATCAAGCGCCTTCAGCGCGCCGCTGGCCGTTATCGGCTGCTGCCCCGCAACCCGGCCTTCGCGCCCATCGATGTAGGGCCTGAACGCGACTTCGTGATCGAAGGCGTTTTCTGTGGCCTGCTGAGGCGCGATTGATGGGCGCGGTTGTCGACCTCGACGGGCTGCTCGACCAGCGCCGGGTATGGCGCGGGCGTCAGGCCGAGTCGCGGCCGCAGGGCCTGCAGCCAACCGGGCATGCGGCGCTTGATGCCTGCCTGCCTGATGGGGGCTGGCCGGCTGCATCGCTGATCGAACTACTTCTGGCCGGCCCTGGATGTGGCGAGCTGCAATTGTTGTGGCCAAGCCTGGCGCGCCTGACCGCGGAGGGTGGGCGGGTGGTGCTGGTTGCACCGCCGTTCATTCCGTTTGCTCCAGCATGGCAGGCGGCTGGCATTGACTTGCGCTGGCTGGCCCAGGTCGAGGCGCAGCCGGGTGAAGTCCTGTGGGCGGCGGAGCAATGCCTGCGCTCGGGCAGTTGTGCGGCGGTGCTGTGCTGGCCCGAGCGCGCGGATGACCGCGCCTTGCGCCGGCTGCAGGTCGCTGCCGAGACCGGTCAGGCGCTGGCGTTCGCCTGCCGCCCACAGCAGGTATCGCTCAACCCGTCACCCGCTGCCTTGCGCATTGCCATCGATACCCGGCCCGCGCAATGGCGGGTGCTCAAGTGCCGGGGCGGCCTGCCGCCCAGCCAGCCTGTCGCTGCAAGCGGGCGGGGCTGATGCACCATGCTGTGGGCCTGCATTCTTCTGCCTCAACTGGCACTCGACACCGTTCTGCGCGCACGCGACAACCCTGAGGCACCTCTGGCACTGCTCGGTGGTCCGGCGCAGCGACGAATACTGCAGGCGGTCAACCCTGCAGCAGCGGCGCTGGGCTTGCGCGCCGGGCTAACGCTCAATGCCGCCCGGGCCCTGGCCGATGGCTTTGACTGCGTGGAGGCTGACGCCGCCAGTATCGAGCACATGCAGCAACTGCTGGCGGCTTGGGCGTATCGGTTCAGTGCCCAGGTCAGCCTGCATTACCCACGGGCTGTCCTCCTGGAAGTCGGCTCCAGCCTGCAGCTGTTTGGTCCCTGGCGGCTGTTCGAGGCGCGCTTGCGCGAAGAGCTGAGCGGGCTTGGCCTTCGACACCGAATTGTCCTGGCCAGTAATCCGGTCGCCGCGCGGATGCTCGCCAACGGGCATGACGGCCTGGCGGTGCCATCGCGTGAAGAGACCACGGCAGCCCTGGCGCGCATGCCCGTCGAGCGTGTCGGCCTGCCGCCGGAAGCGGCCGAGGCCTTCGCGCGCATGGGCTTGCGCCAGCTGGGGCAGGTCTTGGCGTTGCCTCGCGAGTCCCTGGCGCGACGCTTCGCTGCCCAGGTGCAGTTGCACCTGGACCAGTTGCTCGGGTTGCGCAGCCAGGGCCTGGCGTTCTACCAGCCGCCAGATCGCTTCGAGGCCCGGCTTGAGCTCAATTTCGACGTCGAGTCCCACCAGGCCCTGCTGTTTCCCCTGCGCCGCCTGATCAACGACTTGGCCGCCTTTCTCGCTGGCCGGGACTGCGGTGTGCAGCGTTTCGCGCTGTTGCTCGAGCATGCCGAGGGTTCCGATACCTGTCTGCAGGTCGGGCTGCTGGCTGCCGAGCGCGAGGCCTCGATACTGTTCGAGCTGGCGCGCGGGCGTCTCGAGCCGCTGCGCATCACGGCACCGGTACGCAACCTGCGTTTGCTTGCCGATGACCTGCCGGCCTTCGTGCCCCAGCACCAGGTGCTGTTCGATGCCCGGGCACAGCAGGTCCAGCCCTGGGCGCAGTTGCGCGAGCGCTTGCGCGCACGCTTGGGCGACGATGCCGTGCAAGGCCTGCAAGCCCGCGCCGACCATCGACCTGAGTACGCCTGGCAAGGGGCGAGCGAGGGCGGCCCGGGGCTCATGCCGGTGGCGCCGGACAGCCGTCCGGGATGGCTGCTGCCACAGGTGCAGCCCATTCCCGAGACCGGCCTGCGCCTGCTAGGGCATGCCGAGCGCATCGAGTCGGGCTGGTGGGATGGTGCTGACGTGCGCCGCGACTACTACCGCATCGAGACGCCAGCAGGCCAGCAGGGCTGGGCCTACCGTGACCTGATCGAGGCCGGGCCGTTGTGGCTGCAGGGCTGGTTTTCATGAGCACTCAGCGCTATGCCGAACTGCACTGCCTGTCCAATTTCAGTTTCCAGCGGGGGGCCTCCAGCGCCGATGAGTTGTTTCGCCGCGCCTCCGAGCTGGGCTACGACGCCCTGGCGATCACCGATGAATGCACCCTGGCTGGGATCGTGCGCGCCTGGCAGGCCGCGAAGGCGCATGACGTACGCCTGATCGTCGGCAGTGAAGTGCGGGTGCAGGAAGGCCCGCGCCTGGTCCTGCTGGTGCAGGACCTTGCCGGCTACCAGAACCTCTGCGCGCTGATCACCCGGGCCCGCCGCCGGGCGAAAAAAGGCGAGTACTGCTTGCTACCGGATGACCTCGAGGCCCATCACGCGGGCCTGCTGGCCTTATGGGTGCCCGACAGTCCCGAGGATCCTGCTCCCGGGCAATGGCTCCAGCAGCACTTTGGCGAACGCCTGTCTCTGGCGGTGCACCTGCACCGGGGCTGTGATGACGCCAGCCGCCTGCCGCAGTTGCTGAACATGGCCGAAGGCTTGGGAATCGCGGCCGTCGCCTGCGGCGATGTGCACATGCACGCCCGGGGACGGCGCGCCCTGCAGGACTGCATGAGCGCCATCCGCCATCACACCACGGTGGCCGAAGCCGGGCAGTTCCTGTTCGCCAATGGCGAGCGGCATTTGCGGCCCATGGTGCAACTGACCGAGCTGTTTCCGCCCGCGCTGCTTTCCCGCACCCAGGTGCTCGCTGGACTCTGCCAGTTCGACCTGAGCCAGTTGCGTTACCAGTACCCCCACGAAGTGGTGCCCGCAGGGCAGACCCCGACCACCTGGCTGCGTGCACTGTGCGAGCGGCATCTGCCCCAGCGCTGGCCTGGCGGGCCGAGTCCGGCGGTGCGCGAGACCCTGGAGCGGGAGCTGGCGCTGATTGCCGAGCTGGGCTATGAAAGCTATTTCCTGACCGTCCACGACATCGTCAGCTTTGCCCGCAGCCAGCACATTCTTTGCCAGGGCAGGGGATCGGCGGCCAACTCGGTGGTGTGTTTCGTGCTGGGGATCACCGAGCTGGACCCCATGCAGACCAAGCTGCTGTTCGAGCGGTTCCTGTCGCGTGAGCGCGACGAGCCCCCCGATATCGACGTCGATTTCGAGCACGACCGCCGCGAGGAATTGATCCAGTACGTGTTCCGGCGCTACGGCCGCCACCGGGCGGCCTTGACCGCAGTGGTCAGCACCTACCACGCCGCCGGGGCGGTACGCGACATTGCCCGCGTGCTGGGCCTGCCTTCCGATCAGATCGATGCACTGGCCAAGTGCTGCGGGCGCTGGACCGATCGCATCCCATCGCCCGACCAGTTGCAGGAGGCCGGTTTCGAGGCACAGAGCCCGTCATTGCGGCGCATTCTCGTGCTGGCGGGGGAGCTGATCGGCTTCCCCCGGCACCTGTCACAGCACCCGGGTGGTTTTGTCATCTCCGAGCAACCCCTGGACCAGCTGGTGCCGGTGGAAAACGCTGCCATGGAGGACCGCACCGTCATTCAGTGGGACAAGGACGACCTCGATGCGGTCGGCCTGCTCAAGGTCGATGTGCTTGCCCTGGGGATGCTCAGCGCGCTGCGTCGCTGCTTCGACCTGATCGATCGCCACCGTGGCCGGCGCCTGACCCTGGCGAGCATTCCGGCCGATGATGGCCCTACCTACGACATGATCAGCCGCGCCGAGACCATCGGTGTGTTCCAGATCGAATCTCGGGCCCAGATGGCCATGCTGCCCAGGTTGAAGCCGCGCGAGTTCTACGACCTGGTGATCGAGGTGGCGATCGTTCGGCCTGGGCCGATCCAGGGTGACATGGTTCATCCCTATCTGCGCAGGCGCCTCGGGAAAGAACCCATCACCTATCCCTCAGAAGCTCTGGAGGCGGTGTTCAAGCGCACCCTGGGGGTACCGCTGTTTCAGGAACAGGTGATGGAACTGGCCATGGTCGCCGCCGACTACAGTGCCGGCGAGGCCGACCAGCTGCGCCGCAGCATGGCCGCCTGGAAGCGTACCGGCGGGCTAGAGCCGCATCGGGTGCGGCTGATCGAAGGCATGTTGCGCAATGGCTATGAGGCAAGTTTCGCCGAACGCATCTTCGAGCAGATCAAGGGCTTTGGCAGCTACGGCTTTCCAGAGTCCCACGCCGCCAGCTTCGCCTTGCTCACCTATGCCAGCAGTTGGCTGAAGTGTCATGAGCCGGCGATCTTCATCTGCGCCCTGATCAACAGCTGGCCCATGGGCTTCTACACACCTGACCAGTTGCTGCAGGATGCCCGGCGGCAGGGTATCGAGGTTCGCCCGGTGGACGTCTGCCACAGCACCTGGGACTGCACCCTGGAAGGCGATGAGGTGCTGGCCATTCGCATCGGCCTGCGGCAGATTCGTGGCTTTGCCGAAGTTGATGCGTTGCGCCTGGTGCAGAGGCGGGCAGAGCGGCACTGGCGCGACATCGAGGACCTGTGCTTGCGCGCCGGGCTCGACAGCCGGGCCCGCGAGCTGCTGGCCGACGCTGGCGCCCTGCGCGGGCTTGCACGGGACCGGCATCAGGCACGCTGGCAAGTTGCGGCGGTGCAAGCGCAACTGCCGTTGTTCGCCCAGGTCGATGACGCGCCGGAGGTGGCGATCGAGCTGCCCACGCCCTCGGTCGGCGAAGACCTGGTCGCCGACTACGCCACCCTCGGCACTACCCTGGGGCCGCATCCACTGACCTTGTTGCGCCCACGCCTCGTGGCCCGCGGCTGCCGCAGTTCACACGAACTAGACGAAGTGCAGCATGGCGACAGCGTCAGCGTGGCGGGTATTGTGGTCGGCCGCCAGCGCCCAGGCACCGCGAGCGGCGTGACCTTCGTGACCCTTGAGGACGAGTTCGGCATGGTCAACGTGGTGGTGTGGCGCGACCTGGCAGAGCGCCAGCGCCGCGCGCTGGTAGGTTCACGGTTGCTGAAAGTGTTCGGACGCCTGGAGCATGAAAACGGCGTACGCCACCTGATCGCCAAACGGTTGGAAGACGTCAGCGTGTTGCTGCAAGGGCTGGATGTGCGCAGCCGGGACTTTCATTGAGAATGCTTCATGCACAGAGAAGAGGGTCACCCATGCATGAAGCATTTCATCAAACCATCGCCAACCTCTGCTTGCGCATCGGCGGCGCGAACGCCTCGTCCATAGCCCGCAAGTCGTCGCTCCCCAGCACCAACTCACCCGCCGCCGCATTGAGCCGTACATGCTCAGGCGAAACGGCCTTGGGTATCGCGATCACCCCATCATCCCGCGTCACCCACGCCAGGCTTACCTGCGCCGGGGTCACCCCATGGCGCTCGGCGATCTGTGAAAGCACCGGATGCCCCAGCAGTCTTCCTGCCTGGGCCAGCGGGCAGTACGCCATGGTCGGCAAGCCACGCGCCTGGCTCCACGGCAGCAGGTCGAACTCGATACCCCGCTGAGCCGGGTTGTACAGCACCTGATTGACCGCGCACTCCGGGCTGTCCAGCTCGACCAGGTCGTCCACATCGAAGTTGGACACGCCCCAGCGGCGGATCTTGCCCGCTTCTCGAAGACGCTCGAACGCTTCGACCGTTTCCTCGAGCGGATACTGCCCGCGCCAGTGCAGCAGATACAGGTCGATGCAGTCAGTGCCCAGGCGCTGCAAGCTGCGTTCGCACGCCGCCGGCACGCCCTTGCGGCTGGCATTGTGCGGATAGACCTTGCTGACCAGAAACACCTCGTCACGACGTCCTGCGATGGCCTCGCCCACCACCTCTTCGGCACCCCCCTCGGCATACATCTCGGCGGTGTCGATCAGGGTCAGTCCAAGCTCGATGCCGTGCTGCAACGCCGCGACTTCGCGAGCCCTCTGAGCAGGGTCTTCCCCCATGTACCAAGTGCCCTGGCCAATGGCCGGGACGCTTGAGCCTGCAAGTTTCACGGTACGCATGTCACCTCCTGGGAGCGGGTATGGGTCAGCAGCACGTCAAGCATCGCCTGGGCCGCGGTGGACAATTCATGATCGGCCAGCGAGATCACGCCGATGCGCCGCTCGACACAGGGTTCGATCAAGGGCACGCAACGCGCACCGAGTTCCTGCATCTGGCCGATGCACAGCGCTGGCACGGCACTCACGCCCAAGCCATTGGCAACCATGCGGCCGACGGTGGTGAGCTGGTGGCTCTCGAAGGCTACCGTCAGCTTGCCGTGCTCGACCGCCACCTGCTCCTCGAGCAGCAAGCGCACCGCCGATGGTCGTTGCAGGGCAATGAAATCCTCCGCCAGCAGCTCTCGCCACGTCACCTGCGCCTGCACGGCAAGGGCTGAATCCGCCGGCACCACCGCCACGAAACGGTCCAGGTACAGCGGCTCGAAGTGCAGCGCATCGCCATTGTCGGGTTCAAAGCCGATGCCCAGTTCGACGCGCCGGTGACGCACCAGTTCCTGGACCTGTTCGTTGATCACGTCGTGCACGGTGACATTGACCCGCGGATAGCGTTGGCGAAATACCTTGAGCGACGCCGGCAGCAGGTTGCCGGCAAATGCTGGCATCGCGGCGATGGCCACGCGCCCCAGCTGCAGGGTGAAGCGCTGGCGCAGCAGTTCTTCGGTGTCGTCCCAATCGACCAGCAGGCGCCGAGCCAGGGGCAGCAGCACTTCGCCTTCCGGGGTCAGGCTGACGCTGCGGGTGGTGCGGGTGAGCAGGGCACCACCGAGGTTCTCTTCCAGCGCCTTGATGGTGAGGCTCAAGGCGGGTTGCGAAATATGCAGGTGCTCGCCGGCCTGGGCGAAGCTCTGGTATTTGGCCACGGTGACAAAGGCACGCAGTTGCTTGACGTTCATGGCTGCTCGATCGTTGTTTTGGAAAAGTTATCAATCGATGAATTAATCAAAATTAACAAATTAGTCATCACGGGTGAAGATGCGCTCGACGCTCACCGACAGCCCTGTCGGTCCACAACTACAAAAGGCGAAACAGCATGGCCGGACTGGACAAGCGCGTAGCAACCTATGAACAGGCCCTCGACGGCCTGACCGATGACATGACAGTCCTGGCCGGCGGGTTTGGCCTGTGCGGCATTCCTGAAAACCTCATCGCCGAGATCCGCCGCCGCCGGGTAAAGGGGCTGACCGTAGTCTCCAACAACTGCGGGGTCGACGATTTTGGCCTGGGCGTACTGCTCAAGGACCATCAGATCCGCAAGATGGTCGCCTCCTATGTTGGCGAAAATGCCGAGTTCGAGCGCCAGTTGCTCAGCGGTGAGCTTGAAGTGGAGCTTACTCCGCAAGGCACCCTTGCTGAAAAGATGCGCGCGGGTGGCGCCGGCATCCCGGCCTTCTTCACTGCCACCGGCTACGGCACCCCGGTTGCCGAGGGCAAGGAAGTGCGCGACTTCAACGGCCGCAAGTACATTCTTGAAGAAGCCATCACCGGCGACTTCGCCATCGTCAAGGGCTGGAAGGCCGATTACTACGGCAACGTGGTGTACCGCAACACCGCGCAAAACTTCAACCCGCTGGTGGCCACCGCCGGGCGCATCACCGTGGTGGAGGTCGAGGAAATCGTCGAGCCTGGCGTGCTGCTGCCCAGCGAAATCCACACCCCGGGCATATTCGTCGACCGGGTCATCGTCGGCAGCTTCGAGAAGCGCATCGAAAAACGCACCGTCAAAGCCTGACCGGCCTTCGCACAGAACAACAAAGAGACCCAGACCATGGCACTGACCCGCGAACAAATGGCGCAACGCGTCGCCCGTGAACTCAAGGACGGTTACTACGTCAACCTCGGCATCGGCATTCCGACCCTCGTGGCCAACTATGTGCCGCCCGACATGGACGTGATGCTGCAATCGGAAAACGGCCTGCTGGGCATGGGCGAGTTTCCCACTGAGAAGCAGCTTGACGCCGACATGATCAACGCCGGCAAGCAGACCGTCACCGCACGCCGCGGCGCCTCGATCTTCAATTCCGCCGATTCCTTCGCCATGATCCGCGGCGGCCACGTGGACCTTACCGTACTCGGTGCCTTTGAAGTCGACGTCGAAGGCAACATCGCCTCCTGGATGATCCCCGGCAAGCTGGTCAAGGGCATGGGCGGCGCAATGGACCTGGTGGCGGGCGCCGAGAACATCATCGTGACCATGACCCACGCGTCCAAGGACGGCGAGTCCAAGCTGCTGAACCGCTGCAGCCTTCCACTGACGGGGGCAGGATGCATCCGCAAGGTGCTGACCGACCTTGCGTACCTTGAGATCGACAATGGCGCCTTCATCCTGCGCGAGACCGCGCCTGGGGTGAGTGTCGAGGAGGTTATCGAGAAGACGGCGGGCAAGCTGATCGTGGCGGATGATGTGAAGGAGATGACGTTCTTTTAAGCGAGGCGCGGACAAGCGGGCGACGGCGCCCGCTTGCCGGATGTTCCCTGTCATTCACTTGCCTTCGCTTAAATCCCTGACCCAGCCCTTCGTTCCTATCCCTGAGCCAAATTGGCCGAAACGGATTTCTCTCAGAGAACAAGGAACGCCCTCGCAATGCTTCCCCCCATCACCCGCTCCATGACCCTGACCCTGGGCCTTTGCGCCAGCACATTCGCCCCGCTGTCACTGGCCGACACCACCGCCGAATCCAGCTCCGAGGACGGCGTCCTGGAGCTGGGCTCCACCGAAATCCTCGCCCAGGGCCTGGGCACCATCACCGAGGACACCGGCGCCTACACCACCGGCAGCATGAGCACCGCCACGCGCCTGAACCTGTCGATAAAGGAAACGCCCCAGTCGGTCTCGGTGATCACTCGCCAGCAACTGGACGACTTCAAGCTGGGCTCGCTGTCGGAAGCCATGGCGCATGTGACGGGCATTACAGTGCAGCGCAACGATTCGGAGCGTCCGGCGTATTACTCGCGCGGGTATGCGATCAACAACTTCCAGATCGATGGGATGCTCAATACCTTTTCGGGGTTGAAATCGGACTCGGACCCGATCATCTACGACCGTATCGAAGTGGTGCGCGGCGCTACGGGGCTGACGACGGGGGCGGGGGACCCGTCCGGGACCATCTCCATGATGCGCAAGCGTCCGACCCATCAGCTGGCGGTGAGCTCTGGCATCAGTGGTGGCACCTACGACAACTACTACAGCTATGTGGACGTGGGCGGTCCGCTGGCGTTCGATGGCCGTCTGCGTGGGCGCACGGTGCTGGCGTATCGCGACAACAAGTCCTACATGGACCATTACCAGTCCCAGCGCGAAGTGGCCTACGGCATCCTGGAAGCGGACCTGACAGACAGCACCGTGCTGGCGGTAGGGTATGACTACCAGAACAAGCATGTGCAAGGTGCCTCGTGGGGCACGGTGCCGTACTGGAACGCCGATGGCAGCAAGGCCAACCTGCCACGCTCGACCAACATGGCGGCGTCCTGGTCGTCCTGGCCATTGAAGGACCAGACGGTGTTCGTCACCCTCGATCAGCGATTGGGCGACGACTGGCTGTTCAAGGCGGCCTACACCCATCGGGAGACTGATACCGATGGCAAGGTGTATTACGGCGGCAATGGTTTCCCGAATGCGGATCGCAGTGGCATGACGGCCTGGAAGAGCCACATGGCCGGCGGGGAAAAGATGGGTGCCGTCGATTTCAACCTGGCCGGGCCATTTCAACTGTTCGGGCGCAGCCACGAGTTCATGATGGGCTATGGCGAATCGGAGCGGCGCAACGACTCGCCCTACATCATCGCGGGCGCTGTGCCCCCCGGTTACACAACCATTGCCGACTGGAAGAACATGAGTTCGACGCCCAAGTTCTCGGACACCGTGACCAGCCGGGACCTGTCGCGTTCGAGTACCGAGCAGAAGGCCGGCTACATCGCTACCCGGCTGAACCTCACCGACAGCCTGCACCTGGTGATCGGCAGCCGTTATGGCAGCTGGGAGACCAGCAGCCGGTCGTGGAAGTACGACGCCGACCTCAACGTCACCGGCCAGACCTCCAGCAGCCAGGTCCAGAACGACCAGTGGACGCCCTACGCCGGCGTGCTCTACGACCTGACCGAACAGTTCACGGTGTATGCCAGCTACACCGATATCTTCAACCCGCAGACAGCCAAGGACGTCAACGAGCAGTACATCGAGCCAGTGGTAGGAAAGGTGTACGAGATCGGCCTCAAGGGCAGCCTCTTCGATGATCGCGCCAACCTGAGCACGGCGGTGTATCGCAGCAAGCAGGACAACGTCGCCGAGATCGATGACTCGATCCCGATGGGCCCCAATGGTGAGCAGTACTACAAGTCTGGTGGCAAGGGCATTGTCGTCGAAGGCTTCGAAGCGGAGATCGCCGGTGAGGTGATGCCGGACTGGAACATGAGCCTGGGCTACAGCTACACCCATGCCGCGGACGCCGAGAAGAAACGCAAGAACACCGAGCAACCGCTCAACCTGGTCCGTTACTCCAGCACCTACAAAGTTACCCCGGCGCTCACGGTAGGCGGCACCCTCGACTGGCAAAGCGCCAACTACCGCCTGGGTAATCGCCCGGTGGGGCGTGATGCCAGCGGCGACATCATCACCGTGCGCGACAGCATGAGCCAGCGGGCGTTCTCGGTAGTCGGCCTGATGGCCCGGTATCAGTTCGACGAGCACCTGGCAGGGTCGGTGAACGTGAAGAACCTGTTCGATGAGCACTACTACCACAATGTGGGGTTCTATAACGGGGTGTACAACGGCGAGCCGCGGACGTTGATGGTGAGTCTGGATTGGAAGCTTTGAGCTGAGGGGCTGCTCGAGGGCCCCTCAGGGCCCGATTTCGCAACGGGAGAAACCCAGGAGCATCTTGTTACAGGTTTTGTAATAATTTTCATCTGTAAGAAAAACCTGCTTCGATTGTAGGATCTCAATCCCAAACTTATATCAGGTAGACATGAGCACCTTCTCGGAGCCCCCCAGTAGCTGGCCGTCCCGGTCATCCTCTCCGCGTTCTTCTAACGCCCCCCGCATGAGTACCCGCCCATGGAATGGCTAGCCGACCCCACGGCCTGGCTGGGCCTTGCCACGCTGATCGTGCTCGAACTGGTGCTGGGTATCGACAACCTGGTGTTCATCGCCATCCTCGCCGACAAGCTTCCACCGCATCAGCGCGACCGCGCGCGGGTGATTGGCCTGACGATGGCGATGGTCATGCGCCTGGGCCTGCTGGCCAGTATCTCGTGGATGGTCACGCTGACGGCGCCGCTGTTCGAGGTGTTCGACAAGAGCTTCTCTGGCCGTGACCTGATCATGCTGTTCGGTGGTGTGTTCCTGCTGTTCAAGGCCACCATGGAGCTGCACGAACGACTGGAAGGCCATGTGGCCCAGGCCAGCGGCCCGGTGCGCCATTCGGCGTTCTGGCCGATCGTCGCGCAGATCGTCGTGCTCGATGCGGTGTTCTCGCTGGATGCGGTGATCACGGCCGTGGGCATGGTCGAGCACCTGTCGGTGATGATGATCGCGGTGGTCTTCTCGATGGGCATCATGATCGTCGCCAGCAAGCCGCTGACGCGCTTCGTCAACGCTCACCCGACAGTGATCATGCTGTGTCTGGGCTTCCTGATGATGATCGGCTTCAGCCTGACCGCCGAGGGCCTGGGCTTCCACATCCCGAAAGGCTACCTGTACGCGGCGATCGGTTTCTCGATCATGATCGAGCTGTTCAACCAGCTGGCCCGCGCCCGTCGCAAGCGCAGCGTGCAACAGCATCGTCCGCTGCGCGAACGTACCGCGCATGCCGTGCTGCGCCTGCTGGGTGGCCGGCGGGTCGAGGCTGACGAGGTAGGCGAGGAAATTGCCGACATGGTCGAGGGCAGCGAGGAGCACGTGCTGTTCGACCGTCGTGAGCGGGTGATGATCAGTGGTGTGCTGAACCTGGCCGAGCGGCCGATCCGTACGGTGATGACGGTGCGGACTGAAGTCGATGCCATCGAGCTCGCCCAGGGCGCCGAAGACATCGCCCAGGCGCTGCTGAACTCGCCGTACTCACGGCTGCCATTGATTCGCGGCGGCCGGATCGACGAGCCGGTGGGCTTTGTACACAAGAAGGAGCTGCTGCACGAGCTGCTGGCCGGTCACACGCCGGACCTCGAGAACATCGCCAAGGCGCCGTTGAACCTGCTGGAGAGTTTCAGCATCCTCAACGCGCTGGAGCAGATGCGCGCTCAGTCGACGCACATCGCCTTCGT
This sequence comes from Pseudomonas sp. JE3303, assembly GCF_056312565.1. NCBI lineage: Bacteria > Pseudomonadati > Pseudomonadota > Gammaproteobacteria > Pseudomonadales > Pseudomonadaceae > Pseudomonas > Pseudomonas sp. JE3303. Next base: position 215,450 of record NZ_JBWGIF010000010.1, read on the forward strand.
GGTCAACGAGTTTGGCGACTTCACCGGCCTGCTGACCATGACCGACATTCTCGAGTCTATTGCCGGTGAGCTGCCCGACGCCAGCGAGGTGGAAGGTCCCGGCATCGTCAAGGACGCCGACGGCTTCGTGGTCAGCGGTGCCCTCAATCTCAGCCAGGTGCAGGCACAGACTGGTTTCGCCGCCCGTGCCACAGACGACTACCAGACCCTCGCGGGCCTGGTGATGAGTCTGCTGGACCGCCTGCCGGTGGTCGGTGACCACCTGTCGTGGAACGGCTGGGACATGACCGTGGTGGCGGTGGAGGAGCGCCGGGTACGCCAGGTGCGGCTTAAACCGCTCGACGATGCTGGCGCAGCAGGTGCTTGAACCCTTCGAGGATCAGCACCAGAACAGCGGCCCAGATGGGCAGATAGGTCAGCCACTGGTCGCGACTGATGGTCTCGCCCAGTAGCAGGGCCACGCCCACCAGCAGCACCGGTTCGACGTAGCTGAGCAGGCCGAACAGGCCGAACGGCAACAGGCGGCTGGCCAGCACGTAGCTGACCAGCGCCAGGGCGCTGATCACCCCAAGCAGCGGGATCAATCCGTACAGCGCGGGGTGGCCGGCCATGTCAGCGGCCGACAGCGGGCCGCTGATGACGAAATAGAGGGCTGGCGGCAGCAACAGGAACATGTCGCTCCACAGCCCGCCCAGGTTGTCGTTGCGGCACTTGCGCCGCAGCACGAAGTAGATCGGGTAACCCGTGGCGACCACCACGGTTTCCCAGGCAAAGCTGCCGTGCTGGTAGAACTCGTGCCCGACCCCGCATGTGGCGCACAGCACCGCGACTTTCTGCAGGTAGGACAAGCGTTCGCCGTATACCAGCCTGGCGGTCAGCACCATGGTCAACGGCAGCAGGAAATAGCCCAGCGACACTTCCAGGCTGCGCCCATGCAATGGCGCCCACAGGAACAGCCACAGCTGGACCCCCAGCAGCCACGACGTGCCTGCCATGCCCAGCAGCAACACGGGGTTTTCCCGCACCCGGCGCAGCAGCCTGCCCACCAGCGGCCAATCCTTGCTCAACAGCATGAACATCGTCAGGCAGGGCAGGGTCAGCAAGATACGCCAACCGAAGATTTCCTCGCCGTCCAGTGGTGACAGCAGGGAGGTATAGAAGTACATCACGGCGAACAGACAAGACGCCGCGACTGATGAAAGAATGCCTTTTGACACGTATGCCTCGGTTGCAGGGATTGGGCGGAGCGATCAACCGCGCATGATCTCAGGCGCGTGCCCCCTGCGGCAACCTCGAACTGCCGGGCTGTCCCGCCAGCGCCTTCAACAGCGCCTCGTAGGTCATTGGCCGGGCAAACAGGTAACCCTGCTGAAAGTCCACGCCATGACGCGCGAGGTAATCGCGCTGGACCCCTGTTTCCACTCCTTCGGCGACAATGCCCAGCCCAAGCTTGGTCGACAGCTCGATGATGCTGTCCAGAATGTGCTGGGACAGGGCATCGCTGCCGATCATGGCGACGAAGCTCTGGTCGATCTTGAGGTAGTCGATCTTGAACTGGCGCAGGTAGTTGAGGCTTGACTGGCCTGTGCCAAAGTCGTCCAGGGCGATCATCACGCCCAGGGCATGCAGCTTTTCGAACAGCTCGAGGGTGATGGGCGTCGCTTCGATCAGCTTGCGCTCCGTCAACTCCAGGGTCAGCACCACGCGACCTGGTGGGAAGTGCTCGAGAAAGCTCTGGCAGTCGTCGAGCAGCTCCAGGTCGCGGCAATGGTCGGCGGTGATGTTGATGCCGATGTGAAAGCCGTCATCGAGCAACGCAGCGTAGGGCGCGATCGCTTCGGCGGTACGCTGCATCAATGCGCGGGTCATGGCGACTATGTGGCCACTGTGCTCGGCATAGGGGATGAACAGGTCGGGGCGCACCAGGCCCTCGCGTGGATGTTGCCAGCGCATCAGCACCTCCACCCCGGACCAGCGATAGTCGCCCTTGCGCACCACGGGCTGGAAGTACGGCAGGAACTCCCCAGCTTCCAGTGCCCGTTGCAGCTCGGCCCGTGGCGACTGCGCCCGGCGGATCTGCCAGCGGCATGCCAGCCCGGCCAGCACCCCGAACACCAGCAGCAGACCGAGCAGCGCCGGGTATTGGCTGCGCATGAGCTCGCCCGGCTTGCCGGCCTCGAAGCCGCCGACCACGGTGAACGGGTAGCGCACCGACGCCAGGGCAATGGCCGCCGCGGCCGAGGAGGGTGCCGCGCCGTCGTGCACCTGACCGTTTTTGTCCATCCAGTGGTGACCCACCTGCAGGCGCAGCTCGCTGGCCGGGCCGATCAGGCGCAGTGCAGTGAGCAAATGGTCACCGTGGACCGCGGCTAGCGCGCCGCGACTGTCCTGGCTTGCCCGGTAGACCAGCAATGCACTGCCGGGGGTGACCAGGTTGCCCTCCATCAGCCACAGCAGGCCACCGGTGTAGTCCGCGGCGTTGACCGCTTCGTCGTAGTCGCCGAACAGCGAGCTGCAATAGAGCCTGTCGTTGTTGAACAGGGCGGTGGAGCGCACGAACGAGTTGCGCGTCACCTGCTCGCGCAGCGCCAGGGTGACCTCGCCGCAGGAGCGGCCGGCCAACGGCATCAGCGCAGCCGCGGCGCCAGAGACGTTGTCAAGGATGCGCTCGACCTGTGTCACTACCTGCTGGGCGGTCACGCGGCTGGCCTCCTGAAGATCGCGCTCAGATTGCCAGCGCGCCACGGCCAGCCCGCAGATCAGTGGGAGCACGCCAACGCACCAGGGCAACAGGGAGGGCCAGCTCCAGCGCGACGGGCGTTTTACCGTGAGAGGCATGCTGGCTACCCTTGTAGGAGGAATCGTGGCCAGAGGATATCCGTTCGTCGTACGCAATGGGTGAACTACACTGCGACAAACTGATTTACGCACTGTAGAATCGGGTTACGAATACAACAATAAGGTTCTCCAGGCCCTGGAGAAACCAACCGCCGAGACTGGGTCCTATGAAATGCCTTGGGTTCAAGCTGATCTACGGTGACTACCTTGCACGCAGCGTGCGGGGAATCCCCTGTGCACCCCCTGTGTCCCGCATCGATAGCAAACGTTGACCGTTTATTACTGCTTTTGATGAGGACACCTACATGGCTGATATCTACGAAAACCCGATGGGCCTGACCGGCTTCGAATTCATCGAGTTCGCTTCGCCGACCCCCGGCGTGCTGGAGCCGATCTTCCAGATCATGGGCTTCACCAAGGTCGCTACCCACCGTTCCAAGGATGTGCACCTGTACCGCCAGGGCGCGATCAACCTGATCCTGAACAACGAACCCAAGAGTATTGCCTCCTACTTTGCCGCTGAGCATGGTCCATCCGTCTGCGGCATGGCGTTTCGCGTGCGCAACGCCCATGAAGCCTACGCCCGTGCGCTGGAACTGGGTGCCCAGCCGGTCGAAATCGAAACAGGCCCGATGGAGCTGCGCCTGCCAGCGATCAAGGGCATCGGCGGCGCGCCGCTGTACCTGATCGACCGTTACGAGGAAGGCAGCTCGATCTATGACATCGACTTCAACTACCTGGAAGGCGTCGAGCGCCATCCCCAGGGCGCCGGGCTCAAGATCATCGATCACCTGACCCACAACGTCTATCGCGGGCGCATGGCCTACTGGGCCGGCTTCTACGAGAAGCTGTTCAACTTCCGCGAGATCCGTTACTTCGATATCAAGGGCGAGTACACCGGCCTGACGTCCAAGGCCATGACCGCACCCGACGGCATGATCCGTATCCCGCTGAACGAGGAGTCGTCCAAGGGTGCCGGGCAGATCGAAGAATTCCTGATGCAGTTCAATGGCGAAGGCATCCAGCACGTGGCGTTTCTCACCGATGACCTGGTCGACACCTGGGACCGGCTCAAGGCACTGGGCATGCGCTTCATGACCGCACCTCCCGATACCTACTATGAAATGCTCGAAGGCCGCCTTCCAGGTCATGGGGAGCCGGTTGACCAGCTTCAGGCCCGCGGAATCCTGCTCGATGGCGCGGCTGACTCGGGCGACAAGCGTCTGCTGCTGCAGATTTTCTCGGAAACCCTGATGGGCCCGGTGTTCTTCGAGTTCATCCAGCGCAAGGGTGATGACGGCTTCGGCGAGGGCAACTTCAAGGCCCTGTTCGAATCGATCGAGCGAGACCAGGTGCGCCGAGGCGTCCTGAGCGTCGAGTAAGCCGCGCGGCCGGTCAGTCCCGCGCCTCTGCAGGGGCGGCTGACCGGCGCCGTGGGGCTTGCCGGAACATGCCCCAATGGGCGATCCCGCTCGTCAGGATACCGACCAGAATCAGCGATGGCAGGGTCATGATGATCCACTGCTTCATCTCGCTTCGCGAGTGCCCGAGCGGGTAGCCAGCCTGTACCGAATAACCGAACTGCTCCGAGATGGCCCGCGCCCGGTGCTCGCGCTGATCAGGCAGCAGAGCGTCGGCTTCGCTGTGTTGCGGCCAGAGGTAGTCTTGACCGAATTCGAGTCTCAGCAGGATGCCATTTTCGAACCCTTCCAGTTCACCGACCAGCGTGCGGGCGTCTGCCTGTGCGATTACCCCATTGGGTTGCTCAAGCAGCCAGTAATTCAGGATCGGCGCGTCGGAGCCTTTGCTGTAGCCGTGTTCAAGCCATAGCCGGTGTTTTGAAAACCGCTTGGACTCGATGGGCTGGGACTGCTCGCCATCGACCGAATCGCAATAACGCGTAGTGCCCCTGGTCAGTGCCAGCGCGCGCAGATTGGGAATGGCAGCCACATGGCTGCGCAGCTGCTGCGCGACCTCAAGACAAGGCTGGCCGGCAAGGTGCAGGTTTCGGCTGCTGCTTTCGTGCAGCATGCTGATCACCTGATCGACACGGTGCACCGCTTCGATGGCGGCAAACCTCGAGAACTCGTCCAGCTTCCTGTCGGCTTGCATCACCATGATCAGCATGCCACAGAGCACCGGTGCCAGGCCGATCGCTATGAGCAACACAAGGTCCAGCAGACTGCGGCCCGCGCAACATTTGAAAGACATGACTTTCCCTCGCCAGCATGAGCCCCCAGGGCGCCCGGCCGTGGGAGGAGAGACTCAAGCTTAAGCGGGGGTCGTCGGACATGGCTGTAGTCCGGGTAGACCTGTGCCCAGGATTCAGGACGATGCAGCGTCAGCCCTGTCGTTGCTGTCGAGGGTCTGCAGGACTTTTTGCGCCACCAACCGCGCGGAAGCCGGATTCTGGCCGGTGACCAGCCGTCCATCGGCCACGGCAAACGCCGCCCAGGGTTCCTCCGCCTTGCAATACAGCCCGCCGCGGGCAACCAGCTCGTTTTCCGTCAGGTAGGGCACCACCCTGTCGAGTTCGGCGAGCTTCTCCTCTATGTTGGAAAAGCCCGTCACCTCGCGGCCTCTGACCAGCAGGCTGTGATCGCTGAGCTTGATATTGAGCAGGCCCACCGCGCCATGGCATACCGCCGACACCACGCCGCCCTGTTCGAAAATCTGCCGTGCCAGCTCCTGCAGTGCGTGGTTGTCGGGGAAATCCCAGACCACGCCGTGCCCGCCGGTGTAATAGATGGCGCAGTAGTCGGCAGCCTTGACCTGGCCCGGGCTCAGGGTACCGCCCAGACGGTTCATGAATGTCTTGTCGGCATACCATTGCCAGTCGATATCGGCCGCCAGTTGCAGGCTATGGGGATCGACTGGCACGTAGCCTCCTTCCGGGCTCACGTAATCCACTGCATGCCCCGCCTTTTGAACCTCGTCGACGAAGTGCACCGCCTCGCCCAGCCACAGCCCCGTGGCACGCTTGATCGTCGGGTACTTGGCCGTGTTGGTCAGCACCACCAGGAATTTCTTGCTCATGACCAGACTCCCATGACTGTGATGGTCCCGCCAGCTTCGGGGCGCGGGCGAAAGCCTAATCAGCATAGTCGTCGGCTGACGCTCTGCCTTGCCAGGCTGACGGTATGCTAGCCTGCGGAAAACGGACCCAGGTCGAGGATCAAGATGGACAGGATTACCCCGGATCAATTCATGCAGGCTGCGATCGACGAGGCCCGCCTGGGCCTGGAGGAGGGCGGCATTCCTATCGGCTCGGTGCTGGTGCATGAGGGCCGCATCATCGGCCGTGGGCACAACCGGCGGGTGCAGTCGGGTAGCGCGATTCTGCACGGTGAGATGGACGCGCTGGAAAACGCCGGCCGGCAACCTGCCAGTGTCTATCAGGCGGCTACGCTCTACACCACCTTGTCTCCCTGCCCGATGTGCAGCGGCGCGATTCTGTTGTACGGAATTGGCAAGGTGATAGTGGGTGAAAACCAGACCTTCCTCGGTGAAGAGGCGCTGCTGAGATCGCGAGGGGTGGAGGTCACGGTCGTGCAATCGCACGATTGCCACACGCTGATGCAGGACTTCATCGAAGCCCAGCCGCAGCTGTGGAATGAAGACATCGGTCGCTAGCGAGGAGGCGTCGGGCTTGGCTTGGCCTCAGTATTGCGTGGGCTGCCGATGATCCGCGCAACTGTCTCCTGCAGCAGGCTCAGCTCGAACGGTTTGCAGATGAGTTGCATCCCAGGGTCGAGGAAGCCGGTACGGGCCATGGCGGTTTCGGCGAAACCGGTGATGAACAGGATCTGCAGGTTGGGCCGCAGCTTGCGCGCGATCTCTGCCAGTTGCCGGCCGTTCATCCCCGGCAGGCCGACGTCGCTGACCAGCAGCGCGATCGGGCGCGTCGAGCGCAGCATGGGCAATGCCTCGCTGGCATCGCTCGCCACCGAGCACTGGTAGCCTTCTTCGCTCAGCGCCTGGTAGACGATCTGCCGGACTTCGGGATCATCCTCGACGATCAGCACTTCGCAGCTTGCCGACGGATTGATGGTCTTGGCGACCGCGCTGGGTCGCGGAACCTCCCCATGGAAACGCGGCAGATAAAGATCCACGCGCGTGCCGCGGCCTATCTCGCTGTGCAAGATCACATGGCCGCGTGACTGCTTGCTGAAGCCATAGACCATGGACAGGCCCATGCCGATGCCCTGTCCGACCGGCTTGGTGGTGAAAAACGGCTCGAACGCGCGGTCGAGCGTACTTTGTGACATCCCCTGGCCGTCATCGGTGATGCTCAGGCGCAAGTATTCCCCGCTTGGCAGGCTGTGATCGGCGAAGGTGTCATGATCGATGTGCTGGTTGCTCGCGGTGATCTGCAGATGGCCGCCGTTGGGCATCGCCTCGCAAGCATTGTGCAAGAGGTTGTCCAGCGCTACCTGCAGCTGCGGGCCGTCGGCTTCGACATGCCAGAGGCCGGGTTCCATCTGTACATCCAGGCTGACCGGGGTATCGGGGGTCTCGGTCAGTTTCTGGCTCAGCAGCATCGCATTGAGGTCGATCGCTTCGCTTGCCAGGGATTGTCGGCTGGAGAAGGCAAGCAGTCGATGGGTAAGTCGCGCGGCGCGGCCGACGGCATCCCTGCCCAGACCCAACAATGGTTGCAGACCCTCGGTCTGACCACGATCCAGGCGCTTGCCGATCAATTCGAGGCTGCCACCGATGCTGGTGAGCAGGTTGTTGAAATCATGTGCGACGCCGCCTGCCAGTTGACCAATGGCCTCCATCTTGCGCGTTTGATGCAGTGCCTGGGCTTCGGCTTTCAGGCGTTGGTTTTGCTCGTGCAGCAACGTCTGCAAACGTGCTTCCTGGTCACGGGCCTGATACTGGCGACGGCGGGCACGCAGGGCGCTTTCGGCCAGGTGGACCAGCTGCTGGGGATCGAGCGGAGAATGCAGGCGAAACAGGTTGCCCAGGGCTGCAACAGAAGACTCGCCATCGGCGGTCGTTGCGGGTGTGGCCAGTGCCAGCAGCAATACAGGAACATCCGACCATCGCGGCTGCTGCCGGATGAAACGATGAACGGGAGTCTGGTCGTTGGCCGGAAGGCATTCGTGCGCGATGATCGCCACACCGACGCCTTCTGTCAGCAGTTGCTCGAACTGGAGAATGTCAGTCGCGTGAAGGCTCCCGATGCCTGCGCTCAGCAAATGCCGAGAGGTCTCGCCCCCCAGGGTTGCTGGTGCAAGGATCAGGGCGCGTTCGTCCAGCGACAACGAAACGGCCAAGGTGAATCTCCTGTGATCATGGGCACGCCATATGCACGTGCTTTGGCTACTGCCATGATCTCTGGACCACAGGGCGGATGCTGCGGTTCAACCCTGTTTCCCGAGTGCGCTAAAGCCCTTGCTGGACCAGCGGATCGTCCGGGTTCTGCTGCTCCAGCTGGGCCAGCAGCACCTGGACATTCTGCAGTTGCCCGCTCTCTTTCCAGTACTCGATCAGCAATACCCGCGCCTGACGATTGGCCGGTTGCTGGCCGAGCACGGTCTCAAGTTGCCGCTGCGCCGCATCCAGCTGGTCCAGGCCATGCAAGGCGATCGCCAGCGCCTGCCGGTAACCGATATTGTCCGGCTCCAGCTCGACCGCGCGCGAAAACGCCAGCAGGGCATATTCATCCTGGTCATGGCGGGTCAGCCACAGGCCCAGCTCATGTTGCAGGAAGGCAGAGTCAGGCTGCAGCGCCAGTGCCTTGGCCAGTACCTGGCGCGAGGCATCGTGGTGGCCCTGGCGTTCCAGCAGCAGCACCTGGGTAGACAGCGCGTCCAGGCTGTCAGGGGCTGTGCGCAGGCTTTGCTGCAAGGCCGCCGCCGCCTGCTCGAAGTCATCGTCATGCAGGTACAACCGCGCCAGGTGCAATTGCGCTGCGGCGTCGTCCGGCTGCAATTGCAGCGCCTGCCGGTACTGCTCCAGCGCGGTCTGCAACGTGCCTATATAGAGGCCGATATCATCCGGACCCAGGCCCAGCAAGGCATCGACCCCGGCAAAGCGTACCCCCTGATCCTTGTCCTCCAGCATCGGGCCCAGTACCAGGCTGCGCTGCGCTTCGGGCAGCATGCGCGCGATGCAGGCGATGGCTGCGCGGCGCACCATTGGGTCATCATGCTCGAGGTCCTGGCTGGCCAGCTTCAGCGCTGTGGGTGAGGGATAGTTGGGCAGTTCGGCGTAGAGCGCCGCGCGGCGAATGGGCGTCAGGTCGGAGCGTTGCAGTTGCTGGTACAACACCCTCGCGGCACCGGGCAAACCGTCATGGGCCTGGCGCAGCGCCTTGCCATAGCTGTAGCTCGGCACAGTCGATGTGGCGGGACTGTTGTCGTCGAGCAGATAGGCGAACACGCACAGCCCCACGATCAGCGACAGCAAGGCGATCAGGTAGAGGCGGCGTTTAGGCATGAGGGCTTCCGCGCAGGAGGGAAGGCAGAGCTTGGGACAGGTGGGTGGGAAATGCAAATGGGCCGAGGATGGCGAGCCAACAGTGACATAGCGCAACATGCTTATGCGCGCGTCGTCAGGAATGGGCTCCTACTGGACGGCGCCATTCCCAAGATTGGCGCAGTACCAAGGAGCGGCGGTTCGAGGTCCCGACTTGCCCGCGAAGCGCCGCGAGCGGCGCTTCAGGAATCAGGACGCGCCTTTAATGCACCGCAACCGCGTCAGCCTGCCAGCCACCCCCCAGCGCCTTGTAGATCTCCACAATCCCCCGATACAGCTCGACCTCACCCAGCGCCTGGGCATCCTCCGCACTCAGGCGTTCGCGCTCGGCATCGAGCAGCACGAGATAATCGACAGTGCCTTCGCGATAGCGCACCGACGCCAGGTCGGCCGCCTTGCGGCTGGCGTCGCTCTGGCGCATCAGCGCGAGCAGGCGCTGCTGGCGCTTGCCGTAGTCGCTGAATGCGTTGGCCGACTCTTCGAGCGCCAGCAACACTTGCTGCTCGTAGGTAGCCAGGGCGCCATCGGCATCCGCCTCGGCACCGCGCAGGCGGGCCCGGACGCTGCCGAGGTCGAAGGCGGCCCAGGTAATGCTCGGGCCGAGCGACCAGGCGTTGGCGGCGGACGAGCCCAGTTGCGATCCGCGCGCTGCGGTAAAGCCCAGGAAGCCGCTGAGGCTGACCCGAGGGAACAGGTCGGCGGTGGCCACGCCGACATTGGCAGTGGCGGCGGCCAGCTGGCGTTCGGCGCTGCGGATGTCAGGCCGGCGGCGCAGCAATTCCCCCGGATCGCCGATCGGCAGGGCCTTGGCGATTGCAGGCAACTGCGCTGGCGAAAGGTCGACTCCCAGGCTGTCTGGCCGCTGCCCCAGCAAGGTCGCGATGCGATGACGCGCTCGCGCCTGCTCGGCCTGCAACTGCGGCACGGTGGCTTCGACCGCCGCGAGGCGAGCGTCGGCGCGGACCACGTCCAGCTCGTTGCCGACGCCTGCGTCGCGCAGGGTCTCGGTGATGCGGCGCGAATCCTGCTGGGTCTTGAGGTTGGCCACGGCGATCTTTTCACGCAGTTGCGCACCACGCAGCTGGCCGTAGGCATCGACCAGCTCGGCGATCAGGCTGACCTGCAGCGCTTGCAGGTCGGCCTCGGCGGCGGCTTCCTGGGCTTCGCTCGCTTCCAGCTGGCGCTGGATACGGCCGAACAGGTCGAGCTCCCAGATCATGTCCAGCCCCAGGTCATAGCGTTCGCTGTTGACCCGGCGGTCGGTCTGGCCCGGCACCTGGCCCTTGCCGATGTCGCTGCTGGCGCGGCTGGTGACGGTCGGCAACGCATCATTGTCGACGTCCTCGCGGATCGAGCGGGCCGACTTGAGCCGGGCGAACGCCACGCGCAGGTCGCGGTTACCGGCCAGCGAGGCCTGCACCAGCTGGTTCAACACCGGATCTTCGAATTGACGCCACCAACTGCTCTCGAAGCGGCTGCGGTCATAGGCCTTGCTTGCCTGCCCAGTGGCCTCGATGGACGCCGGCGCGGTGTCTGGCGACTTATAGTCAGGGCCGACGGCGCAGGCCGCCAGGGCCAGTGCCAGCAGGCTTGGGGTCAAGGGTTTGAGCAGCTTCATGCGTGGGTCTCCAGCGCCAGCGCTGCGGCGGCCTTGCGGGCCTCGCGACGCTCCACGCGACGGCGGATCAGAACAAAGAACACAGGGGTCAGGAACAGCCCGAACACCGTCACACCGATCATGCCCGAGAACACCGCGACACCCATGGCATGGCGCATTTCGGCACCGGCACCGGAGGAGAACACCAGCGGCACCACGCCCATGATGAAGGCAATCGAGGTCATCAGGATCGGTCTCAGGCGCAGTCGGCAGGCTTCGAGCACCGCAGCCAGCGGGTCTAGCCCTTCGGCTTGCTTGTCCTTGGCGAACTCGACGATCAGGATCGCGTTCTTGCACGCCAGCCCCACCAGTACGATCAAGCCGATCTGGGTGAAGATGTTGTTGTCGCTGCCCGTCAGGATCACCCCGGTGATGGCCGAGAGCAGGGTCATCGGCACGATCAGGATCACCGCCAGCGGCAGGCTCCAGCTTTCGTACTGCGCGGCCAGCACCAGGAAGGCCAGCAGCACGCACAGCGGGAAGACGAACAGCGCGGTGTTGCCCGACAGGATCTGCTGGTAGGTCAGCTCGGTCCATTCGAACGTCATGCCGTTGGGCAGCTCCTGGCGCAGCAGCTTCTCGATCGCCTGTTCGGCCTGGCCAGAGCTGTAGCCCGGCGCGGCCGCACCATTGATCTCGGCGGTGATGAAGCCGTTGTAGTGCATGACCCGGTCAGGCCCAGAAGTGTCGCTGACCTTCAGGAAGGTCGCCAGCGGGATCATCTCGCCCCGATTGTTGCGCACCTTGAGCTGGCCGATCTGCTCGGCATCGAGACGGAACTGCTGCTCGGCCTGGACGTTGACCTGGTAGGTGCGGCCAAAGCGGTTGAAGTCGTTGGTGTACAGCGATCCCAGGTAGATCTGCAGGGTGTCGAAGATGTCGTTGATCGCCACGCCATGGGTCTTGGCCTTTTCACGGTCGATGGCGGCATCGACCTGGGGCACATTGACCTGGTAGCTGGTGAACAGCCCGGCCAGCTCTGGCACGTTCTGGCTCTTGGCGATGATGTTCTGGGTTTCCTTGTACAGTGCCTCGTAGCCCAGGTTGCCGCGGTCTTCGATCTGCAGGCGGAACCCGCCGATGGTGCCCAGGCCCTGTACCGGCGGCGGTGGGAAGATGGCGATGTAGGCGTCCTGGATATCGGCGAACTGCGCGTTGAGCGCGGCGGCGATGGCCTGGGCCGACTGGCTCGGGTCCTTGCGCTCGTCGAACGGCTTGAGCGGGGTGAACACGATGCCGCTGTTGGGGCTGTTGGTGAACCCATTGATCGACAGGCCCGGGAAGGCCACCGAGTCGGCAACGCCAGGTTGCTTGAGGGCAATCTCGCTCATCTTCTTGATCACCGCCTCGGTGCGGTCGAGGCTGGCGGCGTCAGGCAATTGGGCGAAGGCGACCAGGTACTGCTTGTCCTGTGCTGGCACGAAGCCGGTCGGCGTGGACGAGAAGCCCAGGTAGGTCAGGCCGATCAAGCCTGCATAGACGAACAAGGCAATGCCGCTGCCCCGGATGACCCGGCGCACGCCCCCCACATAGCCATGGCTGGCCCGGTCGAAGAAGCGGTTGAACGGCGCGAACAGCCAGCCGCCCAGCAAGCGCTCCAGCAACAGCGAGAAACGGTCCTTCGGTGCATGGTGTTCCTTGAGCAGTACCGCGGCCAGCGCGGGCGACAGGGTCAGCGAGTTGAACGCCGAGATCACGGTCGAGATGGCGATGGTCAGGGCGAACTGCTTGTAGAACTGACCCGTCAGGCCCGAGATGAACGCCGCCGGCACGAATACCGCGCACAGCACCAGGGCAGTAGCGACGATAGGCCCGGTGACCTCGCTCATGGCCTTTTGCGTGGCCTCGATGGGCTTGAGCCCGAGACCGATATTGCGCTCGACGTTTTCCACCACGACGATGGCGTCGTCCACCACGATCCCGATCGCCAGCACCAGCCCGAACAGCGACAGGGCGTTGAGCGAGAAGCCGAACAGGTGCATCACCGCAAAGGTGCCGATCAGCGACACCGGCACGGCCAGCAGCGGGATGATCGAGGCGCGCCAGGTCTGCAGGAACAGGATCACCACCAGCACAACCAGGATCAGCGCCTCGAACAGGGTATGCACCACGGCCTCGATCGAGCCACGCACGAATACCGTCGGGTCATAGACGATGCTGTAGTCCATGCCTTCGGGGAAAGACTTTTTCAACTCGGCCATTTTCGCCCGCACCTCGTCGGAGATGTCGATGGCGTTGGAGCCAGGGCGCTGGAAGATCGGGATGGCCACTGCCGGCTGGTTGTTCAGCAGCGAGCGCAGGGCGTATTGGCTGGAGCCCAGCTCGACCCGGGCGATGTCCTTGAGACGGGTGATCTCGCCGTCGGCGCCAGCGCGGATGATGATGTTCTCGAACTCTTCCTCGTTGACCAGGCGGCCCTGGGTATTGATCGACAGCTGGAAGCTGGTCGTGCCCGGCGCGGGTGGCGAGCCCAGCTGGCCGGCCGCTACCTGGCGGTTCTGCTCGCGAATGGCCGTCACCACGTCGCTGGCGGTGAGGTTGCGCGAGGCGGTCTTGTTCGGGTCGAGCCATACCCGCAGCGAGTAGTCGCCCATGCCGAACATCTGCACGTCCCCGACGCCGCCCAGGCGCGCCAGCTCATCCTTGATATTGAGGATGGCGTAGTTGGACAGGTAGAGCATGTCGTAGCGGTTATCCGGCGAGGTCAGGTGCACCACCATGGTCAGGTCGGGCGAGGCCTTGTCGACGGTGATACCGATACGCGTCACTTCCTCCGGCAGTTTGGGCTGGGTACGGGTGACGCGGTTCTGCACCTGCACCTGCGCATTGTCCAGGTCGGTGCCCAGGGCAAAGGTGATGGTCAGGGTCAGCTTGCCGTCGGCGGTGGACTGGGAGGACATGTAGAGCATGTTCTCGACCCCGGTGATGGCCTGCTCGAGTGGCGCGGCGACGGTCTCGCCGATGACCTTGGGGTTGGCCCCGGGGAAGTTGGCGCGTACCACCACGGTCGGTGGCACCACCTCCGGGTATTCGCTGATCGGCAGCTGGAACAGCGCGATACTGCCCGCGATCAGGGTCAACAGCGACAGCACGGCGGCGAAGATCGGCCGGGTGATGAAGAATTTTGAGAAATTCATGGGTCTGGTCTCTTAACCGCGCGGCGCGGAGGCGCTGGCAAGTTTCACGCTGGAGCCGGTCGGGGCCGGATTGCTGGCTTCGAGCGCCTGGCGCTGACGGGCGAGGGTGGCAAGGGTCGCCTCGCTGGCCATCGGGGTTTCCTCTGGCGCGACTTGCGAGCCTGGACGCACCCGCTGCAGGCCCTTGACCACGATGCGGTCATCCTTGTGCAGGCCCTCGCGCACGATGCGCAGGCCTTCGAGTTTCGGGCCCAGCTCGACCGCGCGGTAGGCGGCCTTGTTGTCCTGGTCCATCACCAGCACGAACTTCTTGCCGAGGTCGGTACCCACGGCCTCATCGTTGATCAGCATGGCCGAGTAGGTGGCGCTGCCGACCAGCTTCAGGCGCGCATAGAGACCCGGGGTGAATTGCCCGTCGCGGTTGTCGAACACGGCCCGTCCGCGGATCGTGCCGGTGCGCGGGTTGACCTGGTTGTCGACGAAGTTCATCTGGCCCAGGTGCGGGTTGCCGCTTTCGTTGGACAGGCCCAGGTATACCGGGGTGCTCTGGCCGCGCTGGCCGTCGCGGGCGAGCTGGGTGTACTTGAGGTAGACGCGCTCGTCGGCGTCGAAGTAGGCGTAGACCTTGTCGGTGGAGACCACGCTGGTCAGCGGCGTGACGTCGGCGGTGACGATGTTGCCCGCGGTGAACTGGGCGCGGCTGACGCGGCCGCTGATGGGGGCGGTGACGCGGGTGAAGCTCAGGTTCAGGCGCGCCAGGTCCAGCTGGGCCTGGATGGCGGCAACCCCGGCACGGGCCTCGGTGGCCGCGCTGCTGCGCGACTCGGCCAGTTCGGCGGAAATCGCGTTGCTGTCACGCAGTCGCTCGCCGCGGCGAGCTTCGTTTTCGCTGCGCACGGCGGTAGCGCGGGCTTGCTGCACCTGGGCTTCGAGACGGCGGACCTCGGCCTGGAACGGACGGGGATCGATCTGGAACAGCAAGTCACCCTTGTTGACCTGGGCACCCTCGGTAAAGGCCACCTGGTCGATCTGGCCGGAAACCCGAGGACGGACTTCAACGGTCTCCGGGGCTTCGAGGCGGCCGGTGAACTCGTCCCATTCGTTGATGGGCTGTTCGATGACCTTGGCCACGGTGACCTTGGGTGCTGCGGGTGCCTGCACGGCCTCCGGCGTCCGGCCGCAGGCGCTGATCACCAGTACTGCCAGGGCAGCCAAGGGATAGCGCAAGGGTTTGAGTGATTGTTCCATGGAGGAATCCGCCAATGTATAGAGATAGTGGGCGGATTCTGGCGGGCGCGGGGGACGGGATCGAATCGAACGAGGCGAAGGTTAATATCATTGCGAATGATGTCGGACATGAAAGGGCTGGCAAGCCAGCCCAATAAGCGTCAACCAATCACCCTGAACCCATGCGTCCCGTCCCGCCCGAGCTGCTCGACCAATCCGAACTCCCAGTCCAGATACCCTTGCATCGCTTCACGCGGGCTGTCGGTGCCCTCGTACGGGCGGCGGTAGCGGTCGGTACGCGGCACGGCCAGCCGTGCTTCACCGCTGTCGAGCGGCAATTGCGCGGCGATCCAGCGGGCGGTGCCGCCTTCGAGCACGTGCACTGGCTTGCCTGTCAGGGCTTGCAGGTCGATGGCGGCGAAGCGCGCCAGCAGGCTGCTGCCACAGGTCACCACGTAGCGCTCGGCCACTGGCAGCTGTTCCAGCGCCTGCGGCAACTGGGCGCGAATGGCCCAGTAGGCACCGGGAATGTGGCGCTTGACGTAGTTGGCGCTGGTGGTGAAATCCAGCAGCACGGTGTCGTTTTCCTGCAACCACTCGCCCAGTTGGCCGTTATCGATCGAGTCCACTCGCGGGAGGGCAGGCAAGGGCACCTGCCATTCGCCGTGCTCGCTGAAATCGCCCGCCGACAGGCCATCGAGCACCGCGACCTGCCAACCCATCTGGGCCAGCCACGAGGCACTCATGTTGGCACGCACGCCGTCGTCGTCGACCAGCACGATCCGCGCGCCGCGCACGCTGGCCACATGGTCGGTTTCCTGCACCAGCTGGCCGCCCGGAGTCGAACGGCTGCCCGGCAGGTGGCCGGCGACATACTCTTCGGGAGTGCGCACATCGAACAGGTAGGTGGTGCGCCGGGTCTCGGCCTGCCAGGCGGCCAGGCCTTCGCGATCCAGGCGCACCACGCCAGCGCGGTCCGCCACGGCCCGGGCGTTGCGGGCGGCGGTGGCACGGGTAGCATCGCTGGCCGCGTCGAACTGACGGTCCTGGCCATGCGCCAGTTGCTGGCCGGCCAGGGTCCAGCCGATGGTGCCATTGCGCAGTGCGGCGACTGGATTGGGGATGCCGGCATTCACCAGAGACTGCGTGCCAATGATGCTCCGGGTTCGCCCGGCGCAATTGACGATGACCTGGGTCTGGGGATTGGGCGCCAGCTCGGCGACCCGCAGCACCAGTTCGGCGCCCGGCACGCTGATGCCGCCAGGGATACTCATGGTCTGATATTCGTCGAATCGGCGGGCATCGAGCACCACCACGTCGGCCTTGGCGTCGAGCAACGCCTGGACCTCCTCGGCGGCAAGCGAAGGGGTGTGACGCTCGCTTTCGACCAGCTCGCCAAACGCCTTGCTCGGCACGTTGACGTCGCGGAACAGCTCGCCGCCAGCCTCCCGCCAACCGGCGAGGCCACCCGCGAGGACGGCGACATCGGTGTAGCCAAGGGCCAGCAAGCGCTTGGCGGCCACGCTGGCGAGGCCTTCACCATCGTCATACACCGTGATCTCGGTATCGCGGCGCGGCACGCGGGCATAGATTTCGATCTCGAGCCTGGACAGGGGCACGTTGGCAGCAAACAGCGGGTGTGACTGGGCGAAGGGGTCTTCCTCGCGAAGGTCTATGAGCGCCAGTTCCTGCTTGTCCAGCAGTGCCTGGCGGATGTCCTGGTAGGTACGGGTGGTCGCAGTGCTCATTGGGCAGGGGTCTCTCTGGACAGGTCCCAGATATTGGGCAGTTGGGAGTTGGAATAACCGGAAACGAAGGTTTTCTCGCCGCCTTCGGCAGGGTAGACGGCGCGCTTGACCGCACCGATGTTGCCGCCGTACACGTGAATGCTGATCGATACCTGGTCATCGAAGGCGTTGCTGACCTGATGGATATCGCCGATGCGCGGTGAGACCGCTTCGACTTCGCCGGGGTCCAGGCGCACGGCCACGCCTGCCGGCGCCAGCGCGCCGCTCGCGTCGTAGGCAAAGCCTTGCGAATGCTCGGCGCCACGCAACATGCCGATCAGGCCCCAGACACGATGATCGTGGACCGGCGTGGTCTGCCCCGGTCCCCAGACGAAACTGACGATCGAGAAGCGCTGGCGCGAATCGCAGTGCAACAGGAATTGCTGGTAGCGCGCAGGGTCCGGCTGGGCCAGCTCCTCTGGCAGCCAGTCATCATGGGCGACCAGGCTGCGCAGCAGGCCCTGGCCCTGATCAAGAATGCTGCCCTCGTCGGTTTCCCGGTCGAGCAGGTCGGACAGGGCGCCAATGAAATGACGCAGGCGCTCAAGGCGCAGGGGTTGGCTCATGTTCTCAGACTCGGGCAACGGTGACGCAATACCCTAACAATGGCCTGACTATTCTCAAAATTCAAATTATGCATAAGCTAATATGCAAAAAATGCATTTACATGACGCATGTTTTCATCTGAAATCCTTACATGTCGCTGACATTAGGTTATGACAAAAACGAATTTCACAGCGCTTTGACTAAACGTTAAATTATAAAAACCCGTCTGGTTAGCGCTAAAGCGTCTATATCACCTCTCATTGCCAACAGATCAAGGTACCCCCATGAGTGTTCAATTCATCGGCATGATCGGCCATCGGCTGTCGTCGGAAATCCACGACTCCTCAGGACCGATCTTCGACAAGGACTACATCACCCGTTTCGCCCAGGCTCATGAAGAGGCCGGCTTTGACCGCATTCTGGTGGGCTACTGGTCCGATCAGCCGGATGGCTTCCTGGTGACCGCACTCGCCGGCCAGGCCACCTCGCGGATCAGCTTCCTCCTTGCCCATCGCCCGGGCTTCGTCGCCCCGACCCTGGCTGCGCGCAAGCTGGCGACCCTGGATCACCTGCTGGACGGGCGCCTGGCCGTGCATGTGATCAGCGGCGGCAGCGATACCGAGCAACGCAAGGACGGCGACTATCTCGATCATGACCAGCGCTATGCACGCACCGACGAATTCCTCGAAGTCGTGCGCAAGGTCTGGACCGAGCAGGCGCCGTTCGATCATGCAGGCACCCACTACCAGGCGCAGGGCGCCTTTTCCGCGATCAAGCCGCTGCAGCAGCCGCACTTGCCAATCTACTTTGGTGGATCTTCGCAAGCCGCGCTTGAAGTCGCGGGCAAGCACGCCGACGTCTACGCCCTTTGGGGCGAGTCGCTCGAGCAGACTGCCGAAACCATCGCCAAGGTTCGCCGGCAAGCCGCGCTCAACGGCCGTGAAGTGCAGTTCAGCGTATCGTTCCGCCCGATCATCGCAGCGACCGAGGAGGCCGCCTGGGCCAAGGCCGAGGGCATCCTGGGCCAGGCTCGCGAGCGTCTGGAGCGCGCCGGCCCGGTGATTGCCCACAAGCCGCAGAGCGTCGGCGCCCAGCGCCTGCTGCAGACCGTGGCCAAGGGCGACCGTGTCGACGAGCGCCTGTGGACTGGCATCGCCGCGCTGGTGGGTGGCGGTCACAACTCCACCGCGCTGGTCGGTACGCCAGACCAGGTCGCCGAGGCCTTGCTTGCCTACTACGAGCTGGGCGTGACGAGCTTCCTTATCCGCGGTTTCGACCCCTTGAGCGATGCCGAAGACTACGGCCGCGAACTGCTGCCGCTGACCCGCGCCAAGGTCGCCGCGCGCGAATCCCGCCGCAACGCCTGATTTGTCTTTTCCCCCCCTTTTTCGACGAGACCGCACGCGCGGATCGGCTTGTATCTGATGTGCCCAAGCGGCACCTGGAGATTTTCGCGTGCGTTACATCAAGCAATTGGCGGCCGGCGTGCTGGCAGCCTCGATCAGCCTGGCCGCAGCGGCCCAGACCCTCGTGGTCGGCGACCAGAGTTTCAACACCCGCGCCGTGATGGAAGCGGCCGGCGTGCTCGAAGACCTGCCCTATACCCTGGAGTGGAAGCAGTTCACTGCCGGCTCGCCGGTCGCTGAGGCCCTCAATGTCGGCAGCCTCGACCTGGGTTTGCTGGGCGATGCGCCGCCGCTGTTCCTCGGCGCCTTGGGCGCGCCGATCAAGGTCATCGCGGTCACCCGGCAGAACCTGGGTGGCGTGGCCATCCTGGCGCGCAAGGATTCGCCCATCAAGACACTCGAAGACCTGCGCGGCAAGCGTGCGGCCATCTGGAAGGGCTCGTGGAGCCAGCAGCTGCTGTTCAGCGCCCTGGACCAGGCCGGCATTGCGCGGGATGCCCTCGAGCTCCGTTACCTCAGCGCGCTGGACGCCTCGCATGCCCTGGATGGCGGCTCGGTCGACGTGATCGCGACCTGGGAGCCCTATGTGACCCAGCAGGAACGCCAGGGTGCGCGAGTGCTCGCCACCGCCGACGGGCTGATTCCGGCCCAGAGTTTCGTGGTCGCCAACACCCAGGCGGTGGAAGACAAGCGCCCGCAGATCAACGATTTCCTGCAGCGCCTGAAGAAGGCCCGTGACTGGACCCTGAGCGACCCGGCCCATACCGAAGCCTATGCCGACGCCTGGGCGAAGCGCACCCGCGCCGACCGCGACATCGCCCGCGCCTGGTTCGCCCGTGCTCGCACGGACGTCGCGCCGCTCGATCCCAAGGTGCTGACCGAGGCGCAGAAAACCGTCGACTTCTTTGCAGGCCTGGGACTGATCAAGTCGTACCCGGCGGCCAGTCTGTTCGACACCTCATTCAGCACCGCACTCAGGAGTCCGCAATGAGCAAACGACAGATCAAGCTGGGCGCGCTGACCATGGGCTGCGGCGGTCCCGGGCGCCACAACCTGTGGCTCGACCCGCAACTGCCGGCAGATGCCAGCGTCAGCATCGACTGGTACATCGACATCGCCCGCCAGGCCGAGGCCGCGCTGTTCGACCTCATATTCATCGTCGACAGCCAATTCATCACGCCGGGTTCACCCTCCCACTATCTCAATCGCCTGGAGCCCTTGACCCTGCTCTCGGCGCTTGCCGTGAGCACGCGCAACCTGGGCCTGGTAGGCACCCTGACCACCTCGTACAACGAGCCCTACAATGTCGCCCGCCGCCTGGCCTCGCTGGACTTGATCAGCAAGGGCCGCGCGGGCTGGAACGTGGTCACCAGCGGCGACGCCGGTACCGCCGGCAACTATGGACGCGACGAGCACTATGACTACGACACCCGTTATGGCCGCGCCCGGGAACACGTCCAGGTGGTGCAGGGGCTGTGGAACTCGTACGAGCACGATGCCTTTGTCCGCGACCGCAGCACGGGCCAGTTCCTCGATTCCGCGAAGCTGCATGCGCTCAACCACAAGGGCGAGCATTTCTCGGTGGTCGGCCCGCTGAACATCCAGCGCTCGCCCCAGGGCCAGCCGGTGATCTTCCAGGCGGGTGATTCGGAGCAGGGACGTGAGCTGGGCGCGGCCACGGCCGACGTGGTGTTCACCCACGCCGCCAGCATCGAGCAGGGGCAGGCGTTCTACCGCGACATCAAGCAACGCGCGGCCAGGCTCGGGCGCGATCCCGAGCAATTGCTGGTGTTGCCGGGTGCCGAGATCTATGTCGGTGACACCGACGAGCATGCCCGTGAAATCGAACGGCACTATCATCAGGCGGATCACAGCTTCGAGCTGGCGCTCAAGGAGTTCGGACGCAACTTTGGCTGGCACGACTTCAGCCAGTACGGCCTGGACGCACCGTTCCCCCAGGAGAGCCTGGAAGCTGCGCGCAGCAGCTTCTTCACCAACGCCAAGCGCATTGCCGACCAGGCGCGGGAGAAGGGATTCAGCTTGCGCCAGGCAGTCGAGTTCGGCCGCCAGTTGCGCCCAGGTGCGTTCGCCGGCTCCGCCGAGACGATCGCGGCCAGGATGACCGAGTGGTTCGAGGCACGGGCGCTGGATGGGTACAACATCTACATCGGGCATCCCGAGCAGTTCGGGCGGTTCACCCGGGAAGTGGTGCCGCTGTTGCAGGAGCGGGGGGTGTACCGCACGGCGTATGAGGGCAGTACCCTGCGTGAAAACCTAGGGCTCGAAATCAGCCGCTGAACCGCTCCTGCCCGGCGCATCTGGGCGCCTACAAGGCCCAGTTGCGCGTGGCACGGCAGCAAGTCCTCTCTATCGAAAATCTGTCGGTCCTGACCTCAGGCAGCCGCCTTGCGGCCAGGTATCGCCGCGATCAGCTCGCGGGTGTACTCACTCTGTGGCTGTCCGAACACTCGATCCACCGGCCCGTGCTCCACCACGCGGCCCTGGCGCAGCACCAGCACCTGGTCGGCCATGTTGGCCACCACCGACAGGTCATGGGACACCAGTACGTAGGCCACGCCCAGATCGCGCTGCAGCTCTTCGAGCAGCGCGAGGATCTGCGCCTGCACCGATACATCAAGCGCGCTGACGGGCTCGTCGAGCAGCAGCAGGTCCGGCTGCAGCGCCAGCGCCCGGGCAATCGCCACGCGCTGGCGCTGACCGCCAGACAGCTCACGGGGCAGGCGGTCCAGGTAGTCCTGCGGCAGGTGCACCCGGCTGATCAGCTCGCGTGCGGCCGACTCCAGCGCCGCGCCCTTGGCCAGGCCAAACGACACCAGCGGCTCGACGATGCTGTCGAACACCGTGAAGCGGGGATCAAGGGCGCCGAAGGGGTTCTGCTGCACCAGCTGCATACGCCGGCGCAAGGGGCGAAACTCGCGCCAGCTGAGCGCGGTGATGTCCTGCTGCTCGAACAGCACGCGCCCTTGGGTGGGCTTGTCGAGTCCAAGGGCGATGCGCAATGCGGTGCTCTTGCCCGAGCCGGACTCTCCGACAATCGCCAGGGTCTGGCCGGGATACACCTGCAGGTCGAGGTTCTCCAGCGCCACGAAATGACTGTCTTCGCCTTTGCTGGGCGGCAGCGCGAAGGTCTTGCCCACGCCTTGCAATGACAGGATGGGCTCGCCCTGGAGTGCCGCTGCCGGACGTGGCGGACGGCGTCCTGCGAAAGCCGGTGCTGCGCTGATCAGCGCGCGGGTGTAGGGATGTTGCGCAGCATCGAGGATCTGCCCTGGCGGGCCTTGCTCCACCAACAAGCCCTGTTTCATCACCAGCAGGCGGTCGGCGCGGTCGGTGGCCATGCCCAGGTCGTGGGTGATGATCAACAGCGAGATGCCGCGCTCGCTGACCAGTCGCTGCAGATGGTCGAGGATGCGCCGCTGCACGGTGACGTCCAGGGCACTGGTGGGCTCGTCGGCGATGATCAACTGCGGATCGCCCGCCAGGGCAATTGCGATGAGCACCCGCTGGCGCATGCCGCCCGACAGCTCATGGGGATACTGGTGCGCACGCAGGGCCGGCTTGTCCAACCCGACCTGGCTCAGCAGCTCGAGGATATCGGCATCCAGCCCCGGGTAGCGCCGGCCCCGGGCCAGCACCAGTGCTTCGCCAATCTGCTGGCCGATGCGCAGTGTCGGGTTCAGGCTCACCAGCGGATCTTGTGGCACCAGGCCGATGGTCCGGCCGCGCAGCTGACGCTTCTGCCGTTCGCTGGCCCCGCCAAGGTCGATGCCATTGACCTGGACTCGACCGCCCGTTATCCGCGCGTTGTCCGGCAGCAATCCGAGCAAGGTGTTGGCCAGGGTGGACTTGCCGGAGCCGGATTCGCCGACGATGGCCACTGTTTCGCCCCGCGCCATGCAAAATGAGAGGCCCTTGACCGCAGGGGTGAGGTGCCGGTCTACCTGATAGCTGACCTGCAGGTCGCGGATGTCGATCAATGCGTGCTGGCTCATCGCTGGTTTTCCTCGGCGGTACGGGCAAGGTGATTGAGGCTGAACACCACGGCGACCACGAACAGGCCGGGCAGCAGCGAGACCCAGGGCGCGGTGATCAAGAAATGCCGGCCATTGGCGATCAGGGTGCCCCACTCGGCGGCCGGTGGCGCCGCGCCGAAGCCCAGGAAGCTCAAGCCTGCCGTGGCCAGGATCGCCGCGCCGAAGTCGAGGGTCGCGAGCACCGCCACAGGGCCCCAGGCATTGGGCAGGATGTGCCGCAGCAATGTGCGTCCCCAGCTGGCGCCGCCGAGACGCGCGGCCTCTACGTAGGGCAGCGTCTTGACCCGCAGCACTTCGGCGCGGGTGGTGCGGGCAAAGCCCGGGATGATGCCGATACCGACGGCGATCGCCACCGGCACCGTGCCAAAGCCGATCGCGGTGACGATCGCCAGCGCCAGCAACAGGCCCGGCAAGGCCAGCAGCACGTCGACCACGCGCATGATCAATGCATCGACGCGCCCTCCGGCGAATCCAGCCAGCACGCCCAGGCCCAGTCCGCCCAGCAGGGCGATGCCCACCGCCAGCAGGGCGGCCTGCACCGACAGGCTTGATCCGTAGACCACTCGGGTATACAGGTCGCGCCCCAGTTCGTCGGTGCCGAACCAGTGCACGGCATTGGGCGCGGTGAGCTTGGCGGCAGGGGAGGTGGCATAGGGATCGAAGCTGGTCAGCAGTTGTGGCACCAAGGCGCTGGCCAGCGCGAACAGCACTACCAGCACCGCGAGGCTGAAGCCCGGGCGGCGTAGCAGTGGCCTGAGTGCCGCCGTCATGCGTTGCAGGCGGCTGCGGCGTTTCCAGGCGAGGCTCGGGCCGGGACGAAACAGGCGAGTATCGGTGGTCATGGGCTACGACACCTTTGCTGTGCGCGCGATGCGCGGATCGAGTAGGGGATAGAGCAGGTCGACGATCAGGTTCACCAGCACGAATGCCGCCGCCGAGACCGCCACCACGCCCAGCACCACCGGGATGTCCTGGCACAGCACGGCTTCCTGCGCCAGGCGGCCTACGCCATTGCGCGCGAAAATGGTTTCCACCAGCACCGCGCCCGATACCGTATTGCCCACCTGCAGGCCGATCAGGGTCAGGATCGGCAGGGCGGCGTTGCGCAGGCCATGGCGCGCCTGCACCTGCCAGCGGCTCAGGCCCTTGGCGAAGGCGGTGATGATGTACGGCTGGCACCAGACGTCCTGGAAACCCCGTTGCAGTACCTGGGCGTACACCGCCGCGCTAGGGATCGCCAGGGTGACCGCCGGCAGGATCAGGCTGTCGAATCCGCGGCTGCCGGTGGCAGGAAACCAGCCCAGGCTGAAGGCGAACACCTGGATCAGCAGCAGGCCCATCCAGAACACCGGCACCGAGAAGCCCAGCGACGGCAGTCGCGCCAGCGCGGTTTTCAACGGCTGCCAGCGCACGTAGGCAGTAAGGCAGGCCAGGCCGATGCCGCCGACCAGCGACAGCACGATCGCCAGTCCCGCCAGCGAGAGGGTTTGCGGCAGGCGTTCGAGCAGCAGTTCCCCAACCGGGCGGCCAAGCGACAGCGACTGGCCGAAATCACCCTGTACCGCGCCGCCGAGCAGGTCGACGTACTGCTCGAACAGGCCCTTGTCCAGCCCGTAGTAGGCCCGTGCCTGGTCCAGTGCCTCCGGCGACAGCCCGTCGGCCTCCATGCCCGAGGCGCTGAGCATGATCGACAAGGTGTCGCCCGGCAGCAGGTAGAGGATGAAATAGGTGATGCTGTAGGCGCCCCACAACACCAGCAGCGCCTGGCCGACCCGGCCGATCAGGTAGCGTTTCATGGCTGGCCGACCTGAATGTCACTGAGCAAGGCAAAGCCTTCTGCGGTCCAGCGGAAGTCCTTGACCCGCGGCGCGGTGGCCGCCTGCCAGACCCGTTCATACAGCGGGAACGCCGAAGCTTCGTCGACCAGCAGGTCCTGCAGCGCTCCATAGGCCTGGGCGCGCTGGCCGCTGCCGGTGGCGGTGATGCCGCTGTCGAAGAGCGCCTGGGCCGCGACCAGGGTCTGCGGCTCGTAGGTCTTGGTGGCAAGGCTGGCGCTGTTGGCCGCGCGCGGATCGAGGATCGTCTGCAGGATGATCGGGTCGGCGCGGGTCATGTAGGTGGAGGTCAGGTCATAACTGCCCGACGCGTTGCCGGCGACCCATTCGGCACGGGTCAGTACGTTGAGCTTGAGGTCGATACCCACCTTGCGCAGCTGGTCCTGTACCAGTACGTCGCCCGCGGTCTCGGCCGGGGTGAGGTTGTAGCTCAGGGTCAGGCGCTTGCCGTCCTTGTGGCGATAGCCGTCAGCGCCCCTGGTCCAGCCTGCCTGGTCGAGCAGTCGCTCGGCGCCCTGCGGATCATAGGCAAGCTTGTCGGCCTGGGGCTTGAAGTAGGGCGTGGTCACGTCGAACACGCCGGTCACCACCGGGAACTGCGCGTTGTACACGGTGCTGGCGTAGCTCTTGCGATCGATCGACTTTTGCAGCGCCAGGCGTACCTGGCGATCGGCGAGCAGGCGGTCGTCACGGGTGTTGGGGTAGAGGTTGAGCGCGGGACCTGGCAGGGAGCGGCTCTGGATGGTCGCGCCTTTGGACTGGAACAGCTTGAGGTCGACCTCCGAGAACGGATTGCGCGGCCAGAGAATGTCGGCCTTGCCCTGCACGAACAGGCCGTTGCGCACGCTTTCTTCGGGAATGTAGCTGATCTCGACGGCGTCCAGGTGCGCTTCGCCCTTGTTTTTCACATTGGCCGAGGCCCAGTGGTAGCCCTCGCGCTTGACCAGCCGCGCGCCGACTTCAGGGGTGTAGTGCTCGAGCACGAACGGACCGGTGCCGATGATCTTGCCCAGCGACCGTTCCTTGGCGCTGAGGGCGTAGGACGCTGGCGCCAGCACCGCCAGGTTGGTGGTGGATGTGGCCTGCAGGAAGCCCGCGTTGGGGCGTGCCAGTACCAGCCTGACGGTGAACTCGTCGACCACCTCGGCATGGTCGTAGCCTGCAAGGTAGGTCGCGCCGAATGTCGCGGGCAGTTCCTTGGCGAAGGCCTTGTTGCTGTCGAAGGCGGTCTTTACCGCCTGGGCGTCGAAGCGCTCGCCATTGCTGAAGGTGACGTCCCGGCGCAGCTCGAAGGTGTAGCTCAGCGCGTCATCGCTGATGCTCCAGCGTTCGGCGAGCCAGGGGATGATCTTGCCGGTGTCGGGATCCTGGTCTGTCAGGGACTCGGCCACGTTGCGCAAGAGCACGCGGTGTTCGAGCCAGTAGACCTGGAAGGGGTCGACGCTGACCAGCGTGGTGTTGTCGCCGAAGAAGGCGATGTTCAGGGTCTTGCCAGCGTCCGTGCTGTCGCCCGGGGGCGAGCAGCCGACGAGGCCGAGCGCCAGGGCGCTGGCGGCCAGCAGGTGTCGTGCGAGGCGGGGTGTGCTCATCGGCATGTCCTTGTAATGGAGGTGGTTTGCGCAATCAGTGCTTGTAGTCCTGGCCTTCGCGGTCCAGTTGACGGATCAGCGCATCCCAATGCCGCGTGATGCCTTCGCCCTTGCCGTCTGAAAAGCGCTTGGATTGCTCGTGGACCTTGGCGATGGCCTGCGGCGAGGCATGTTGCAATCCGGCATTGCCGCCAGCCTGGGCCGCGACCTGGATGTTGCAGGCCCGCTCAAGGCCATGCAGTTCACGAAAGGCGTGCTCGACACTGATGCCGCCGGTGAGCAGGCCGTGGTTGCGCAGGATCAGGATGTTGCTGTCACCCAGGTTGGCTACCAGGCGCTCTTGCTCGTCCAGGTCCAGGGCCACGCCTTCATAGCCGTGGTAGGCGACGCGGCTGTAGTAGGCCAGGGCGTGCTGGGAAATCGGCAGCAGCCCGTCACGCTGCGCCGATACCGCCGCGCCGTCGCGGGTATGGGTGTGCAGCACCGCCTTGAGGTCATGGCGGGCGCGATGAATGGCACTGTGGATGACGTAGCCGGCCTGATTGATGCCCAGACCCAGCGGGTCGTCGATCAACTCGCCGTCGACATCCACCTTGACCAGGTTGGAAGCGGTGATTTCATCGAACAGCAGGCCGAAAGGGTTGATCAGGAAGTGTTCGTCAGGGCCGGGCACGCGGGCCGAGAAGTGCGTGTAGATATGGTCGGTCCAGCGAAACAGGGCAGCCAGGCGATAGGCAGCGGCGAGCTTGACGCGGACTTCCCATTCCTCGGCGCTGACGCGCTGGCGGACATCACGGGTGGCAACGGGCAAAGCGGTAAGGGCATTCATCAAGGGAACTCCGGAGATCGTATGTCGATATTCAGTGGGCCAGGGTCAGCGCATCCCGGCCGGCCTGGCCGAGCACTGCGTCGTCCTGCGGGGTATGGATGCGGCTGCAAAGCACATCGCGGTAATGGCGCTCCAGCGGATACTTGCGTGACAGCCCCGGATTCCCGGCGGCTTCGATCGCAAGCTCGACGGCGCGGATAGCGTTGCTGCTGACCAGGTGCTTGAGCTGTCCGGCGTGCTGCGGCTCGACCTGGCCGCTGGCGGCGCTGTCGAGCAGAGTGCGGTTGTTGAACAGCAGCGTGTCGATGCGTCCGGTCACCTCCTGGAAGCGTGGCAGGCTGGCCAGCGGCGCACCCAGGTTGGTCGGCGTGCGCGATTGCAGAAACGTCACCAGCCAGTCCCGCGCGGCCTGGGCCACGCCGTCGTACAGCGCCGGCAACAGCACCGACATCCACAGCAGCGCCTGGCCATCGAGTTCGGCGCGGGGGGCACTGAGGGGGCTGACCGATACAGCGTGGTCCAACGGGATCAAGGCATTGTCGAAGCGCACTTCATGGCTGCAGGTGGCACGCATGCCCAGGTGGTCCCAGTCATCGACGATCTCGATGCCAGGAGTGTCCTTGTGCACCAGGAAGCCGCCAATCAAAGGATCGGCATCATCGCTGCGCGCCCACACCAGGTACCAGGTCAGGCCGTGGCTGCCGGTGGAGTAGATCTTGCTGCCTGACAGGCGCCAGCCCTCCGGCGTACGCCGGGCCAGGGTACCGGGCAGGCCGCCACGGGCCGGCGTGCCCAATTGGGGTTCGACGCGAAAGGCATTGATCAGTGCGCCGTGCTCGACGGCGTCGCGGGCAACCCGGGTTCGCAGGGACTGGGGCCAGCGCGCTTCGTCCTGGAGGCGAAAATGCTGCAGGTACTGCATCACCAGGATCAACGCGGTAGCAGGGTCACCTTTGCCGACGGCGCTGATCACCCTCCGGGCGGTCTGCAGGTCTGCGCCGCCACCACCCAGTGCGCGAGGCACCGTGAGGGCGAGCAGGCCGTGCTGGTGCAGCAGCCTGAAGTTGTCCTGGGGGAACTCGCCGCTGCGGTCGTAACCCTCGGCGTTGGCGGCCAGGGCCTGGGTGAGCTCGGCAAGGGCGCGCTCGGAAGGGGGCTGACTCATGGGCACTCATCCCTGGAGATACGGTCTGTGGTAAGACCGTATTCTTATAGTTGAGCGCTGTAAAAGTCTTTTTGGTTCTATGCTAATTATTGGTTTGAAGAATTAACCATTTATGTCTTTATGCATAATTTGCATTTTAACGCTCCAGCCGCCCGGCGGCGACGGTGCCAAACAGCTCCACCGGTTCCTGCAGGTTGCCCAGATAACGGGGATGAAACAGCCAGAGATCCACCTGCGGCTTGAAATCAGTGACGTTGAGCACATCGAGCTGGTCGCGCAGCGGACTGGCCAGCAGCAGCGGCTCGGGTACGAGCCCCAGGCCCTGGCCATTGGCGACAAGGCCCAGCTGCAACTCGGTGCCGAACGTCTCCAGGTTGATCGACAGTGATAATCCTTGCTCGCTCAGTGCCCGCTGGAGCCCAGCGCGAAAGCCGCAGCCGTCGGGGTTGAGCACCCAGCCGCGCGTATAGCAGTCCTTGAGCTTGTAGCTGCGCTTGCCCGCGCTGCCGCGTGCGGCGACCACACGCAACGGCATGCGGCCGATCGAGCGGCTGGCAATGCCCTCGGGGAAGATCTTGCCCGGTGGAAACAGTGCGGCGGCGGCATCGAGCTCGCCGTTTTCCATCCTGGTGATCAAGCTGCTGCCCCAGCCGCTGACCACTTGCGTGCGCAACTCCGGATAGGCGCTGCGGATCTGTGCCAGGGCCTCGAGCAGCACCACGTCGCCCAGGGTCTGCGGCACGCCCAGGCGCAAGGTGCCCGATGGCGCGCCATGGTTGGCCACCAGCTCGCGCAACGCATCGATCTCGCGCAGGATCGCCTTGCACTGCTCGTACACCCGCAGTCCCATCGGCGTGGGCTTGAGGGGCTTGGTGTTGCGGTCGAGCAAGGTCGCACCCAGGTCTTCCTCGAAGTTCTGCACCCGCCGGGTGATCGCCGGCTGGGTCAGTTGCAACGCCTCGGCGGCGAGGTTGGTCGACTGGCAACGAATGACCGCGACGAAAGCGTCCATGTCATCGATTTTCATATTCGGCTCTCACATATTGAGGCTTAGGGAGATACCGGAAGAGAATAATGTTTTACAACGCAGTTGTCACAGGCCCCCACCGCAGCGCTATGCGGTACGCTCCTGTACGGTACGGTCCACCAGGCGGATGCGGTCCCGCCCCCCACGCTTGGATTCATACAACGCCGAGTCGCCTTGCTCGATCAGCGCCGCCAGGCTGGCGGGCGGCTGGTCGAAGAGGCTGGCCCCAATGCTCAGGGTCACCGCAGCGGGCGTGGCAAATGTGAGCGAGGCGCTTTCCTGGAATTGGTAGCGCAGCGCGTTGCCGATCGCGACGATCTCCTCGCTGGAGGCATCGCGCAGCAGGATGATGAACTCGTCACCGCCCAGTCGCGCGGCGAGCGAGCCTTCGGGCAGCACCGAGCGGATCATCTCGCTGAGTGCGATCAACAGGCGGTCGCCAGCCGTATGCCCGTACAGGTCGTTGACCAGCTTGAAGTTGTCGATATCGATCAGCAGCAGTGCGCCTGGACGCTTCGTCGAAACCTCTTCCAGCAAGCGCGGCGCACGGACCTCGAGCGCGCGGCGGTTGTACAGGGCGGTCAGTGGGTCGCGAGCGGCCAGTCGGGCAATACGCCGCTCGCGGCGGTAACGCTCGGTACCGGTCATCGACAGCGCGATCAGCATGACCGCCATCACCCCCTCGACCAGCGAGATCTGGATGATTTCCCCGCGGAAGGCCGCCAGGTCGATCACCGTGCCCGGCACCACGGCCGTCAGAGCCTTCACCACATAGAACAGCCCGTGGAGCAGCAGCACATAGCGCAGCTGCACCGCACCGACGCTCAATGACCGCCCATGCGGGCGCAGGAGGAGGCTGGCCCTGAGCATCTGGATGGCGACCAGTAGCGAGTTGACCACCAGCATGACTTTCGACCATGCCGGGTCTTCGGGCAGCCACAACATTGCGGCCCAGACGGCGAAGATGAGATACCAGGCTCGGGACAGGCGTGTCTGGGTAAAGCGCGCGACCCCCAGCAGGAACAGCCAGTGCGCCGTCACCAGCAAGCCATTGGCGAACCAGATGCCGATCAGCAGCAATCCGTTGCTGCGCAACAGGGCCAGGGTGCAGCCCACGCTGATGGTTGCGAAGCCTGCGCTCCAGAACAGCAACGAAGGCTCACGGACAACGCCCCACTCGATCGCCAGGTACAGCGCCGCGGCGGCGGCGAGGGCGATCGTGAGCATCAACATCGTGGGTGGGTCGAGCGGCATGACCGGGGGCCTGTATGACTGTCGTGAATGTCGCGCGATTGTAAGCTTTTGCCGAGACTTTTTCGCTGGGTAGCGCAACCTCCCGGCAAGTTTCCCGCCGTCGGCCGGCGGCGCTAGCTGCGGATGAATGCCAGCAAGTCGGCGTTTATGATCTCGGCGTGGGTGGTGGGCATGCCGTGCGGGAACCCGGGATAGGTTTTCAACGTGCCGTTGCGCAGCAGCTGCGCCGACAGCGGGCCGGAGTTCCCGTAGGGCACGATCTGGTCGTCGTCCCCATGCATCACCAGTACCGGGACGGAGATCCCTCGCAGGTCATTGCTGAAATCGGTCTGCGAGAAAGCAACGATGCCGTCATGATGAGCCTTGGCGCTGCCCATCATGCCCTGGCGCCACCAATTAAGGATCACACCCTCGCGCGCCTCGCTCCCGGGCCGGTTGTAGCCATAGAACGGCCCGGCCGGCACATCCTGGTAGAACTGCGCCCGGTTGCTTGCCACTTGGGCCTGAAAATCGTCGAACACCGACTTGGGAAGGCCTTCGGGGTTGTTTTCCGTGCGCACCATCAACGGCGGCACCGCGGCGATCAGCACGGCCTTGGCGACCCGTTCCTCGCCATGGCGGGCGATGTAGCGGACCACTTCACCGCCGCCGGTCGAGTGTCCGATATGCACTGCCTTGCCGAGGGCCAGGTGACGCACCACCGCAGCGACATCGTCGGCGTAGTGGTCCATGTCGTGGCCGTCCCAGACCTGGCTCGAACGGCCATGGCCGCGCCGGTCATGGGCAATGACGCGAAAACCCTGCTGCAGGAAGAACAGCAGCTGGGCGTCCCAGTCATCGGCGCTCAGTGGCCAGCCGTGATGGAAGAAAAGGACGTCTGCGTCTCGTGGACCCCAGTCCTTGTAGTAGATTTCGACACCGTCGCCGGTCGTGACATACCCCATGATCGCTGCTCCTCTGTGATGTATGTAGTGTTCACAGGCTCCTTGGGTGGGCGTACTGCTGCGCCAGGTGACGGCTTCCTTGCCATGAGCTCCTGAGAATAGGTCCTATCCTCGGGATCAGCCAAAAAGTGGCCTTGGCAGGATCACTTGGCCGTCGTTGCTATAAAGCCGCGGATCGGCTGCGGCGGCGTCATCGGCTTGGCATTGCGCGCCAGGCGGTACTGGTACCGTTGCCATTCCTGGTCGATTTCACTGTAGGGCATGAACACGCTCAAGCGTTGGGCGCCCGCCAGATCGGGTCGCTTGAGCTTGGAAACGTCGCTGTTGGAAATGAAGGCGATGGTGATCCCTACCACCTTGCCATCCTGGGCGAACACCGGCCCCCCCGACATGCCCTTGACCGTCGGGCCATCATGCACCGAATAGAACACACCGCCCTTGGTTCCTTCGAGCCGCACCAGGCCCGGCAGGGTATGACCCGCGCCCTTGACCGGCATCATGAAGCTGTTGAAGCCCACGGCGGTGACCGCTTCGCCTGTGACCGACTGGCGCCACAGCGGGGCCCGGCTGGCCTTGTGCTTGAAGAACACCACGTCGCCCACGCCTTCGTGCACCACGCCTTTCAGGAAGGGGGTGTGCTTGGCGGTAACGGCATAGTCTTCGTTCCACTGGATGGCGGTGGCCATCAGCAGCATCGGCAGCGGGGCGCCCGAGGTAACGACAAAGGCCTGGTCATACACTGGATCTGAAGCAAAATTCGACGGCATTCCATTGCACCCACTGAGCAGCGTCAATGCTGCCAGACAAGGTACGGTTCTGAGCATGATGGGGTCGTTCGAAAGAAGGTTGGGAAGGGTGAATATGGCCTTGAGCCACTACTTAGGCAATGCTTTTGGACTAGCTTCCGACTAGTGGCACTTTAGTCATTACTAATACTTTCGGCCAAGGACTGCTGATCTTTAGCTTTTCTTTTCACCTCAAGCGGCAGCGTCAATATGCGTCGTGGTCTGCAGTGTTTTTCGCGGTAGGCGATGAGGGGCACTTGCAGTAGGACGCGACTGCAAATACTGTATGTATCATCAGTATAGAGACAGTGCCCATGGAATTGATCGCCAAGCTCGGCATCCTCGCCGACGCCGCCAAGTACGATGCCTCGTGCGCCAGCAGCGGCGCGCCCAAGCGCAGCTCCCGAGGGCGGGACGGGCTAGGCGCGACCAATGGCATGGGGATCTGCCACAGCTACACCCCGGACGGGCGCTGCGTTTCGCTGCTCAAGGTGCTGTTGACCAATTTCTGTCTGTACGACTGCCAGTACTGCGTCAACCGTCGCTCCAGCAACGTGCCGCGCGCGCGCTTCACGCCCGAGGAGGTGGTACGCCTGACGCTGGATTTCTACCGGCGCAACTGCATCAGCGGTTTGTTCCTGAGTTCGGGCATCATCCGCTCGGCCGACTACACCATGGAGCAGCTGGTGCGGGTGGCGCGGCTGCTGCGTGAAGAGCACAACTTCCGCGGATACATCCATCTCAAGACCATTCCCGATGCCGACCCGTTGCTGATCGAAGAGGCAGGGCGCCTGGCCGACCGGCTGAGCGTCAACATCGAGTTGCCCACCGACGAGAGCTTGCAGCGGCTGGCGCCCGAGAAACAGGTCCGTACCATTCGACAGGCCATGAATACCATTCACCTGGGCCAGCAGGCCGTGGCGGGCGAGCCGCGCGCGCCGCGCTTCACCCCGGCAGGGCAGAGCACGCAGATGATCGTGGGGGCCGACGCCACCGACGACCGCACCATCCTGCGTAACGCCGAGTCGCTGTATCAGGGCTTTGCCCTCAAGCGCGTCTATTATTCGGCGTTCAGCCCCATCCCCGACAGCCCGAGCAGCGTGCCGCTGGCAGCACCGCCGCTGCTACGCGAGCACCGCCTGTACCAAGCGGACTTTCTCATGCGCGGCTACGGCTACAAGGCAGGCGAGTTGCTCGCCTCCACGGGTAACCTG
This sequence comes from Pseudomonas sp. JE3303, assembly GCF_056312565.1. Lineage (NCBI taxonomy): Bacteria > Pseudomonadati > Pseudomonadota > Gammaproteobacteria > Pseudomonadales > Pseudomonadaceae > Pseudomonas > Pseudomonas sp. JE3303. The sequence goes on from NZ_JBWGIF010000010.1 coordinate 249,231, forward strand.
GCGCTGGACATCGACCCCAAGCTCGCCTGGGCGCTGGCCAACCGCGAGGTCTTCCCGCTGGACCTGAACCGCGCCGAGCCTGCGCTGCTGGCGCGCATCCCCGGTATCGGCCTGCGCAGCGTGCAACGCCTGGTGGCGTTGCGCCGTGAACGACGGATCCGGTATGACGATCTGATCCAGCTGCGCTGCGTGCTCGACAAGGCCCGGCCATTCGTTGTCACCAGCGACTATCGCCCGCCCGAGGCAGAGATGCGCAGCAGCCTGCTGCGATCACGCTTGCGGGAGCCGCAGGCGCCGGTGCAGATGGGTCTCTGGGGATGATCGCCCTCGACTGCGACGATGTCTTCGCCGTCTGGCGCAGCCAGGCCCGCGTGTTGCTTGGGCATGGCATTGACCCGTCGCAGGTGACGTGGGCCCAAGGGCCGATGGATGATCTGCTGGCAGTGCCGGCCCCTTTGCCAGAGGGCCCTGGACCGTTTCGCGCGCGGGTACCCGCAGCCTTGCTGGCGCAGCTCGAACAGGCCGCGCGCTACCGGGGCGAGCAGCGCTGGAGCTTGCTGTACGAAGTGTTGTGGCGTGTCGCCCATGGAGACCGCACCGCCATGCTTGCCGGCGAGCGCCTGGGCAGCGAGTTGCAGCGGCGGATCAAGCAGGTCAGCCGCGAAGCGCATCACCTGCATGCCTTCGCCCGCTTTGTGCCGTTGCCTGCGGTGCTGGCTGACCAGTTGCAGCTTGATCTTGTGGCCTTTCATGAACCGGCCCACGACATTCTTGAGAGTGCCAGCGGGCATTTTGCCGAGCGTCTTGGCCGCCAGCGCTGGCTGATCGCGTCGCCTCTGGATGGTATTCGTTTCGATGGCAAGGCATTGGACTATCGCCGGCGTTGTCCGCCGCAGTGGCAGGAGTGGGCGCGTCACGCTGATGATCCTGGGGCTGAGCTCTGGCGTACCTATTACCGGCATATCTTCAATCCGGCCCGGTTGAATCCTGGTGCTTTGCGGCAGCATATGCCTGGTCGTTTCTGGCAGCATTTGCCGGAAGGGGATTTGATTCCTCGGTTGGTGGGGCAGGCGCGGCAGGGTAAGCAGCGGGATGGGCAGGCGGTGGAGGTTGGGGAGCAGGGGGGCAAGCGTATCCTTAAAGGGCCTGAGGTGCGGGTACGGGCTGAGTGACGGTGCGTTGGCGCGTGGTGGGGCATTTTTTTTATGTGAATATCCAGTTCTTGTGGTGGCGCTTAAATCGGTTTCGCCGTAAGGGCGAAACCGATTTAAGCGTCACCACAAGAACTGGATATTCACCCAGAACCCAAAACCCCACTCACAATTGAGCCCCTCAGGACGCATTAATCCAGATAGTCTTCACCTCCGTATACTGATCATGCGCCCAAACCGACTTGTCCCGCCCCCCAAACCCCGACTGCTTGTACCCCCCAAACGGCGTCGACGCATCCCCCTCGCCAAAACAGTTCACCGTAACCACCCCGGCACGAATCTCCCGCGACAGGCGCAGCGCATTTCGCAGGCTGCCCGTGTAGGCCGAGGCCGCCAGGCCGTAGACAGTATCGTTGGCCAGCTCGATCGCTTCATCGAGGGTCGAGAAACTGGTCACACTCAGCACCGGCCCGAAAATCTCCTCGATGAACAGCCGGCTATCACGCGTCACCCCATCAATGATGGTCGGTTGCACGAACACGCCCGACTCGGTCTCGCCGCCTAGCACGACGTCGAGCTTCTGCTCGGCGGCGTACTCCAGATACGAACGCACTTTCTCGAAGTGGGCTTTGCTGACCATGGCGCCCAGGCGGTTGTCGGGATCCAGCGGGTCGCCCAGTTTCCAGTCAGCCAGGTGCTTCCCGATCAACTGCAAGAGCTCGTCCTTGACGTCCTTGTGCACGATCAGGCGCGAGGACGCGGAGCAGTTCTCGCCCATGTTCCAGAAGGCACCGGCAGTGACGAACTGGGCGACTTCGTTCAGGTCCTCACAGTCGTTCATGACCACGGCCGGGTTCTTGCCACCCAGTTCAAGGACGATTCGCTTGAGGTTGGACTCGGACGAGTACTTGAGGAACAACCGGCCGGTGTCGGTCGAACCGGTGAAGCTGACCATGGAGATGTCCATGTGCCGGCCAATCGCCTGGCCCGCGTCACTGCCGCCGCCTGGGAGGATATTGAACACGCCGGCCGGCACGCCGGCCTGGTGTGCCAGCTCGGCCACGCGCAGCGCGCTCAGGGTGGTTTCCTTGGCAGGCTTGACCACGATCGAGCAACCGGCGGCCAGCGACGGGGCGATCTTCCAGGCCAGCATCAGCAGCGGAAAGTTCCACGGCAGCACCAAACCGACCACGCCGATGGCTTCGCGCACCACCATGGTCACGGCAGCATTGCCGGTCGGGGCGGTGGCGTCGTAGATCTTGTCGATCAGCTCGGCGTG